>JAFSOQ010000096.1 GCA_017446845.1 Selenomonadaceae bacterium | reverse complement strand
GTTAGGAGTTAGGAGTTAGGATTTAGGGGTTTTTTCTCTAAATCCTATATCCTAAATCCTATATCCTGTTTAGGGAATTTTCTCTAAATCCTAAATCCTAAATCCTAATTAAATTTGGAGGTGGTGTACTTGCTTACGCCAATGGAAATTCACGACCATCAATTCAAGAAAGCAACTTTTCGCGGCTACAACGAGAACGAGGTTGATGATTTTTTAGATAAGATTGTCGTCGACTTTGAAAAGCTCTTGAACGAAAACGAACGGCTCAGGACTCAACTCTACACGAACGAAAAGGAACTGGAAAAGTATCGCGGTTTGGAAAAAACAATGAACGATACTTTGATGATGGCTCAACGCACGGCGGACGAGGTCATTTCCTCTGCGAAAAAGAACGCCGAAGATATTAAAGAAAATGCTGCCCGCGAGTGCCAACAAATTCGCGAGCAAGCTCAATTCGAGGCAAAGCAGCAGATTGATAAAGCAGCTGCAAAACGCGACGCGATTTTGGCGGAGTATTCAACCCTTATTCGCGAGCGGAATACTTTCCTGGTAAAAATGCGCACAATACTTGAATCGGAATTGGCTATAACGAATCACGTTATCAGCATTCTTCCGAACATCGACGAGTTTGGCGGAACTGATTTATCCGAAGATAAAAAAACTGCCGAGAAAGTTTCCAAGCCCGAAGAAATTTCCAAGCCCGAAGAAACTTCCAAGCCCGAAGAAATTTCCAAGCCCAAAGAAACTCCCAAGCCGAAAAAAACTTCTAAGCCGAAAAAAATTCCGACGGACGTCGACAACTCCGTCGAATCAAATATTGTCGACATATCCACAAAGCCCGTCACTGAAAAAGCCGAAGTCACTGACGAGACCAGGACTTATAAGCCCGTACTCGACAAGGAGAATTGACAGTGAAAAAATTTTTGTTGTTCGTCGAGATTGTATTTGCCGTGATTTTCATTCACTGGAATAAAGTACTGATCTTCGGCGTCGTCGCGCTCGACCAATTGACAAAAGCATTGGTCATGCGTTCAATGGTGCCGGGGCAGTCAATCCCGATTATTCAAGACGTGTTTCATTTGACATACGTGTTGAATCCGGGCGCGGCGTTCGGAATCTTGTCGAATCAGCGAATGTTTTTGCTAATCACGGGCGCGGTATTGATTGCGGCGACGGCGTATTTTTATCCGCTGCTGAAAAAATCCGACGCTTGGTTGAGATTGGGAGCGACGGCGATTTTGAGCGGCGCGGTTGCAAATTTAATCGACAGAGCACAGACGGGCTACGTCGTAGATTTTTTTGACTTCAGAGTCTGGCCGGTCTTCAACATTGCGGACATTGCTATCGTCGTGGGAATGGGCTTTATGATTTACGCGATACTTTTCAGAATTGATTCCGGCAAGGTAGAGGGCGCGGGCAGATGAATTTTTTTGTAGAAGAAATTTCCCCGCGCAGATTGGATATTTATCTTAACGAAAAATTTTCCGATTGGTCGCGCTCGCATGTTCAGAAATTAATTTCGGATGGATTGATAACCGTCGACGGCGCACAAGTCAAGGCAAGTTTCAAACTCAAAGGCGGTGAAGAAATTTTTATCCGAGAGGTCGACGCGGTTGACGTTGAGTATTTGCCCGAAAATTTGCCGATTGATATTCTCTACGAAGACGCAGATTTAATCGTCGTCAACAAAGCTCGCGGCATGACCGTTCACCCCGCCGAAACCGTCAAGAGCGGCACTTTGGTCAACGCGCTGTTATATCACTGCAAAGATTTATCCGGGATTAACGGCGTCAAACGTCCGGGCATCGTTCATCGCCTCGACAAAGATACTTCGGGCGTCATGGTCGTTGCGAAGACCGACGCCGCGCATTTAAGCTTAGCCGCGCAGATTAAAGATAAAATTGCGACGCGAACTTACTTGGCAATTGTTCACGGAGTTTTGACTGATAACGCAGGAATTATCACGGGAGCAATCGGGCGCGATAAAGTCGACAGAAAAAAAATGGCGATTGTTCCCGACGGCAAGCCCGCTGTCACAGAATTTAAAGTCCTTGAGCGGTTTGGAAATTTTACTTATGTCGAATGTAAACTCCAAACGGGCAGGACACATCAAATCCGCGTGCACATGACGGCAATCGGACATCCGCTTTTGGGCGATACAAAATACACCGCGCGGAAAAATCCTTTCGACATAGCGGGGCAAGCACTTCACTCGCACACGTTGAAATTGATTCATCCGACGACAAAGGAGCTGATGACTTTCGCGGCTCCCTTGCCCGAAGACATGAAAAATATTTTAGATAAACTCAAAGGTTAGTGGTAATTAAAAGTTTGGAAAGGGTTGAGGAGATTGTTTATTCAAGGGTTATCGCCAATTCTATGGCTAATCGTCGCGCTGAGCGTATTAAAATTGCCGGCGTGGAAGGCGTGTCCCGTCGCGCTGATTATTTCGTTTTTGGTGGCGTGGCAATGTTTTGATATGGCACTTATGGACGTGGTGACCGGAACATTGGAAGGCGCACTCATGGCGATTTGGCCGATTTTGGGCGTCATTGTGTCGGCGATATTTGCCTACAACTTGACGGTGCACACCGGCGGCATGGAAAAAATTAAAGACATGCTGTCCTCCGTATCAACGGATAAACGAATGCTTATACTCATCATCGCTTGGGGTTTCGGCGCGTTCCTTGAGTGTATGTCGGGCTTCGGCACGGCGGTTGCAATCGGCGCGAGTATGTTGGTTACAGTGGGCGTTCCGCCCGTCAATGCCGTTATCGCTTGTTTGGTGTCCAACGCCGCAATGAGCTCGTTCGGTTCGGTCGGACTGCCGCTGTCGACGCTGGCTAAGCTCACCAATTTTGACCCGCTGCAAATCGCCACGTATACGACGTTGCAGCTGGGCTTCATGGTTATACTTATGCCGTTTGTAATGCTCGTCGCTTTCGGCGGCTTTAAATGTTTAAAGGGAATGATTCCCGCGTGTTTAATCGGCGGCTTTGGATTTTGTGTTCCCTCGGTAATCGGAGCCGCCACAATGGGCGCGGATTTGGCCGGAATTGGCGGTGCTGTATGTGCCATGGCATTGCTTGTTATCTACGCAAAAAAATTCCCGATTAAAGACCCCGAATACGAAATTGACGACTACGACGAAAATTTTTCCATAACTCCCGGCGAGGCCGTGCGCGCTTGGCTGGTCTTTTTGCTGATTTTCGTTTTCTTGATTATCTGCTCCATACCTGCCGTTTCCGCCGTACTGAAAACCGTAGTTACAAAAGTCATGATTTACACAGGGCCGGACGCCGCGCCGACTTCCTTCCAATGGATAACGACTCCTACAATCCTCTTTGTATCCGCAGTAATCGCAGGTTTCGTCAACAACGCAACTTTTTCCGACATGGTTAATGTTTTGTCGCGCACAGTTAAAACTTTGATTCCGACATTCATAACAATCATCACAATCATAGCAACCGCGCGCATTATGGGCTACAGCGGCATGACTATGGCGATTGCCACCACGACGGTCGCTGCCACGGGCACGCTTTATCCGTTCATCGCGCCCGTTATCGGCTCAATCGGCGCATTTATCACCGGCTCGGCAACGTCAAGCTGCGTTCTGCTCAGCAAACTGCAAGTCGACGCGGCTTTGGCAATCGGTCTCAGCGAAACTGCTCAAGCATGGATAGCGGCGGCGAATGCTGCAGGCTCTTGCGTCGGCAAAATTATTTCTCCGCAATCAATCGCAATCGGCGCGGCGGCTGTCGGTGCTTTCGGCGTCGAATCTCAAATCATGAAATTCGCCGTCAAAGTTTACCTGCCGTTTATCCTGATTATGGGCTGCGTGGTTTATTTCGGGCAAGCTATGCTTTAAAAAATTTTTCTCTGCGCTATTGTCTGACATTCGCAACACCATAAACGAACAACAGAGCAAATGTCCGCTTAAGGAGGTCACTGCATGAAAATTCCTTTTGCATTGACGGTGGTCGTGCTGATGATTCTGATTTTGGGTTGTTCAACATAATTTAAACCAGAGCATCGCACGCTGGGCTTAACGATTCACGAATTCAATCAACGATTCATGGCGAACGTTAATGCGTTGGCATTCTCAATGGGAATTGACGACATGCAATCGACAACGATGGAGCTTTATAAAAAAGAAAACGTCTCAGGCGATGAAAATCGCACATATATGTTGGGCGACAATATGCTTTTGGTTGAAACGTCCGACACCAGCAATAAAGAACTTAAAGAGATAAAAGTTATGTGCATGGATAAATCATTAATATGGATACGACTCGCCGAAGCCGCTTATGTTGCGGCAATAAAAGCTGTTAATCCAGAATTTACTGGCGAAGACTTTTCTGCAATCCATGATGAATTATTTTCCGAAGACGAATCCAAAATGATTTCGTATAAGAAAATATTTTATGTAAGGTATATAAACGATTCGGGCATTGTCTACGTGATAACTGTCAAATAAAATTTTAAAGGAACAGAATCCGCCTTCGGGCGATTCTTTGTAAGATGATTCTTAAACAAAAAAAAATTTCCCCTGCCGATTAAAGCGGGGGATTTTTTATTGACGATTTTTAATTGGCGGATTCGTCGCCGAGGAAAAGTCCTTTCATAATCATCCACCAGGCAACCGTCCGCATTGCGCTGATAATTTCTATTGCGTGAGCGCGCTCGTCAGTTAAATTTACGTCGTTTAGTTCGTTGGAGGCGACGTGCGGCAAAAGTTCCATGACGTCCGAATCAATTTCCCCTGCAACCTTCGACGTGACAAATGTCTCTGTGTTAAATCCTACGCCGTCGCTGTTGAAAAGACTGGGCGCAATCGAGTAGTAGGCAAAATCTTTCGGCGCAATCAATTCGATAATCGTCGGGACAATCGAAATGTGGTCGCCAACTGCGTCGGGCGGCAAAATCTCTTTTGTAATTCCCGCGCCGTACAAGACGAACGGAACGCTTTGATGCTCAAAAATCGTCGGGTGCGTCGAAGGGTCACAGCGGATGGCATGGTCGCCCGTCACGACGAAAATACTTTCGGGAAATTTTTCGCTCGCCGCGCGAATAAAATTCGTGATAACCTCGTCCATGTACCAATAATGCCCAAGCTCAATTGCCAACTGATTTACGTCGTCGACGTTCGGAATTTTTTTCAAAGCCTCGGTGATCGCGTTGATGTCGTAACCTTCCGCCGCCAAATCCAAATTATACGGCGGGTGATTCGTCGTCGTCATAATCAAATGAACCGTCGGCGGCTCGTCGACTAAGTGCGCCAAAAGGGCGTTGAATAAATTTTCGTCCTTAGTGCCCCAAGTCGTCTGCTTAGGCGCGTTGAAGTCCGGGTAGCCGTAAAAATTATCAAAGCCCTGCGCCAGTGACATTTTTGCTATCGAATCCCAACTTGGCATTCCGCCATACCAAAAATCCACGTTGTAGCCGAGTTCCCTGAGCGGTGCCGCCATCGACGTGATGTAAAGTTTGTCGTAAGTGCGCGCCTGATAATTTACTTTAATGTTCACGTCGGGCAAGCCCGTCACAAGTCCCGTTATCGCCGTCGACGTAAAATTTCCGTTCGGCATAAAATTTCGGCTGTAGTAGCAATTTTCTTCCGCAATTAATGATTTGATTCCCTCCGCGATTAAAAGTTCGTCATACTTGCCGAGCATCGGCCACTGCATGAAAGTTTCGCCAAGGATTATAAAAATATGTTTGGGCTTTTGAATTCGTTCGCCCGCCGCTTTTCGTTCGAGATAGGGCGCAAGATTTTTTTCCGTCAGTTCTTTGTTGACAGCGACAATCTGCGCGGATTCCAAAATTTTATTTGCGTCGACGCCGAAAATTTCGCCCGCCTCCATGCGCTTTGCCATAGCTCGTGCGCGATAAAGTGCTTGCGCGTCGTCGAGTATGCATTCATTCAAAAAGTCGTCGGTCGTGATTCCGGCATTTTCCCAATTTATTCCGCTCGCATAAGTGAAACTACCGCCGAATCGCACGAACAATCCGAACAATAAAATCACAACGACCGAGCCGACTGAAAAGCCGACTTTTTTTATTTTGGTGTCGAGTACGGGCAGCGGGAAAGTTTTTATCAAAAGCAGCCGACTCAATGCCGCAATGCAAATTATCGTCAAAATCAGCGCGACTAAAAATCTCCAAAGGATTCCGTATTCTTGAAACATCGTGACGATTATCGCCCAAATGTCATCGTGAAAACCTTGCACGACTTCCATGCCGAATGTCGACTGAAATGCTCGGTAGTACGGGAAACGCAGCATGAACAGCAACGAGAAAATCAGCGACGCCAAAATCCCGATAAACAGTCGCAATCGCGATTTTAAGCCGCCGATTGTCACTAAGATAAATGATATTAAAGTCACCGCGCCCGCCGTCTTCAAACTCAAACGCAAGCCCGCGAACATTGCCGAAAAAATTTGTGCCGCGCCCGAATCCTCGCTCATGTAATTCGACATGAAAAGTATGAACAGCCCGCGATAAATTTCCAGCAATATCAGCACGAATAAAAATAATCTCGCGTCGCGCTGAACGCCGTCGAAAAATCTTTTCAGGAACTTCAACGACAAAACCCTTTCTGTTAATTAGGAATTAAAAAACCCTAAATCCTAACTCCTAACTCCTAAATCCTTTTTCAGCCCATTGATTTGATTTTGTCTTCAACGAAACTCACGGGAATTTTTTCAAGACAAATTTCTTTTTTCGGACAAGCGCGTTTCCAACAGCCCTTACAAGGTCGTTCGACTTCAATCGCATGTTGCACTTGCCCGAAAGGTCCGTTGCGTGTGGCGTTGGTCGGTCCCATTAGCATAATCGTCCGCACACCCAATGCCGCGCCCAAATGTACGGGACCGGTGTCGCCGCCGATAATCAGTCGCGAACTCCTCAGCACATGCGCCAGCTGATAAATATTCGTTCGGTTGACAAGATTAATCGGCGGAATTTCCATTTTGGCTTCGATTTCCTTGGCAAGTTGTTCGTCGAGGTCGCCGCTGCCAATCAAAATCGGCACGACTGCCAGCTGATAAAACCAATCGCCCAACGCGGCAAAATGTTCCGTCGGCCAACGTTTATTCGGCCAATTTGCTCCGACGACAAATATTACATACGGATTGCCCTCGCGAATGCCGGCATGCTCCATAATCGCTCGCGCCTTCTCCGATTGCTCGACGGGCACTTGAATCGGAAAAATAACTTTCCCGACGACGCAACCGACTGCCCGCGCCGTATCAAGGTAGCGTTCGACGATATGTCCTTCCGCGTTCTCTCCGATTACAGGTTTTGAAATTTTGTCGCTCATCTCGCGCATATTGCAAATTCCAAGCTTGATGTTCGACTTTGCAAAAAATGCTATCGCCGCCGATTTAAACAATCCTTGCAAATCCAAAACCGCGTCATAACTCTGCTCCTGCAATTCATGTTTGAACGGGAAAAATTCTTTCATGAATCCTTTCAGTGAGCGGAAATTTTTTTTGTTGAAGAGAATTATTTTATCAACGCAGGGATTCATTTTCAAAAGGTCTAAGCTCGGCGGCTCCACGACCCATGTAACCTTTGCCTCCGGAAAAGTTTCTTTTATCGCGTAGCTGACGGGCAACGCGTGAATCACGTCGCCCATCGCGCTCAACTTCACGATTAAAACGTTATTTAATTCATCCATATCATTTAAGCTCCGTTAAAATTTTTTCTACAATATTTGTTGTAGAACGTCCCGCAACCAAATTTACAAACTCAACGCGCCCACCATAAGTTTGAACGATTTTTGATTCAGGCAAAGTTTCCAAAGTGTAATCGCCGCCCTTGACGTAGACTGCCGGCTTGACTTCGGCGATTAAATTTTCTGCGGTCTGCTCTCCGAAAAAAATCACGTGGTCGACAGCTTTTAATCCGAGCAAAACTTCTGCGCGGTCGTCTTGATTGTTAATCGGTCTGTTTGCGCCCTTGATACGCTTAACCGAATCATCGGTATTTAGCCCGACAATCAGCACGTCGCCGAAATTTTTAGCCGCCGTCAAATATCTGACGTGCCCAGCGTGAATTATATCAAAGCAGCCGTTCGTAAAAACGATTTTTTTATTTTGACGCCTCAAGTCTTCGCAAAAGTTCGCGGCGTCTTTTCTGTCAATAAACATTTACCTTGCACGCTCCAAAGTTGAGATAAGTTCCGCCGCGCTGACCGTACTCGTGCCCAATTTTCTGACGGCAATGCCGGCCGCGTAGTTTGAAAGTTTCGCCGCAAGCGCAGGTTGAGCCCCCGCCGTCAACGCCAACAAAAACGCCGCAACACAAGTATCACCCGCGCCCGACACGTCATAAACTTCACTCATGTCGCTAACGGGAATGTGATGCGCCGCGCCGTTGCGCTCGAATAAACTCATACCCATTTCACCGCGAGTAATCAAAACGCCGTCGACGTTGAGTTTTGTCAAAATTTTCGTGCCCGCGCCGATTAAATCAGTCACATCGTTGAGAGGATAGCCGACAAAATTTCCCAGCTCCGAATCATTTTGCTTGATGTAGCCGACGCCCGCAAAGTCGCCGATATTGTAGCGCGAATCGACAATGCTCGGAATTTTTTTCTTGCCGGCAAAGCGCGTGATTAATTTCCTGGCGTTGGCGGTTATCGTGCCGGAGCCGTAATCGCTCATGATAACGCCGTCGACCTTCGGCAAAATTTTATCAATCTTGGCGATAAGTTCCGCCTCAACTTTTTTGCTGAGCGGTTCTTTACTCTCGCTGTCGATTCGGACAATTTGCTGACTGACCGTCGCACGACCGCCCGCAATAATCCGCGTCTTTGAAATCGTCGGACGAGATTTATCGCGGACGAGACCTTCAATGTGAACGTCGAGTTCTTTGAAAATATTTCGCAAGCTTTCCGCGTGCTCATCGTCGCCGATAACTCCGACCGCATAAACTTCCGCGCCGAGTGTCGCAGCATTGGCAATGACATTCGCCGCGCCGCCCGCTACGATTTTTTCGCCCGCCTTTTCCAAAATCAAAACGGGAGCCTCGCGGGAAATGCGGGAAATGCGCCCGTCGACGTAGACATCGGCAACAATATCGCCGATAACCAAAACTTTTTTGTCGTGCATTTTGTTCGTTATGCTGATTAGTTCTTGCAACTTGCCAACCTCCTAAGTTAAGCCGATAAATTGCGGAACAATATCTTCAAAAGAGCCGTCGGGCATACGAAAACCGCCGGGGATTGTGCCAAGCTCTTTAAAACCTAATCTTTGATACAAATGCCGCGCGTGAATGTTCGTGGCAACGACCGCATTGAATTGCAAAATTCTGAAGCCGAGCTGTTTAGCTTTGGCAATGCAATCTTTAACGATAATCTCGCCGATATGCCGCCCGCGCACGTCCGAACGAACTGCGTAGCTTGCGTTGCTTATGTGTCCGCAGCGTCCGACGTTATTCGGGTGCAGAATGTACAAAGCCAAAATTTCGTCGCCGTCGACCGCCAAGCCCGTGAACGATTGCGATTTAAAAAATTCGTCGCCTGAAATTTCGTCGAGTTCATCTTCTTGCGGGAAGGCAATTCCCTCGCGAACAATCTCATTCCAAATTTTTATCGCCGCGCAGACAAATTTTTCATCATACGGAATAACTTTTATGCTCAATTAATTTTCCCTCCGAAAAATTTTAGATTTTAACTTATGATATTCGCGCCCGTAAAAAACTTTTTTATCTGATTGGTACTCGCTGATAAATTTTAGATTTAAATTTTTGACGTTCGCGCCCGTAGAAAATATTTTCAATCAGAATTTCAAAGGTGCTGTGTGGAATTTCGCCAACAACTTTCCATTTGCCGGGCGCATTGTCGAGAAAACTTTTCGTGTAATTGACATTGACGACCGCCAAAATTTTTTTATCGGCGGGCAATTTTTCAAAGGTCATGAACGGCATAACATTTTTACTCGTCCACGACATTTTCTGCGGTTTAAATTTATCAAAGTTTTCTTTGGTTTCAAGCCGATAAATTTTCTCGTCGGTGTAGAAGACCAGCGACGCCGGATAAACTTTGTTATAACTTACGACGCAAGTTTTATCGTTGATTAGCATAGAAAGTAATTCAGCCTCGTTTCGTCCCGAATTGTCTTCGGCGAGAGGCAACGCCACCAAAAACATAAACAACGGATAAATTATCAATAAGCTCGTCGCCGCGCGGATAAAAATTTTCCAACGGTTGACGAAATATTTTGCGATTAAAATTACGGCGGGAACCATCGCGGGCAGTGTGTAGGTTACATATTTCGTCGCGCACAGTTGGAAGAAAATCACGACGGTTAAAGCCCAGACGAGTAAAAATTTTTCGGGCGTGTCGAGTGTCGGCAAACGTTTGAAATTTTTTATCGCGCCGAAAATCAGCAGGATTGACCACGGGAAAAATCCTATCAACGAAATTAAAAGGTAGTAATACCAAACATTGGTTTGAGGATATTCCGAGACCGTCGCCCGCAAGAAATTATGAACGCCCAAAAAATTTTCTAAGAACTCCACGCCGTGAATAAAAGTCATGGGCAAATACCAGATTGAAATTACCGCCGCGAACAGTAAAAAATTTTTCACGCGGAAAAGTTTTTTCAAGTGGAGCAAGTCGTCCTGCCAAGCCAAAAAAATTAAGATTATGAGTCCGGGCAAAAAAAATCCGATTGGACCTTTTGTCAAGACAGCCACGCCCGACGCCGCGAACGAAATTAAATAAAGTCGCGGATTATCTGCGCGGTAGCCGAGATAAAAACTAATCAGCGTGATTGAGAACATCAGCAGCAATGTCATATCGGTAATGACGGCGTGCGCAATGTACCAATACTCCAGCGAAGTCGCAAGGATTATCGCCGCCGCGAATCCGATTTTTTTTCCGTAGAGTTTTGCGCCGAAAAAGTAAGTCATAAAAAGTCCGAGCGTCGCGAAGACAGCAGGAAAAAATCTCGACGCGAATTCATTGACGCCGAAAATTTTATACGCGATTAAAAGTTCCCAATAAAACATAATCGGCTTGTCGAACCAAAAATCACCATAAATGCGCGGCGACAGCCAATCATCTGCCGCGAGCATTTCCTTTGCCGTGAGCGCGTAGACGGATTCTGTCGGGTCGGTTATCGGGAAGAGCCAACCGCCCATAAAAAATAAAATCAGTGCAGCAATAAATAAGTAACCAACATTAATCATAAAAAATTTTTCCTTTAAACGTGTTAGGATTTAGGAGTTGGGAACGATTAGGCTAGCAATGCGCAGCGTTGCGTTCCGGCGCGGCGACATAGTTAAAATTTTTACAACGCACGGCGCGACCGCTGGATGCAACGTCACGTTGCTTCCGTCGCGGCGACATAGTTAAAATTTTTACAACGCACGGCGCGACCGCTGTTCCGTCGCTTTTAAAGCGACTTACCAGGGCACGAACTCCCAATGCACTTCCAATTTACTGCGCTTGCCGCGCCAACGAACAACCGCCTGCGAACAATGCAAATCATGATACCAATAATAATCCACGTCCTCGACCGAATGATTATCGGCATTCCACTTCACACCGATAACAACACGGTCTTTGGGCGTCAACCAATAACTCACACCCGCTTGAAACTTTCTGGAGTAATCATCCCTATTAAAATCGAAAACAGAATTTTTGGAGTTATTTTTATCGTAGGAATAGCCGACGTAAGCCGCTGTCCTGTTGTCGAATTCCCTGGCAAGCAACAAATCGTAATTGGAGCCGTTGACCTTCGTATTTCCTCTCTTGGAGTTTTTAACGTCGTCCTTTGTGATTCTGTAGCCCGTGTTGAGGAACAAAATATATTTCCCCAAAGCAATCGGGTCGTGATATAAATTAAACTCGTATTCTTGATGCGTGCTGGCAACCGAATTTTGCCGCCAATGTCCGACTTCGCCCTCTATTCGATAGGCAAGCGGCAAGCCTTCAAAATGTTTTTCATACCAAATATCAAGCGACGGCTCTTTCTGAATCCATTTATCATCGCTGTCATCGTAGAAACCGTATCTGACAGCCGCATTAAGCTCGCGATTGCCGTAAAAAATTTCGGCGTTGCTTCGGAAGCCGTGTTTGGTCTCGACGTATGCTCCGATAAGCAAATCCAAATGACTCATCAGCGGAATTTTAAAATTGTCGCGAACGTAAACTCCGTGGTCAGAATTGTAGCCGACGCGCGGAAAATAATTTTTGCCCTTCTCGCCGAGTTGCCGCTCCTCATAATCTTTGGTGCCGACAATTTTATTTTTAATCCAAAACTGAACGTTATACATGCGGACAACTTGTTCCGGCCAAATTTCCATACGCTCCGCGCTCAAGTGATAATCGGGAGCCTTCGCGCCGCATTTTGTCTGCGTGGCGTTGTAAACAACGATGTGGTCGGGATAAAATTCAAATCGCTTGCCCGTCAAGTAGTACTCGCCCATCTTGCCGTTAGCCGATTCCATAGTTCCGGTTTTCGTGCCGTAGTTGTAATAAGTTTTGTAGCCGTCAAGAGTGACACGCGGTGCACCTTCCGTCAGCTGCAGGACGTGCGCTTTATCGTCGACGCGAACAAATTGCTGCTTGACGTTGCCTTTAGCCTCTTCGCTTTGGAAACGATAACCGTCAAGCTGGATAATATCAACCTTGCCCGTAGCGATAAATTCGCCGCTGCCCGAATAGTAAACCAAATCATCGCCCTCGAACACGGCGGGGATTGGGTCGCCCTCTTTGTATTCGTGCGGAAGTTCTTCCTTAGCTTTTTCAATGTCGGCAAGTAATTTTTCCTGTTCTTCGGTCAGTTGTTGTTCACGAGTCTCGCGCCGCCGATTTTCTATGTAGTCAAAAATTTCCGTGCCCGTGTCGGATTTTGCCTCGTAAACTGCCTCCGCCGTCGAAGTCATGAACAGCGCGGCACATACGACGCCTAAAAATTTTTTCATCGTCAGTCCTCATCAAAAATTTCTATAATTTCTCCGTCATGACCGTCAAGATTTTTTCCCTCTTCGTGACGCGGCTCGGCAGGTGATTCTTTAGGCGGCGCGGGCGGGTCGGGGTCAACTTGCACAATTATCGAATCATCGGCAGGCGGTTGTTCAACTTTGGGCGCAGGTTCTTCGGCGGACGGCGGTGTTGCAGTCATTTCGTCGGGCAAAAGTCCCGATTCGGGCTGTTTTGTTTCTGGTTTCGGCTCAAGTGTTGTCGGTTGCGTTTCGGGCAGCGGAGCCGTTTCAACTTCGTTGCTCTCAAGGGTCGGTCTGCTGATTCCCGTAGATTGCTTCACGCCGTAAACAACTATCGGCGTTTTAATCTGAACATACAGTTCGACGCCCGACGGCAGGTCGATATTTTTTCCGCGAACCAAAACTTCTTCAATCTCTTTATTCTTGCCCGAAAAAGTTTGTCCGAGCAAACTCAGACCGCGAGCCATTGAATCGGCAGTCATGGCGTCGACAGCCTCAACACCCGTGTAAGTGTCGACGTCCTGCCCGTCAATCGCCTTGAGCTTGTTGAAGTCCGCTTCGATTTTCCCGTTGCTGAAAATATTTTTTGCGCGGCGGACATTTATAACTGTGCCTTCCCCGCTCAAGCCACGCGCAAAAACCAAAGTGCCGTCAATATAAACGTCCTCGACGACTTCAATCGGAATTGTGTCGCCTTCCTGCAAAGTTTTCGAGCCGACAGGAACGGTCGTCGCAACTTTTATCAGAGTATCGGCGGGAACTGAAATTGTAGTTATCGGCAAAATTTCTTCGCCGTAAGATGCTTTGGCAAGTGCGCGAATTCTGTCGTTAAAATTTTCGTCGCTCGTCTTGCCCAAGATTTTATTTTCCAATACCTCAAGCCTTCTGTCGATTCCGCCCTTTTGAACTTCGTGGTCGATATTCCATTCCAGAGCATTGACTTTCGCCAAAATGCCGGGGTTTGTCTCATTTTCGTAAAGCACGTTGTAAATCGCATCGATTCGGGCGTTCATGTTGCCTGTCATATTTTGACCGCTGTAACTTTTTTCAAGGCGGCTGATTCTGTCCAGGAGCGCGCCGCTCTGTTCCGTGCCGTAAGTATCAGTTTCAATCTTTGCGAGCTTGGCATTGGCTGAATCTTCAGGTGCCGCCAAGACTGACGCGGAAAAAATCATCGACGCCGCCAGTGCCCCGCAAAAAATTTTCTTCCAACTCATCTCAATTCCCTCCGCGTTTAAATTTTCTAATCCGAATTATAACAGGTATCAACTATTTTCTGCAACGCCTTGAAAAATTTCTTATCGCGTTGTAGAATCACAAAAAATTTTTTCAAGAGGAGTTTTATCGCTATGATTGAAATTGGTGTCGGATTAATCGCGGGCTTGCTGATAATTACCGCGTTGAAATTTTTTATCGAGCTGCCCTTCAAAATAATTTGGAACAGCATAATCGGCGCGGCGATTCTTTATCTTGTGAACTTGACGGGAATACTCATGATAAAAATAACTTTTATTCACGCGCTGATTGTCGGCGTTTTCGGCGTGCCCGGATTGATTTTGCTGGCAATTTATCTGAACTTTATTAAATGAAACCGTAACGAGTGCAAATATCTTCATTCGCTACATAAAAAATTCCGTTTCAAATTTTTCGAGCATCAAGCTCTTTTTTTATTTTTTATTCTGTAATTTATTATGTTCAGTCACTTTTTAAAAGCAGGTTGCAAAGTGTAAAAAGTATGATAAAATGTTTTCGCTTAGCGCAGGCAAAAAATTTTTTAACCAAAGGAAGGGAGCAATCTTTCAGATGTGGGGTTTTTTTGGCAGTCTTTCGCACGACATGGGAATAGACCTGGGAACGGCAAATACTCTGGTGCACGTCAAGGGTCGTGGGATTGTCCTGCGTGAACCTTCGGTCGTAGCGATAAAAAGTGATACGGGCGACGTGCTTGCCGTGGGCGAAGAGGCAAAGCAAATGATTGGACGAACGCCCGGAAATATTATTGCAATTCGCCCGCTCAAAGACGGAGTCATTGCCGATTTTGACGTTACTCAAGCAATGCTCAGATATTTTATTCGCAAGGCAATGAATTCAAAATCGTTCGTGCGCCCGCGCGTCGTCGTCGGAGTTCCTTCGGGTGTCACGGAAGTTGAAAAGCGTGCGGTTATCGACGCGGCAACGCAAGCCGGTGCTCGTGAGGCTTACTTAATCGAAGAACCGATGGCTGCGGCAATCGGCGCGGGACTTCCCGTCGAAGAGGCTACGGGCAATATGGTCGTCGACATTGGCGGCGGCACCACCGAAATTGCAGTTATATCTTTGGGCGGCATTGTCGTCAGCAAATCGATTCGTGTCGGCGGCGATGAAATGGATTCGTCGATTATTCAATACATAAGACGCCTTTATAATTTGATGATTGGCGAGCGCACCGCCGAGGAAATTAAAATTAATATCGGCACCGCGATTATCACGCCTGACAAGGATAAATCCATGACGATTCGCGGACGTGACTTGTTAAGCGGCTTGCCCAAGACTGTTGAAGTTAAATCGAGTGAAATTCGCGAGGCATTGGGTGACCCGATTTTTAAAATTGTCGACGCGGTTAAAGGCACGCTCGAAAGAACTCCGCCCGAATTGGCGGCGGACGTCATGGATCATGGAATCATGATGACCGGCGGCGGCGCATTGCTTGCAAATCTCGACAAATTAATTTCAAAGGAAACGGGTATGCCGGTAATCGTTGCCGACGACGCGTTAAGTTGTGTGGGCGAGGGCACCGGTAAATCTCTCGAAAATATGAATTTGCTTAAACGAGTCGTCATGACACCCAAAAAGCTGAGACAATGAGTAATAAACTTCGCAAAGAAAAACAGACCGGAAAAAAAATTATCGCGCTGATTTTTGTTTTTATCAGCGTGTTTTGTTGAGTATTTTTTGCGGCGCGCGGCAAGTTCAATACGCGGGCAACCAACGGCGTTATCATGATGATTACTTCTCCGTTCCAAAGAGTATTTTCTTGGGCGGGCAGTCAGTTGACGTTCATAAAAAATACCGTGCAAGAAATTTCTCATCTCCACGAACAAAATAAATTACTGCGCGAGGAAGTAGAAATTTTACGGGCGCAAAACTTGACGGCGAGTGAATACGCCTCTGAAAACCAGCGGCTTAGAAATTTGCTCGGTTACAAGCAGGCGGCAATTCAATTCGATTTGGTTGCGGCAAGTGTTATCGGTCGCGAGTCGGCATCTTGGTCGAGTGTCATTTTAATTAATCGCGGCACTTTGGACGGCGTGGCAAATAATATGGCGGTCGTCACCGAAATGGGTTTGGTCGGACATGTCATGGAAGCGGGCGTTAATTCGTCGAAAGTTCAGCTGCTTATTGACCCGCGCTCGTCCGTCGGGACATTGATTCAGCGTCCCGAATCGCGAGTTGCCGGAATCGTCGAAGGCGATATAAAAAATCCGAGCCATCCGCGCATGGTCAATATCCCGAAAGATTCCGACGTTAAAGTTGATGATATGGTCGTCACGTCGGGTTTCGGCGGCGTCTACCCGAAAGGAATTGTCGTCGGCAAAGTCATTGAAGTTCGCAACGAGGAGGGCGGGCTTTTGGAATACGGCGTGCTTGATACTTCGGTTGACTTCCAAAAGTTGGAAGACGTGGCAGTTATCGTCGCGTCGAGAGAAGCTCCGCCCGAACCTATTCAACCGCCGCCGCAAACGCCCGGCACCGAAACCGACCCTTACGAGACGGCTGAAAAACTTCAGCAGGCTCAGCAACAAATTCAAGAGGCTCAACAGCAAGTTCAAGAAGCTCAACAGCAACAACTGCAACAAGCCGGCTACGTCGCTGAAGATGCGCAACAACCTCCGCAGGAGGATTACGCTGCCGAGGAGGCGACCAGATGAGGATTATCGGGCTGTGGACAATGCTGCTCGTCCTGTGCTATGCCTTGCAGACGTCGTTGCTGACTTACGTGAGTTTTGACGGTTTCAGCGCAAATTTAATGTTGCTGCTGACGGTCTCGGTTGCATTCCTGCGCGGTCACGAAAAAGGCGCGTGTTTCGGATTTATGGCGGGACTTTTGCAGGACGCGACTACGGGAAGTTATTTCGGTTTGGCGATGTTCAGCTATATGACGGCAGGAATTATCTTCGGGAAATTTTCCGTCAATCTTTTCCGCGATCAATCGCTTTTGCCCGTGATAAGTTCAATTCCCGCGCTGGCGTTGCACTTCGCCATAACGATAACTTTTTTATTTTTCCTGGGTTGGCAAATCGACTTGATAAAATTTTTGAAGGTCGACTTCTGGCCGGCGGCGATAATGCAAATCGTCCTTGCCTACCCCGTGCACAAATTGGTTTTGTCATTGAACGAACTTTCCAAAAGACGTTAGGAGGAAAAAATTTTGAAAATAAGCGAACAGGACATTAAAACGGTAGCGAGTTTGTCACGGCTGAAAATTCGCGAGGAAGAATCGGCGGACGTTCTTTTTCAGCTGAACAAAATTTTAACTTACGTGGAAAATTTGCAGGCACTCGACACGACGAACATTGAGCCGACGACTTACGCGCTGCCCATGCAAAATGTTTTCCGCGAAGACAAAGTTAAACCGTCGCTGGACAGAGAACTTGCACTGTCGAACGCGCCGCTTAAGGAAGACGGATATTTTAAAGTTCCGCGCGTTTTGGAGGCTTAATATTTAATGTTTTAATGAAGTTTTTGGAGGTTTTTATCATGAAAAAATTTTTAGGCGTAACCCTTTTGGCAGGAACTTTGCTTTTCAACACGGCGTCAACTTCCGCCGCGCCCGCGCCAATAAAAGACCGCGAGACAATTTATCAAGTCGCGTTGCTCCAATCGTTGGCAATGGGCTACTTCGACGGCTCAATCAGCGTCAAGGATTTGAAAACGCACGGTGACACCGGCATCGGCACTTTCGAGGGGCTTAACGGAGAAATGATTGTTCTTGACGGTGTTGTCTATCAGGCGAATCAAGATTTAAAGATAAACGTCATGGGCGACAAGGAAACTGTTCCCTTCTCCAACGTAACTTTCTTTGACAAAGATTTTTCCGTCAAGCTCAGCAACGTTGCCGACAAAGCCGCCTTTGAAAAAATTTTAAACGAGCACGTCAATAAACACGGGCGCAACAGTTTTTATATGGTTAAGGTCAGCGGCACGTTCAATGAAATTTTGATTCGCAGTGAGGCAGGTGCTAAGGAACCTTATCCGACGCTCGTTGAGGCTTTGAAAACTCAAAAAGAAATTACGCCCAAAAATATCAGCGGCACGATTGTCGGCTTGTATTGTCCCGATTTTATGAGTTCGCTCAATTCGACGGGCTGGCACTTCCATTTTATTTCCGCTGATAAAAAAATCGGCGGGCACGTTCTCGACTTGAATTTGAAGAGCGGCGAGGTACAATTCGATAAAACCGACGCTTTCAAAATGGATTTGCCGAAGAAAAATAATTTCCATGCGCTGAACTTTAAACAAGATATGAACGAAGATATTCGCAAAGCTGAACAGGACGTCCAAGGAGGAAAATAATTTGGCTTTATACGATAAAACAGCACACGAGTTGCACGAACTTTTGACGACGAAAAAAATTTCTGCGGCAGAATTGACTGCCGATATTTTTTCGCACATCGACGAGGCAGAAAATAAAATTCGCGCGTATCTTACAATCACTCGCGACAAGGCGGAGGCGACTGCAAAACTCGTCGACGAAAAAATTTCTCGCGGCGAAAAAATTTTCCCGCTCGAAGGCATTCCCTGCGCGATTAAAGATAACATTTGCACAAAAGGTATCAAGACAACTTGCGCGTCGAAAATTCTCGAAAATTTTGTCCCGCCCTACGACGCGACCGCTTACAAAAAAATTCTCGCGCAAAATTCGATAATCGTCGGCAAGGCAAATCTCGACGAATTCGCAATGGGCAGCTCGACCGAAAACAGCGGCTTTTACACGACACATAACCCGCACGACTTGGAACGAGTACCGGGCGGCTCAAGCGGCGGTTCTACTGCAGCGGTTGCGGGCGGCGAGGCAATTTTTGCACTCGGTTCGGATACGGGCGGTTCAATTCGTCAACCTGCAAGTTTCTGCGGCGTCGTCGGTTTCAAACCAACTTACGGAAGAGTTTCGCGCTACGGGCTTGTTGCCTTTGCGTCGTCGCTCGACCAAATCGGTCCCATAACTCGTGACGTCACCGACTGCGCTTTGGTTCTCAATGCCATTTGCGGTCAAGATGATATGGATTCGACTTCGACCGCCGCGCAGATTCCCGACTTTACAAAATCGCTCGTCGCTGACGTTAAGGGCTTGAAAATCGGTTTGCCCAAAGAATATTTCGTTAAAGGCATCGACCCCGAAATTGAAACTGCCGTCCGCAACGTCGCGAAAAAATTTGAGGAACTCGGCGCGGAAATTGTCGAAATAAGTTTGCCGCACACCGAATACGCAATCGCGACTTATTATCTGATTGCGCCCGCCGAAGCCGCCACGAATCTTGAACGCTACGACGGTGTAAGTTACGGTGCTCGCGTCGACGGCGCAGACGTTGTGGAAATGATGACGAACACTCGCACGGAAAAATTTGGCGCGGAAGTCAAACGCCGTATCATGATTGGCAACTACGCTCTAAGCGCGGGCTACTACGACGCTTATTATCTGAAAGCTTTAAAAGTTCGGACGCTGATTCAAAAAGATTTCACCGACGCTTTTGAAAAGCTCGACTTGATTCTTACTCCGACCACTCCGAATGTTGCGTTTAAAATCGGCGAAATGGTTTCCGACCCGCTCAAAATGTATTTGCAAGATATTTGCACGGTGCCGGTAAATCTCGCGGGCTTGCCGGGAATTTCGGTTCCCTGCGGCGTCACGAAAAATAATCTCCCGATTGGTTTTCAACTTATCGGCAAGGCTCTCGACGAGGCGACGATTTTAAAAGCGGCTTTTACTTATGAAAGTACCTTGTAATTTTTCAAGTGTTGTGATAATATAATTCGCGTTCCAAAAAGAAAGAGGAGGTCAGAGTTTTGAAACTTACCCAAAAAAAGATAGACGATTACAACATCGAATTGACAATCACGGAGGACGCGGCGGAATTTTCCAAGGCA
The DNA here is from genome assembly GCA_017446845.1 of Selenomonadaceae bacterium. Taxonomy (GTDB): domain Bacteria; phylum Bacillota; class Negativicutes; order Selenomonadales; family Selenomonadaceae; genus Quinella. The sequence goes on along the minus strand of JAFSOQ010000096.1, from coordinate 32,919 downwards.
ATTAAACAAGCGACAAAAATGCTCGGCGACCGTGTAACCATTCGCGGCTTTCGCAAGGGCAGCAATATTCCGACTAAAATTCTTGAGGCGCATCTCGGCAAAGGCGCGATTATCAACGAGGCAAGTGAACTTCTGATTCAAGTTTCGACGCGCAAAGCACTCGGCATGTTGAATTTGCGTCCCGTCACCGAAAATAAAGCGAACGTCGTCACCAACGAGGAAGGCAAAGATTTTGTCTTCACGCTGACTTTCACGCCCTATCCTCAAGCGACCCTCGGTCAATATAAAAATATTTACGTTGAAAAAGTTGTCAAGCCTGTAACCGACGAAGACGTTGAAAAACAAATTGAGGCAATGCGCAATCACCACGCGAACTTAATCGACGCGGCGGAAGGCGATACCGTTGTCGACGGCGATTTTATTACGCTTGATTATACGGGCACGGTCGACGGCGAAAAATTTGCGGGCGGCGAGGCTAAGGACGCCCCCTTGGAAATCGGCTCGCATAAATTTATCGGCGACTTCGAGGAACAACTTATCGGCTTGAAGGTCGGCGAAGAACGCACCGTCAAAGTCACTTTCCCCGACGAATATCACGCAAAAAATTTGGCGGGCAGAGATGCGGAATTCGCTTGCAAAATCAACAGCATTAAGCATCGCGAACTTCCCGAACTCAACGACGAATTCGTCGCCAAGGTCAGCACGTTTAAAACCGTCGACGAATACAAAGCCGACATTCGCAAGAACATGGAGACCAATGCCGAACGTCGTGCAAACGAAAATCAACGTCAAGCGGTCATCGATAAGGCTGTTGAAAATATGACAATCGATTTGCCGCCCGTCATGGTTGATAATCGCGTCACGCAGATGATTAACGAACTTTCCGCCAATCTTCAAGCGCAGGGCATGACGATTCAACAATACATGGCGTTTTCGGGCATGGAAATGGACAGATTGCGCGAGGAGTATCGCGACAATGCCAAGCAGCAAGTTTTGACGGACATTTTGCTTGAGAAGGTTGCCGTTAAAGAAAAAATTTCCGTCAGCGAAGAAGAAATAAATTTTGAAGTCGAAATGATGTCTCGGATGTATCAAACGCCGGCTAAACAAATCGTCAAGTACTTGCAAAGTAACGGACAATTTGAAAACGTGGTCGGCACGATTCTCCGCCGCAAAACAATGCAATTCATAATCGACAACATGGCGAATTCTGCGGAAGAAGCAGCCGCCGCGCAAGAGACTAAAGAGTCTGCGGACGATAAAGAACCTGCACCAGTTGCAGAAACTAAAGAAACCGAGGCTCCCGCCGAAGTGACCGAATAAATTAAAGATAATTGGAAAATTTTTAAGGGCGTAACGATTGCAACGCCCTTTTTTAAAAAACTTTTTGAGGTGGAAAACATGGCTTATTATGTGCCGATGGTTATCGAGAAGACAAGCTACGGCGAACGCGCCTACGATATTTATTCCCGACTGCTCAAGGACAGAATAGTTTTTCTGGGCGGTCCGATAAATGATGACGTTGCAAACTCCGTCGTCGCGCAGTTGCTCTTCCTTGAAAGCGAAGACCCCGACAAAGACATTCATCTTTACATAAACAGTCCGGGCGGCGTGGTTACTGCGGGGCTTGCGATTTATGATACAATGCAGTATATTAAACCCGACGTATCGACAATTTGTATCGGGCAGGCGGCGAGCATGGGCAGCTTGCTTTTGACGGCAGGAACTAAGGGAAAAAGATTTGCCCTGCCGCTTGCAAGAATTATGATTCATCAACCGTTGGGCGGCGCGAGCGGTCAATCTACGGATATTCAAATACAAGCAAAAGAAATTTTAAGGTTACGTGAAGTCGGCAATGATATTCTTTGCAAGCACACAGGTCAGCCGCGAGAAAAAGTCATGGCGGACACCGAGCGCGATAATTTCATGACTGCCGAGGACGCCAAAGTTTACGGCTTGATTGACGACGTTATCAGCCGCCCGATTAAAACCGACTTGATTAAGTAAAATTTGACTGCTCAAGGTGGTGTGAGCGTTTTGGAAACCAAGAAGTATAGCGACGAGTTGTTACGTTGCTCCTTCTGCGGGAAGACTGAAATTGACGTAGAGAAATTAATTGCGGGCAAGGGCGTTTACATTTGCGACGAATGCGTCAGACTTTGCAATGAGATTTTGGATTTTGAAGGCGACCCCGAAGAATTTGCCAAAATGCGTAAAGAAATATCTGACGAGAAAAAATCTGCCGAGCCGCCCGAAAGTACTCGCGAAAAATTGAGATGTTGCATTTGCGGACAATTTGCCGAGGAAAATTCAAAACCTGTGAAGACCGCATTTGGAGAATTAATTTTTTGCGATAAGTGCCGCGAAAAACTTTCTACGGAAAATTTCATTGAGAATATTTTTGGTGATTCATAAAAAAAAAAAACCGACTTAAAATTTTGGTGGTGAGAGCGTGTTGAAATTCGGAAACGATAACGATGCATTGAAGTGTTCTTTTTGCGGGAAGTCCGAGCACGCCGTAAGAAAGTTAATCGCAGGCAAGGGCGTTTACATTTGCGACAGTTGCGTTGAACTTTGCAATGAGATTTTGGAAAGGGACATGGACGATAACGACGAGCCGGACAATTCCAACAAATTGCCCAAGCCGAAAGAAATTTATGCCGGACTCGACGAATATGTTATCGGGCAGACCGAAGCCAAGAAAACTCTTTCCGTCGCCGTCTACAATCACTACAAAAGAATCGGGCAGATAAGAGGCGGCAAAAGAGAAATAGAACTTCAAAAATCGAATATTTTAATGATAGGTCCGACAGGTTGCGGAAAAACTCTTTTGGCGCAGACGTTGGCAAAAATTTTAAATGTGCCGCTTGCAATAGTCGACGCGAATTCTTTGACTGAGGCGGGTTACGTCGGCGAAGATGTCGAAGATGTTTTGCTTGCGTTGATTCAATCTGCTCATGGCGACCTGCTCAAGGCTGAGCGCGGAATAATTTACATAGATGAGATTGACAAAATTGCTCGCAAGCCCGGCATGTATCGTGACATTTCGGGCGAAGGCGTTCAACAAGCTCTCTTGAAAGTTTTGGAAGGCACGCGCTTTAACGTCCCGATGCAACAAAGTCGACATACGCCCGGACCGCCCGAAATGGTTGCATTGAACACGAAAAATATTTTGTTTATCTGCGGCGGCGCGTTCAATGACCTTGACCAGATTATTGAAAAGCGTACAAAAGGTTCGCAAGTCGGTTTCGGCGCGAGTGTCGAATCAAAAGACGATAAAGATGTCAGCAAAACTTTAAAGGACGTTCAGCCCGATGACTTGATAAATTATGGTTTGATACCCGAATTCGTCGGACGCTTGCCGATAAACGTGACATTGGACGCGCCGGACGAAGATGCGTTGGTAGAAATTTTAACCAAGCCGAAAAATGCTTTGGTCAAACAATATCAAAAGTTAATGGAGATGGACGGTTCAAAACTTACTTTCGAGGACGAGGCATTGAGACTTATTGCAAAGGAAGCAATTCAGCGCAAGACGGGGGCGCGGGGCTTGAGGTCAATCCTTGAAAGAATTATGCGTAACGTGATGTTCGAGGTACCGAGTGTCGGCGGCAGTACGATTTGCACAGTTACCAAGGAGGATGTGATGTTCAATTTGGAACCGAAACTTAGAGCTAATATCAAAAGGACAAGGAAAACTGCTAACGGGTAGATGAACAGGATTTAGGAGTTAGGAGTTAGGGTTTTTTAATTCCTAATTCCTCATTCCTAATTCCTAATAAAAAAAGCCCTGTCTTTTCCTAAAGGAGGGGAATTTTCATGGCTGAGATAATAACTTTGCCGCTCGTGGCACTGAGGGGCATTGTCGTCTTCCCAAATATGATAATGCACCTGGACGTTGGGCGCGAAAGTTCGGTCAATGCGCTGGAGTCAGCAATGGTCGGCAATCGACGGATATTTTTGGTCGCGCAAACAGACAGCGATGATGATTCGCCGACGGAAGAAGACCTTTACGAAGTCGGGACAATCTCTGAAATTCGTCAGATAATCAAATTGCCCGACGGAAATGTTAGAGTGCTGGTCGAGGGCGTAAATCGCGGCGTCATGAAAGATTATCACGATTCGGGCAAATATGTTCAAGCCGAAGTCGAACTGCACGAAGATACTTGGGAAGACACTATGGAGACGGAGGCACTTGTTCGCGGCGTCATTCATCAATTTGAAGAGTGGGTCAAGCTGAGCAAGCGCATTCCGTCAGAAACTTTTGTAGCCGTGACAATCCTTGAAGATTTCGGGCGATTGGCGGATTTAATTGCCAGCCACTTGAATTTGAAACTTGACGCCAAGCAGGAGATTTTAAGTTGCCTGAAGGTTGAAGAGCGGCTCGAAAAACTTTATGTCATTTTGGCACGCGAGCTTGAAGTTTTACAAATGGAGTCGCAGATAAGCAAGCGCGTCCGCAATCAGATTGAAAAGATTCAAAAAGATCATTATCTGCGCGAACAACTCAAGGCGATACACAAAGAACTTGGCGAAGACGAAGACACTGCCGAAGAAACTTCGGGCTATCGCAAAAAGTTGGAAGAGGGCGATTATCCCGACGAAGTAAAGGCGATTATCGAAAAGGAACTCAAGCGACTGGAAAAGATGCCGTCGATGTCTTCGGAAGGAAATGTCATTCGCACCTATATCGATTGGCTTATGGATTTGCCGTGGAACATTTCGACCGAAGATTCAATGGACATATCGGAGGCGGCTAAAGTTCTCGACGCAGACCATTACGGGCTGGAAAAAGTCAAGGAACGCATTTTGGATTTCTTGGCGGTTAAAGCTCTGACCAAAGATAAACCCGCGCCGATTTTATGCTTGGTGGGACCGCCGGGCGTCGGAAAAACTTCGTTGGCGTCGTCGGTTGCCAAAGCCATGGGCAGAAAATTTATTCGGGCGAGTTTGGGCGGCATACGCGACGAAGCAGAAATCCGCGGTCACAGACGCACTTACGTCGGAGCAATGCCCGGCAGAATCATTCAAGGCATAAAAAAAGCAGGAGCAAATAATCCCGTCTTCCTGCTCGACGAAATTGACAAGCTCGGCAAAGACAGCTACGCGGGTGACCCGTCGGCGGCGTTGTTGGAAGTGCTTGACCCCGCGCAGAATAATTCCTTTACCGACCACTACATTGATACTCCGTTCGATTTGTCGAAAATTCTTTGGATAGTCACTGCCAACAGTTTAACCACCATTCCCAAACCTTTGCGCGACCGCATGGAAATTATCACGCTGTCGAGCTACACCGAGAATGAGAAATTTGAAATCGCCCGCCGCTATCTGACTAAGCGTCAAAAGGAAGAAAACGGACTCAAGGGCAGCGACGTTGTTTTTGCCAAAGGCGTCTTGCAGGAAATTATCAACGAGTATACGCGCGAATCGGGCGTCCGTGAACTGGAAAGAATTATCGGGCGTGCATGTCGGAAGGCGGCTCGCAAAATCGTTGAAGGTCACGAGGGCGTTGTTTACATAACCAAGAAAAATTTGCGGGACTTCATCGGTCGTCCGAAGTTTTTACAGACTCGCGCCGAAAAGAAACCGCAAATCGGAGTTTCAACCGGTATGGCGTGGACGGAAGTCGGCGGCGATATTCTCCCGACGGAAGCTATCGTCCTTAAAGGCAACGGCAAACTTTTGTTGACAGGCAAACTCGGTGAAGTTATGCAGGAGTCCGCGCAGGCAGGTTTGACTTACATTCGCAGCCGCAGTGACTTGATGAAGCTTGCCGACGATTTTTACGAGAAAAATGATATTCATGTTCACGTTCCCGAAGGTGCAGTTCCCAAAGACGGACCCAGCGCGGGTATTACAATGGCGACCGCAATGATTTCTGCGCTGACCAAGAAAAAAGTTCGCAGTGATGTCGCCATGACAGGTGAAATTACTTTGCGTGGAAATGTCTTGCCGATTGGCGGGCTTAAAGAAAAAGTTCTGGCGGCGTATCGCGAAGGTATGCACACGATTATTTTGCCAAAAGAAAACGCGCCCGATATTGAAGACATTCCCGAAAGCGTCCGTGAAAAATTGGAATTCGTGACTGTCGAAAATATGGACGAAGTTTTAAAGACCGCGCTTCTCCAATGAAACTTTTAAAGAATCGCGCGATAAAAATTCCCTGCCGCATTGACAGGGAGTTTTTTTTGAAGTATCATTGCCTTACGATTTATCCTTTGAAATTACCGATTCGATTCTTGTAATATATTGTGCTAATAGAAATTTGGGGCGACCGTTTAGTTTTGACATTAGTCCGCTAAATCGAGCAATCTTTGACCGCCGGCTCCAAGCTCTTCCTTTCGTCAACGTAACCCTTATCGCCAAAGATAGCGTAAAAAGAATGAAAACAATCAACCATATCTCTCAACGCTACTCGATCATTAATATTTGCCGCAGTTATCTCGAAAGCTACTTATTCGACCGTACTTAGGACATGAACTTTATCGCCGAAATAAGTTTGCTTCTTTGCCGCACAATATCTATATCTTTCGGCGATTAGATATGTATCTTTGAAATTGGTAGCGAACCTTGCAAAATTCGGTTTCCTTATGGACGCTTTCGAGTACGGCACGCCTCCGTACGGCGGCATTGCTTTCGGGCTTGACGTCTTGTCATGTTGATGGCAAAGAGAAAATCAATCCGTGACGTTATTCCCTTCCCGAAGATGCAGAGCGCGATTGACCGATGAGTCACGCGCCGAGTGAAGTCGACGAAAAACAACTGCGCGAACTTTACATAAAAACTGCTGTCAAGAAAAAATAATCCGTAACTTTACGAAAAAAAATTTCTCCCCGTTAAATGCGAGGAGATTTTTTTGTACTTCCAACTTTCACCAGTCACTTTTTCTGCGACGAATTTTTATTCCGGCGATTGCAATCAAAAGCACGAAGAGTTCCAGCCGCCCGACGATTAAAATTATCATGCAAAAAATTTTCCCGAAATTCGACAAGGCTTTAAAATTTTCGGCGTCGCATAAGCCGGGCAAGTTCCCGACCGTCGACAGGCACGCAACCGACATTGAAACCGCATCTGAAAAAGTCGTGCTCTTATCGAAACTCAAGACCGCCGCGCAGATAAACATTGTGATAAGCGCAAGGAAAAAATAAGCGAGAATTCTCCCGACCGTTCTCATCGGAACAGGTGTATCACCTACACGAATGGCAGTCATCATGCGCGGATGAATTGTCTTTTTTATTTCCGCCACCGTAATTTTTATCAGGACAATCAGCCGAATGACTTTAAAGCCGCCCGTCACCGAACCGATGCAGCCGCCCGTTACCGCCATGAGGAAAATAAAAAATTTGTCGAAGTCGTGAATAAGGGCAACCCGTTCACTCAAGGTTATTCCGCTTGTGCTCATGAAAGAAACGATATAGAACAGCGAGCGGCGAAAAGTTTCGTTGCCGTCGAAAAAAATTTCTTGCAAAAAGACGCGGAACATCAAAATAAGCATACTGAAGAAAATTGTCACGTATAAAACTGTGGCTTCCTCGTTTGCAAAGATAAGTTGGACGTTGGAAATAATTGTTCGCTTGAGTCGGAAAAAATATTGCTTGAGGCGCGTGAAGTAATTTAAACCGAATTCGAGGCGCGGCGGGAGCAAATTATAAATAACTCGGTAGTAAAGCAAAAAATTTCCGCAAGCGAGCAACATGACAAAAATTGCCGCATATTCGACGTAAAAACTTTCATGCGCGGGAAAAAATTTTCCGCCGCCCGTCGAGATACATCGCATCGCCATTAAAATCGAGTCCCACACGTTCAGCCCCGACAATTTAAATACGGCAAAACTAATCGCGGTCAACGTCGCATAAACTTTTATAATTCGGACACTCATCAAATTCATTTGCCCGATAATTGAGCTGAAACCTTGTCCGCCCTGCAAGGAAAGAGAAATTCCAAAGCTGCCGCTGACTTCGGGCAAGACGGTCACGAGCATTATCAAGAATAAAAGCGAGCCGAGCCACATCAATGAACTTTGCCACATTATCATAAGATAAGATGCCTCTTCGGGCAAAAGTGACAAGCCCGCCGAAGTCAAGTCGCTGACCGTTTCCAAGAGGGCGTCGAGCGGCGAAAGCCGGGTCAAAAACAGGAACGGCATACAACCGAATACCGCAAGTATCGGATACATTAAGAGGATTGCCGCCGCCGATTCCGCCAAAGGTGCGCGCTGAAATCTGTCAACGCCTAATTTAAAAAAAAGTATTCCTGTGGCGACGGAAAAAATTCCCGCTAGCGCGAAAAAAATTACCTCTTCAATTTCGCCGAATTCAGTCGCGATATAAACAATCGGCAAGAGGAGTGTCACCGCTAATGCCAGCAACGCTTGACTCTGTATCCGCAAAATCATTTTAAAATTCATTGCTCAAGCCTCAGAAGTGGAAATGATTCATCATTTTTTCGGTCAGGGATTTAGCGTCGTCGTTTTTATGCTCAAGAAGATATTCGAGCGTGTGGACGTTGAAAAAAGAAGTTATCGGGACGTAGCGATTATATTTTCTGAAATCGCCCCACTTCATTAATTTTGCGTGGAGTTTGGAAATATCGCGCTTTGTAGCTTTGTGCCGCTTTAAAATTCTTTTAAGTAATACGTCATCACTAATTGCCGCGAAAATTTCTTCGATGAGTTTGGGATTAAATTTATCGTTCTCGTATTTTTCGATTAGCGCGACGGACGCTTTCGACATGCGCATTGAACGACGTATCGCGAAGACGAAATAAACTACCAGCGCGACGAACAAAATATCCAAAAAAATATTCATGATTGATTCTCCGCTGTTTAAATTTTTTTTTGCTTGTGCTATTATCATTCAAAAAAGCTTTAAGCTAAATTGTATGAGCAATGCTGTAAGTTAGAGACAAGGGACAAGGGACTAGTTTTTTTGAACTGGTTCCTAATTCCTTGTTCCTATAATATCACAGCTAAGGAGCAAAGGAAATGGATTTAATCGGAACTTTTTACGGCATAGGAGTGGGACCCGGCGACCCGAAACTTTTGACGGTCAAAGCAATCGACGCGCTGAAAAAAATCGACGTGTTGATTGCACCCAAAACCGAAAAAAAATCTGACAGTGTTGCCTTGAGTATCGCGCAACCTTATTTAAAACCGAGCGTCGAAATAATTTATCAGACCTTCCCGATGGTAAGAGACTTCGCGGAAGAAAAAGAAATTTTCGAGGCGAACAAGGAAGAGATTTTAAAAATCCTACGCACGGGAAAAAATGTAGGTTTCGCGACTTTGGGCGACCCGATGTTTTACAGCACGTACATTTATATTTTCAAATTGCTTGAGCCGAGCGGAATAAAAATTGTGACGATACCGGGCGTACCGGCGTTCCTGGCGATAGCCGCACAAATCGGACGACCGCTCGCTTACGGCAACGACATCTTGACGATAATTCCTGCTACCGCCGAACTTGACGCGATTAAAAATTCGCTCGCCCGCGCAGATTCAACCGTCCTCATGAAAGTTTATAAAAACTTCCCCGAAGTTGTCGACGCGCTGAAAATTCACGGCATGATTGACGAGGCTGTTTTGGTCAGTCGTTGCGGCTTGGACGACGAAAAAATTATCACGGACGTCGCGGCGTACAGGAACGAGCGTTTAAATTATCTTTCTACGATTTTGACAAGAAAAATGTAGGATTACCATAGAAATGACACAAAAATAGATACGAAAAAAGCTCCTTTATTTTATGCTTGAATTGGTACAGAACAAAGGAGCCTACGATGGACTATAATGGTCCGCGAAAACCGGACAAAAAAATGGTTGAAAATAAGTTAGATGAAGGGATAAAGTTGCGTCAATGAGGAGGAGTAAAAATGAAACGCAACCGCCACTGTCTTGGAAGAGGAGCTTCCGAGAATAACATTCACCCGAATCTGCTTTCCAAGTGGAAAAGAACAGTCATTTCGGATGAAAGTATCAAAAAACGTCAAATTCAAAAGGTACACGACTTACTCTGCAAATAAATAGGCAAACTTACCACTGAACTTGAGTGGCTTAAAAAAAATCTGGTCGAATCGGTTAGTGAAGTGTCAAGGCGTAAACTCGTCGATTTTTCTTACCGGCAGATTTCAGTAGTGCGTCAAGCGGAACTTCTCGGCGTAAATCGTAGCACGTTCTACTACAAGCCGGTCAATTCGCCACGGGAAATTTTAAAACTTAATCGCCTTATTATTCGATGTTCGGCTACAGGCGCATAACTCTTGCCAGAGATTATGGAATTTTTCTTAATCCCAGAACCGTATTCAAGTACACAAATGGGAATGGAGACTATATATCCGCGCCCGAATTTGAGCAAGTTCGACAAGCTCAACTAACCTTAAAAAGCCCAATGTGTTAGAAAACAAATTGGAAATACAATTCTTTCGGTAGATTGATTAGATTGAAAGAATTAATTGTTAAAGATGGAACGCTGTATGCGGCGAAAGTCGCTTGTACGTGTAGAATGAAAAAAAACAGTTACCTATCACAACCGTCTGATTATCGGCGGCAATATCCTTTATTGAAAACTACAGCCCTTTCCGCTGCGAATCGGCTTTATCTCAAGCTTTGTACCTTATCTGAAATGACGGTTGAGGAAGGTTAAAGATTACGCCGACAATTCTGTTCATTATCTCTTCCCTATAACATTTAATGCGTCTGAAAGTTCTTCGGCAGTTAAAATTTTCGGCGGGAGTTTGAAATTTTTTTTGCGGAGACGTTCGGCAATTTCTGCGGCAACGGGTACATCAAAGCCGAGGCGTTTCATTTCCTTGACGTCAGTAAAAATTTCTCGCGGCGTCCCGTCTTTTATGATTCGCCCGCCTTCCATGACGAAAATTCTTTGAGCCGCCGCCGCCTCTTCCATAAAGTGCGTTATGTAAATTATCGTCTTGCCCTGCGCGTGAAGTCGCTTGACCATTTCCAAAATTTCGCGACGCCCTTGCGGGTCGAGCATGGCGGTCGGTTCGTCGAAGACAATAATTTTCGTGCGCATGGCTATCACGCCCGCGATTGCAATTCTTTGCTTTTGTCCGCCGCTGAGTTTGCTCGGCGCGAATTTTTTATAATCGGTCATGTTCACGGCGTCGAGTGCCAAATCTACCCGTTCGCGAATTTTTTCAGGCTCAATGCCCAAATTTTCCAGACCGAACGCAACATCATCTTCGACAATCGCCGCGACAATTTCGCTGTCGGGATTTTGAAAAACCATTCCGACATTTTCTCGGACGCGCCAAAGATTTTCTTCCTGCGACGTGTCCAGCCCGTTGACAAAAATTTTCCCGTCGGTAGGCAAAAGGAGTGCGTTGAAATGTTTGGCGAGCGTCGACTTGCCCGAACCGTTCGTTCCTATTATCGCGACGAATTCACCTTCGGCAATCGAAAAATTTACGCCGTCGAGTGCAACTTTATCGCCCGAAGAACTTTTGTAAACGTGACGCAAATTTTCGGCACGAATCATTTAGCCGCAATCAATTCGATTTCGCAGAGCGCACCCATCGGCAATTCCTTAACCGCCACGCAACTCCGCGCAGGTTTGCTGATAAAATATTTTTCGTAAACCGCATTGAACTTTTGAAAGTCGGCAATGTCGGCAAGATAACACGTCGTTTTGAAAACTTCGCCGAAGTCATAGCCCGCCGCTTCGAGTATCGCGCCCAAATTTTTACAACACTGCGCGGCTTGCCCTTCGATATTCGTCGCGACGATTTTTCCGACAACGGGGTCGATTGCAATTTGCCCCGACGTGTAAAGCAGCCCGTTGACTTTAATCGCCTGGCTGTAAGGACCGACGGCGGCGGGGGCTTTGTCCGTGTGGATACTTCTCATTTCACTACCTCCAAAACTTTTGAATTATAATCAACTTTTTTGCTCGGCTTGAGATTTTCAAGCGGCGTATTGACGAATTGGAAAATTGCGGTCGAGGTCACGTCGTAATTGTCGAGGAATGCCGTGTGCCACGCTTTAGGGACGACACACAGCCGCGAATTTTCTATCATTTGATGCGCTGCCAAAACCGTGATAACCGGTGCGTGGTCGTCTTCGTCGCCGACAATCAGCAAGACGGGGCATTTGATTTTCCCGAACGTTTCCGCGCCGACTGATTGACTGCTCCAAAATTTCATGTAATCGCTTAAAAATTCTTGCCAGCGTTCGGGTTCGGGACGAATTTTTTTCTGCCCGTCGATAAATCTTTTATCAAACTTTTCCAAATCGGCAAGGCTCATATCAGACGGAAAATATCCCGCCTTGAGAGTGCCCGCGCCGATCGCCATGATTCGTTCGACTTTTTCGGGATAAAGCGCGGCGATTTCGTAAGCGGTGTACGCGCCGTCACTGAATCCCAAAATTTGAACGGGCGCGGAAATTTTTAAATCGTCGAGGACTGCCAAAGCGTCTTCGGCTTTTTGCTTATAAGTCAGCGGCGTGTGACCGATTTCCGAGCGACCGTGTCCGCGCGTCGACATGACAATCAGCTTGTGAGATTTTTTCAGCTCATCGAGGATTTTTCCGAGTTCGTAAGGTGTACCGACTCCACCGCCGTGTAAAATCAAAATCGGTTCGCCCGCGCCGTAAACTTCGTAATAAATTTTGGCGTCGTCGGCTTGAACGTATTTGCCAATTTTCACGTTGTCGCCGTAAGGTGTCGAACTGCCGAGCTTGTCGCCTTGAGTAAAATATCTTGCCGCGTCCGTTGAATTGTTTATCAGCAGAGCCGTCGTCAAAATCCCCGTCAGTAAAAATTTTTTCATGAGATAACCTCCGTCAGATATTAGACGCAACTTATATTATCGTTGAAACAACATAAATCACTCCCGCAAAAAATTTCTGCGCCCGTATTCTAACCAATTCGCCGCATTTTGTGAAGGGCATAAAATTCAAAAGTTTTTCAGATTGAACTGCTATATTGGCGGCAAAATATTTTTAGGAAAGGAAGAGATTCAAAGATCGTTAAAAAATATTTCAACTAGCAACGCGCAGCGTTGCGTTCCGGCGCGGCTACAACGTTTAAAGCGTTAAACGGCACGGCGCGACCACTGTTCCCCCGCTTTTAAAGCGGCCGGCAAAATATTTTAGGAAAGGAAGATGTCCAAAGATGAGAGCGTTGAAATTTTTTGCGGCAATTATTCTTATCTTATGTTCGTTCGTCACGCCCGTGCAGGCGCAAAAAAAACTTCTTATCAACTCGGCAAGTCGCCTCATGCTTTTCTACGACGGCGATACAAAAATCGCAGTGTATCATCTCGGCTTGGGCAAAGTCGAGACGCCGACGCCCACAGGTTATTACAAAATCACGAGCAAGGAAATTAATCCGCCGTGGATTGATCCTGACGACCCCGAATACGAAGTTCCCTCCGGTCCGGATAATCCGCTCGGCTATCGTTGGATGCAAATTTCGGGCAATTACGGAATTCACGGAACAAATCGTCCCGAAAGTATCGGCGGCTACGTTTCCAACGGTTGTATCCGCATGAACGAACGCGACGTTGAGGAACTTTTTGACGCCGTAGAAGTCGGCACGCCCGTCGAGATAACTTATAATCGCGTCGTCGTCGAAAAATCGCCCGACGGTGATGTTGTCTATTACATTTATCCCGACGGCTACGGCATGCAGGACGTCACGGTTGCCGACGTGACAAAATGGCTTGAACCCTTCGGCGTGTTGGCTTTCGAGAGTGAATACAATATTTCTCAAAAAATCGAGGCATCCGACGGCGAACCGACTTTTGTCGGCAAACCTTACAACGTAGAAATCAACGGGCAATTAACTCAGCCGACCGACGCGAACAATACCAGATTTTTCGCCAAAGCTGTTCTGCGCGACGGAATTTCTTATATGCCCGTCGTTCCCATTGCAAAAATTTTGAAACTCAAACTTGAGTGGAATAAAACCGAGTCGACGCTTAAAAGCCGTTACGGAAAAGTTGTTTGCTACGAGAAGAAAAATCAACTCTATTGCAATGCCGACGATGCGCCGATTCTGTTCAACATGGAAGGCGGCTTGCAGACCAATAAGGACGGCGGAAAAATTTTCCGTTTTAAATCTCTGCCCGCAGTAACTCAACCGATTGTCCCCGACAAACCTAAGGAAGAAACACCTAAAAGAGATAAGCCCAAGACCGAAGTTGACGCTCCGTTCTCCGACAAAGTAAAAGAACCTGCGCCCGAAGAAAAAATCGATAAAGCGGACGAACCTAAGCCCGAAGAAAAAATCGCCGAGCCTGAAGAAAAAGTTAATACGCCTGAAGAAACTGCAAGAAAATCCAAGTTGACGGAAAAAATTGAGGAGGCGTCGAGCGTATGAAAAAATTTCTGATTGTCGACGGCAGCAGCATTTTTTATCGCGCGTTCTACGCAATGCCGTCTCTGACTGCTCCGAACGGAAAACAGACGGGAGCGGCTGTCGGTTTCGCGAATGTCATTTTAAAAACTTTTCGCGAACAATCTCCCGACTTGATGGCGATTGCACTTGATACCGCCAAGAAAACTTTCCGCAATGAAATTTTTACAGACTACAAGGCAAATCGTCCGCCAATGCCCGACGACCTCGCCGAACAACTTCCACTGATGAAAGAATTCGTCGAAGTGCTCGGCGTGAAGACTTGCGCGGCGGCGGGCTACGAAGCTGATGACATTATCGGCACGTTGGCTAAGCAGGCTTGCGAAAATTTCAGCGTGATAATTTTGACGGGCGACCGCGACGCTCTCCAACTGATTAATCCGACGACAAAAGTTTTGCTCACGAAATATTCCACGACCGACCTTTACGACGAAAAAAAATTTATCGACGAATACGGCTTTGAACCCGCCAAGCTCGTCGACTATAAAGGACTGCGCGGCGACTCCTCCGACAATATCCCCGGCGTCAAAGGAATCGGCGAAGTTATCGCCACGAAATTGGTTAAGGAATTCGGCTCGGTGGAAAATGTTCTCGCCAATCGCGAAAAAATCAAGACCAAGAAAAAAGTTTACGCCGCTTTGAACGAATTCGAGAACGACGCGCTTTTAAGTAAGCGGCTCGCGACGATTGACCGCAACGTCCCCGAAATTATTTTCAACGCGGAAGATTTTAAAGTTAAGCCCGACCTTGCACGCGTCGATAAATTTTGCAATCGCTACGCCTTTACGCAGATTAAGAAAAAAGTTCACGAACTTTTTGACAGGGACAATCTTTTTTACAAGGCGACGAAAAAATTTTTGGGCGGCGTTGAAACTCAAGCGATTGACTTTGAAAAAATTTTCGCGGCGGAAAGTTTGATTGTCGCTCAACTTGATATGAATCAATTCGCGATAAAAATTTCGGGCAGAGAAATTTTTTCTGCCGACCGCGCAGATTTGCAAAAAGTTTTCGACGAGTTCGGCGGGAAAATTATTTTAAGCGGCGTCAAAAATTATCTGCGCGTCTTCAACGTCCCCGACCTTGAAAAAATTTTCGACGTGGAATTGACGGCGTACCTGCTTTATCCCGAAATGGAAAGCTACACCTGCGAAAAACTTTTGCCGCTGGAATTCGACGGCTTGCAAATGACGGACGATTCCCTTGCCGCGATTGCGAGCGCGCTTGAGAAACTCGCCGCAGTCTACGAAAAAAAATTAGCCGCCGCCGATTTGACGAGGCTTTATTTGGAAATGGAATTGCCGCTAACGAAAATTTTGGCGCAAATGGAAGAACGCGGAGTTTTCATCAACAAAACCGCTCTCAAGAAAAAAAATGCCGAAATGTCCGAACGAATAATCGCGATAAAAGAAAACATTTACGAACAGGCGGGCGAAACTTTTAACATAAATTCTTCTCAACAGCTCGCCAAAGTTCTTTTTGAAAATCTCAAGCTCCCGCCCGTCAAAAAAACCAAAACCGGCTACTCGACCAATGCCGAAGTTTTGGAGGAACTCAAGTGGCGTCATCCTATTGTTGAAATGATTTTGAGATACCGCACGTTGATAAAATTAAAATCGACGTACCTTGAAGGACTCGGCAAGCTGATTGACAAAAGCGGACGCATTCACACGAATTTTAATCAGACGGTGACGGCGACGGGCAGACTTTCCAGCTCCGACCCGAATTTACAAAATATCCCCGTGCGCACCGAAGAAGGTCGCGAGATTCGTGCGCTGTTCGAACCGGGCGCGGGCTACGATTGCATTTTGTCCGCCGATTATTCTCAGATTGAATTGCGACTTTTGGCGCACATGTCGAACGATAAAAATTTAATCGACGCCTTCTTGAAGGAACAAGATATTCACGCGCGGACGGCGGCTGAAGTTTTCGGCGTGCCGCTTGAAGAAATTACGCCCGACCTGCGCCGCAAAGCCAAAGCAGTCAACTTCGGCATCGTCTACGGCATAAGCGACTACGGACTTTCGCAAAACCTGAACATCAGCCGCAAAGAGGCCGGCGAATACATTACGCGCTACTTTGAACGTTATCCCGGCGTGAAAAATTTTTTGGACGTGACTGTTACTCAAGCGCACATCAACGGCTACGTTACGACCATGTTCGGGCGACGCAGATATTTACCCGCGATTAACAGCACAAATTTCAATCAACGCTCCCTTGCCCAGCGCATGGCCATGAACACTCCGATTCAAGGTTCGGCGGCGGATATTATCAAGCTGGCAATGATTCGCGCGGAAGAAAATTTACGCGGCTTCCAAAGCCGAATCATCATTCAAGTGCACGACGAACTTGTTTTGGAAGCTAAAGAGGACGAACTTGCCGACGTTGAAGAAATTTTGCGCGAGGCAATGGAAAATGTCGTAAAACTTTCGGTGCCGTTGCTCGTCGACGTTCACTGCGGAGAAAATTGGTCACGCGCCAAATAGCTTTAAAGGTTGAAAAAATTTTTTCGTTATGATATAACTTGCCTTGGTTGAGGCAATTTTTTTTAGAAAATTTTGAGGTGATGTCATGGAAAAAATAAATGTTGTGCTCGTCATGTTAAATCCGAATTCTGCAGAAAATGCCGTTAAGAAATTGAACTTGGACAGCGTAAACTTAGCGGCGATAATCATGGATAACAACAAAGAAAAATTTTTTACGGTGGGGGAAAATAAGGTTCCGCTTTTTTCTTTTAAGCAGATTCAATCGAGTATAGAAAAATATAAAGATTTCGTTTGGTTAATTAGCGGCTATTTAAACAATTCCGACGACCTTCTCAAGATGAAAAAATTTTTGGCGGCAAGCGGTTTAACCGAAGAAAATATCGTCAACTTTGAAATTTCTTCGCAGGTCTCTCAAACTTGGCTCGCAAATATGCAATACGTTGAAGAGCACGGCGCAGATTTTTTTGCTACAGGCAACGAATTTACACGTAACGGTTTGAATTTTAAATATATTCCTGTCAAAACAGGAGTTAATCTTTCAGACGCCAACCAAACTCTGCGTCAAAGTTATTCGACTGCAAAATACGTTTTCAATCACGTCAAGCCCGCCACGGTTAAATTTGTTATTATCGGTCTTTCGCCTGACTCTTTCTGCTACGATAACGATACAGGTGATTTTTTCGGTTTTCAACACATCCGCTCTCTTACGAATACGACTTTGGAACAGGCAGATTTAAACTTCAACAACATAAAAAAATCTTTCAATCGAGATTTCTCCGCTCAGGCAATCGCAGATTGGGAATACGATGCCACTTTATTGCCGACCGACAACATCGAGAAAAATATTCATATACTCAAAGATTATATTAAACTCTGCTTGGACAACGGCGCACAACCTGTCGGCGTGGTTTTTCCTATTGCACCGGCTGTTAGAAAATCTTACAGCGAAGAATTTTTAATCAATTTCCGTGAGACAATTCATCAGCTTGAAGAAGATTATAATTTCTTTTGCATTGACATGTTCGACTTGAATCTCAACTATGATTCTTTTTGTGATATGACACACTTGAATGAAAAAGGCATGCGGTATGTAAATTCGTTGCTCGCCTTGAAACTCTGCATGAATAATACTCTTATTCCCGTTGAAAATTTCTGCAATATGACCTACGAGTATTTTTATCATATGTCGAATGTCGCGCCCAAAGACGAATATAACGATTTGATGGAGCGTGTTTTTAATATTTCCGTAAAAGAAATTCGTCGCAAAGATAAAATCAAACTCGGTTTCGTAACGCATTTATCTTCGCAATGGTGTGGTGATGATTTATATAATCTTTTTGCCAACGACGAACGCTTTGATGTAACAGTTTTTCTCTGCCGTCCTTACAGCGAAAATGAACTTTTCCAAAAGGATTTTATACGTGGGGTCGAACAATTTAAATCTCACGGTTTAAATGTCGTTGCGATAGATAATAAAAATACTTCGGTACCAACTCAAGATGTACTTATTTCTTTAACTCCGTACAGCACTCGCCTTCCAAAAATTCTTAGACCCAAAAAAGTACTTGTCAAAACTTTAATAATACATATGCCTTATGCTTTTGGTGTTGGACGACGTTCTAAAAATTATTATAACTTGCCAATTTTTCATACGGGGTGGAAATTATTCTTCTCTTCAAAAATAGAACTTAAAGTTTATGATGAAACAACTACTGTTGGTGTGCCGCGAGGTGCTTACAGCGGTTATCCGAGAATGGATATTTTCTTCGATAAAAATGTAAATTTTCATTTTGATTGGAAGATGACTCGTCCTGATGCGAAAAAAATTATTTGGGCTCCACATTGGTCGATAAATGCCGTTAATAAACAAGCAACATTTCAGTGGAATTACCAATTCATGTATGAATTTGCAAAAGCGCATCCGGAAATTTCTTGGGTTGTTAAACCCCATCCGGGCTTGTTCTTTTCGACAGTCGAAGAAAAAATTTTTCCTTCTACCAAGGCTTTTGAGAATTATCTGCAAAAATGGAATGATTTGCCCAATGCCCAAGTCTATACGGGCGGCTACTATCAAGCAATTTTTGCAACGTCCGACGGCATGATTCTTGATAGTTGCTCATTTATCGCGGAATATCAATTTGCTCACAATCCAATGATTTTTTTGACTCGTAAAGGAGAGGGCTTTAACAAGCTGGGTGATAAAATTTTAGATGCTTCTTATCTTGTCGACGGAAAAGATTTGGACGGAATCGCCGCGCTCCTGCAAAAAATTTTTATCGAAGGCGACGACTACAAGGCTGACAAACGTAAGGAAGTCTTCGATAACTATCTTAACTACCCGAAATTTAACGGCATGTTGGCGAGCGAGTTTATTTACAAAAGCATTGCCGATGAATTACAAAAAGAATAATACAACAGATGTCTTAAAAAATTTTTTGATACTGTATAACTTGCCCGAATTGCGGCAATTTTTTTTGAAATTTTTTTGGGGTGACGTCACAGAGAAAATAAAAACTGTTACCGTTTATTCCCGCGTCAAAGAAAGTTGAAAATTTTATTCATTGACTTTGAGCGCGCTTTATGATTTATTTTATCGGTCGAGGTGAACACTATGACAGAAAAAATTTTATTGGAAATATTGCGCGACTACAAGTCGGGAAATGTCACGGAGGAAAAAATTCTTGGCGAGGTAAAAAATTTTTCATTGGCGACGGAAAGTTTGGGCTTCGCAACGATTGATCACGGACGCGAACTCCGACAAGGTTTTCCGGAAGTTGTCTACTCGCCCGGCAAGACTAAGGAGCAACTCAAAATTATTTTTAAAAATCTTTATGAGCGGAGCACGGGGAATTTAATTGCGTCGAGAGCTTCTCACGAACAATTTGAATTTTTGCGCGAAGAAATTCCCGACGCGATTTACGACGAAACTGCGCGAATGATTTACGTTGACCGCGATAAAAATCTCGTGCGCGACGAGAGAAAAAAAATTTTAATCGTGACGGCAGGGACAAGTGATGTACCCGTCGCCGAAGAGGCAAGACTGACTGCTTATCTTTGGGGCAATGCCGTTTCGACTTGCTACGATTGCGGCGTCGCGGGGATTCACAGATTGTTCGCCCACATTGACGAAATTACTTCCGCTAACGTGATAATCGTCGTGGCAGGCATGGAGGGAGCTTTGGCGAGCGTCGTCGGCGGGCTGACCAATCGTCCCGTTATAGCCGTGCCAACCAGTGTCGGCTATGGTGCCTCGTTCAACGGACTTGCCGCGCTTTTGGCAATGCTTAACAGTTGTGCGACGGGCGTCGGCGTCGTGAATATTGATAACGGCTTTGGCGCGGGTGTTCTTGCCTCCAAAATCAATGCGAATTGAATTAATCGTAAAAAAAATAAAGGGAAGAAAAAAATTTCCTCCCGTAAATTTTCAATGCAAACTTTAATTAGTTTTGGGTTTTCCGCATTCGGAGCAGAATTTACCTTTGTTGACTGCGCCGCACTCACATTTCCATTCGTCGCTGACGGGTTTGGGTTTTCCGCACTCTGAACAGAATTTGCCTTTATTAATCGCGCCGCACTCGCATTTCCATTCGTTGACGACGGGTTTTGGCGTACCGCATTCCGCACAGAAATTGCCGCGATTTCCGTCGTGACCGCAAGCAGAGCATTTCCAAGTAGGAGGCTTTTGTTGTTGTTGCTGAGCCGCCTGCTGATTTTGCTGAGCCATAGCGAATAAATTTCCCGCGTTGATTCCGCCCGATTGAGCCGCCATGCCCATGCCCATGAAACCTGTCATTGCACCTGCCGTATTTTGAGCCGCCGATTGCATTGCAGAAGCTTGAGCACCCGTCAAATGAGCCGCCGCCATTGCCGGATTTCTCAACGCGCCGTTAAGTTGCATTTCCTTAATCTTGTTGGCATCTTCTTCGCTCGCGCTGACATTCGACACGCCGAACGATATGACTTTCAAGCCGCGCAGTTCGCCCCATTTTTTGCTGAGGACTTCGTTTAACGCGTCGGCAATGTCCTGCGTATGTGCGGGCAAGGCGGAATATCTGATTCCCATTTCCGAAATTTTTGCAAAGGCGGGTTGCAGAGCCGTCAACAATTCCGTCTTCAACTGCGCGTCGATTTCGGAACGATTATAAACATCTTTGACGTTGCCGCAGACGTTTGTATAAAACAGAATCGGATTGACGATTTTATAGCTGTAGGAGCCGAAACATTTAATCGCAATGTCCACGTCAAGCCCGATATTGTAATCGACGACGCGGAAGGGAACGGGCGTGGGCGTGCCGTACTTGTTGCCGATAATTTCTTTCGTGTTGAAGTAATAAATTCTTTCGTCGCGAGCCGCATCGCCGCCGAATGTGAAACGCTCCTTCATGGCGAAGAAAATATCTTGAATGTTTTCGACGACGGTCTTGTTATTGTTAAAAAGACTCGGCTCGGTCGATTTGTCGTAAATGTATTCGCCGCTGTCCGCGCAGAAGTCGATTACTTTACCGTTCTGAACAATCATCATGCACTGCCCGTCGTTTACCGAAATTTTTGAGCCGTTCGTGATAATGTTGTCGCTGCCGTCATTGGAACTCCAACGGCTGCTTTTGCGCCTGTGACCTTTGGCAACCAAAATTTCGGGCGAGAGACTGTCGCAGTAAAAAAATTCTTTCCATTGGTCGCCGAGTACGCCGCCTGCCGCTGCCAATGCCGCTTGAATCAATCCCATAGAAAAATCTCCCTTCTTAGGATTTAGGAGTTAGGATTTAGGATTTAGAGAAAAACTCCTAATTTTTATTGATTATATCATGTAAAAGACTTATCCGCAAAAAAATTGGTCTGCGATTTGTCTGCAGACCGTTTTTTATGGAACTCGCCAAAGAATCAATAATGACCTCTGCAAGAAATAATGTAAATGTAACCCTGCTCGTCAATATCATAAACAAGACGATTCTTTTCGTCAATGCGCCGCGACCAACCGTCACGATAGCGGAGTTTTTCGGGCTTGCCGATACCGACAGCCACGCCATTACGTTCAATGTCCTTAATCAAGTCATTAACGCGTTTAAGCGTTTTGCGGTCTTGCGTTTGCAAATAAACATATTCATCCCAGGCATCGTCTTCCCAACGCTTATTCATCGTCATCTGCCTCAATAAGTTCGTGCTCCGTCCAATGACCGGCTTTTACTCGTTCAAAACGACGGTCAATCTTTGCGTAGTATCTTGCGGCGTGCAGAGCTTTTAAGATGTCGACGCCTTTGCCTTCCGCGACTTGGTCTTTAATTTCTTCCTTGAAAAAATACCACTCGCGCGGCGCAAAAGTTATTGGTTTGCTCTCGTCAATTATATCGGGGTCAAATGTTTGTGTTTCCGACATTTTAATCACCTCAAAAACTTTAAGCGGACTTGACCAGGCGGACAATTTCTTCCGCGCCGCCTTCCATAGTTTCCGCCATGATTACATTGGCAATGGGTGATTCTTTGAGAATTTCTCTGCCGCGCTCGACGTTCGTGCCTTCCAATCTGACGACAACCGGAACGGGAAGTGATTTTCCGTCGGGCGAAATAATTTTTGCCGCGTCGACGATACCTTGAGCAACCAAATCGCATTTATTGATACCGCCGAAAATGTTGACGAAAATTCCTTTCGACTGTCCGCCCTCCAACATAATTTGAAAAGCTTCGGCAATTTTTTCGGGAGTGGAATCGCCGCCGACGTCCAAAAAGTTTGCAGGTTCGCCGCCGAAGTGTTTTAAAATATCGACCGTCGCCATAGCCAAGCCCGCGCCGTTTACCATGCAAGCAACATCGCCGCCGAGATTTACATAGTTCAAGCCGAGTTTGGAGGCGTGAAGTTCTTTGGGGTCTTCTTCGGTTTCGTCGCGCATAGATTCAACATCGGGGTGACGATAAATCGCGCTGTCGTCGAAGTTCAATTTTGCGTCGAGTGCAATGACATCATTTTCCTCCGTCAAGACGAGCGGATTAATTTCTGCCAGCGAGCAATCTTTTTTCACAAAGGCGCGGTGCAAATTAATCATGAGCTTTGTGACTTTGCGGATAACGTCTTTCGGGAAATTCATCTTGTAAGCCATGCGCGTCGCTTGGAAGGGCGCAAGACCGATTGCGGGGTCAATGTACTCTTTAAAAATTTTTTCGGGAGATTCGGCGGCAACTTTTTCAATTTCGACGCCGCCTTCTTCCGAACCCATCATCACGACGCGAGCCGTTGCTCTGTCGACGACGAAACTCAGATAATATTCTTTTTTGACATTCGAGCCGGACTCAATCAGCAAACGTTTGACGACTTTGCCTTCGGGACCGGTTTGGTGAGTGACAAGCGTTTTACCTAAAAGTTCTTCGGCATATTGACGAACTTCTTGGAGATTGTGCGCGAGTTTGACGCCGCCGGCTTTACCGCGACCGCCCGCATGAATTTGCGCTTTGACAACAGTCACGTCCGCGCCGAGAGTTTGCGCTTGCTTAACTGCCTCTTCGACGCTGAACGCAACGCCGCCGTCGGGAACATTGACGCCGTAGCCGCGCAGAATCGCTTTGCTTTGGTATTCGTGTATGTTCAAAATATCAGCTCCCTGAAATCATTTGCGATTTTTAATCATGTAAACGGTTTGACCTTTGACGTTGCCGACGGTTTTAATCGCAAGACCGCCCTCGACCGCCTGCGCGGCAATTTTATCTTGCGTCGCGTAAACAATTATATCAATCTCAGCCTCTGCAGAAAAAATATTCGCCGCATTTTTCAAGCCCGCGTCAAGATAATCAATCGGGCAACCGGGGTCGTAGCCGAACATTCCCAATTCCATTTCGACTTCGGCAGGTTCGGTGACCGGATAAATTTTTTCGGCGGAAATTTTTTCCCAAGCCGCACCTTTTTGGCAAGCGCGGAAGTCGGCGTCGGGCAGCGCGAAAACTACTTCCGTCGAAATATCTTCAATGTTCGTGCCCTCGTACTTAATGCTGATTTCGTTGTCGTTGGAGACGCTGTACATCACGCTTGCAGATTTTCCGTTGAGTTCCGCAGAAAATTTCACGCCCTCGATAAATTCTTCCGCTTGCCAGATAATGTCGGCAAAATCTTTCGCGCCGTCGACGAGCACAATGCCCGCCGCCGCATCATCTTTGAACATAAAACGATTTGTAAAATTTTTGTCGCGAAAACGCATTGAGACGAGTCGTGCGCCGAGGTTGGTAACTTTGAGTTCGTTGCCCTTCGTGTTGCGCAGCGTGTAGACGGTTGCATTGCCTGCAGTTTCCTTTTTGATTGACGGCATATCAATCGCTCCCTTCAATGTAAATATTTATCCAAAAGTGCTTCGTAATCGGGTATCGGCAGCGGGCGCGAGAAGAAATATCCTTGAATAGCGACATTGCCCAAGCTCGCCACGTAATCCCGTTGCACCTGAGTTTCCACGCCTTCGACCACGACGCTCATTCCGAGTTCTTCCGCCAGCTCAACGATGAATTTTAAAATGATTGCCACGCGTTTTGATTTTTCAAGTTCGCGGATAAATGCCATGTCAACTTTCAACGTGTCGAGCGGCATATCTTTTAACATGTTCAGCGACGAATAGCCCGACCCGAAATCGTCCATTAAAATTGAAAAGCCCAAGTTTCTGAACGTCGAAATCATGTCGAGCAGTTGCAGTTGATTATCGGTGTACGCGCTCTCCGTGACTTCAAGTTTCAACATCCACGGTTCCAACTGATATTTCTCAAGCAAGTTGGCAAGGAAGTCGGGCAAGTCCAAGCTGTAGAAATTTAAGCGCGACAAGTTGACGGAAATCGGCACGACAGATTTTCCTTCGTCGAGACGTTTGCGCTGAAGTCTGCACGCCTCTTCCCAAACAAAACGGTCAAGGCGGACGATAAATCCGTTGCGCTCAAAGACGGGAATAAATTTCCCCGGCGAAACCATTCCGTGCACAGGGTGGAACCAGCGGACAAGAGCCTCGGCACTGTGGACGGTATCTTTTTGCGGGTCGTAAATCGGCTGCAGATAAATCGTGAATTGATTTTCCAACAGCGCGGCCTCCATGTTGCCGGTTATCAATTGCTCCTCAATCATCTGCTCGCGCATTTTTGCATCGTAGTAAGCGTAGCGCGTCACATAATTGCCCTTGATTCGACGCAACGCCATGCCTGCGCGGTCGCACATTTGGTCAATCGGCAACTTGGTACTTTCGACGGGATAAATGCCCGCAAAAAATAAAATGTTATGGCTGATGTGCAGAGATTGGATTCTCGCGTCAAGGTCTTTGATAATCTGTTCTATTTGAAGTTCGTCGGCGGGC
This sequence comes from Selenomonadaceae bacterium, assembly GCA_017446845.1. Classification (GTDB taxonomy): domain Bacteria; phylum Bacillota; class Negativicutes; order Selenomonadales; family Selenomonadaceae; genus Quinella. The sequence goes on along the minus strand of JAFSOQ010000096.1, from coordinate 7,755 downwards.
ACGCATAAAATAAAATGGTCGGCCTCGGCGCGACAGCTGATTGACGTTCGCGGATTGAGACTTTCTTTAAAATATTCCGCCGCCGCACGCAAAATCAAATTGCCCGTGTCGACGTGGAACAGGTCGTTGATAATTTTAAAGCAACTTATATCCATGCAAACAATGCAGTATTTGACATCGTAACGCGCTCCCAAAAGCAGCATTGCTTCCCGATAAAAAGCCTCGCGGTTATAAAGTCCGGTTAATTGGTCAAATTTACTGCCGACAATCGGCAAAATTCCTTCAGCTCTCAATACAATCGCTCCTTTCAACTTACAACTTCCGAAATTTTTTTCAACTATTCCACGCAAAAAAATAAATCCCTGCCGAAACAAGCGGGATTAAATTTTCGTTTTGCAATTCGTTTAAAGCGTGCTATAATTTGTTCACTTGTGCTTGCGCCTTAAACAGCAGGCGGTTAAATCCAAAGCCCTCAGATTGGGGGTGACGGGATGCGCGTGATTAAATTTATCGTCCGCGTGACAATTATCGCAGGAGCAATTCTGCTGATACTTAGCAAAACGACCGCCTAAGCTTCTGCACAGCTAAGCGACCAATCCTTCGTTCTACCAATCAGATATATGTGGGTGAAAAACCGCTTTAGTCAAGCACACCGCTTGCCGTCGTGGCAATGCGGATTTTTTTATGCAAGCCAATTATATCTTACTTGGAATTTTTTGCAAGCCCAACTTTTAAAAAGTGATCAAACAGCAGTCGCGGTCGCTTTAAAAGCGCAAGCGTGACGCTTGACCCGGCGGTCGCGCCGTGCTGCTCAATATTTTTAACGTAGTAGCCGCGTTCGTACGAAATGCATGCGCATTTCTAGTTGAGAAGTTTGCAACGATTTAAAAATCTTTTAAGCCGAAACTTTGAAGTGCGCCGATTGAGTTTCGCCAATCGCGTTTGACTTTAACCCACAAGTCCAGAAAAATTTTCGAGCCGAGCAACATTTCAATTTCGGGACGCGCTGCCGCTCCGACCTGTTTTAACATTGCGCCGCCCTTGCCGATTAAAATTCCCTTCTGCGAGTCGCGCTCAACATAAATCGTCGCCCGAATAAAAATCGTGCCGTTGTCGCGTGGCGTGAATTCTTCCAAGTCGACGGCGATTGAGTGCGGAATTTCATCTTGCGTCGCGTGTAAAATTTTTTCGCGAATCAACTCGGCAATTATCAAACGTTCGGGCTGGTCGGTCACCATGTCGGCGGGATAATATTGAACGCCTTCGGGCAAAAATTTTTTCGCCTCCGCAATCAACTCGTCGACGTTGGTGCCGTCGGTTGCGCTTATCGGGACGACTGCCGCAAAATCTCTGCGCGCCGAATACTCCGCAATTATCGGCAAAAGTTTTTCACGCTCGGTCAAGTCAATTTTATTCACGACGAGAATCACGGGTTTAGTCGTCGCGTTCAAACGTTCGAGTATGTATTTTTCTCCGCCGCCAAATTTTTCCGTCGCGTCTATGACAAAAAAAATCGCGTCGACTTCCTTTAGCGTGCCTTCCGCCGCCTTGAGCATGTACTCGCCAAGTTTGAATTTTGGTTTGTGAATTCCGGGCGTGTCCAAAAAAATAATTTGCGCGTCGTCTTGAGTCAAAATACATTGAATGCGACTGCGCGTCGTCTGCGGCTTGTCGGAAGTGATTGCAACTTTCTGCCCGATAATTTTGTTAATCAGCGTCGACTTGCCGACATTCGGTCTGCCGATTACCGCGACGAATCCCGATTTATAATTCATGTCAATTCCTCCAAAAGAAAAGGAGCCGCGCTTGCGACTCCCGATAAATTCAATCCAGAAAATCTTTGAGCTTTTTTGAGCGGGCGGGGTGGCGTAATTTTCTCAAAGCTTTTGCTTCGATTTGCCTGATTCTTTCGCGAGTGACGTTGAAACTTCTGCCGACTTCCTCAAGCGTGCGTGCTCTGCCGTCTTCAAGTCCGAATCTCAAGCGCAAAACATTTTTCTCACGTTGCGTCAAAGTTCCGAGAACATCTTCAAGCTGTTCTTTTAACAGCATGAATGAAGCGGCATCGGCGGGTGCGGGTGCGTCGTGGTCTTCGATAAAGTCGCCCAAATGCGAATCATCTTCCTCGCCGACGGGCGTCTCCAATGAAACCGGCTCTTGCGAAATTTTTTTAATCTCGCGCACGCGGGCAACGTCAACTTCCATTTCCGCGGCAATTTCTTCGTCGGTCGGTTCGCGCCCGTTCTTTTGCAGGAGATTTCGGGAAACGCGCGTGAGTTTGTTAATCGTCTCGACCATGTGCACGGGAATTCTGATTGTGCGCGCTTGATCGGCTATCGCACGCGTTATCGCTTGACGAATCCACCACGTTGCGTAGGTAGAAAATTTGTAGCCCTTGTGATAATCAAATTTTTCTACCGCCTTAATCAATCCCAAGTTGCCCTCTTGAATCAAATCGAGAAAACCCATGCCGCGTCCGGCGTATCTTTTGGCGATTGACACGACCAAGCGCAAATTCGCTTCGGCAAGTTGTTTCTGCGCCTCGGAATGTTCTTCCTCGTCGTCGGATTCCATTCGCATTGCCAGTTCGCGTTCTTGTTCGGCGGTCAGGAGCGGTACGCGCCCGATTTCTTTCAGATACATGCGAACAGGGTCATCGATTGAAATGTTGTCGGGTATCAATTCGACTTCGACTGTCGGCTTGGGTGCTTCGGCATCATCTGCAGGGACTTCGACTTCGGTAGGTTCAACGGAAGTTAAAGCGTCCTCATTTTCGAGCACGGTTTCTTCCACAGGCAAATCGGCATCGACAGCGTCGTCGCCAATATCCTCAAGGGGTGCGTCTTCGTTTGTTATTTCTATGCCTTCGCGCTCGCACATGCTCAGGATTTCTTCAATTTCGTCCGTATCGTTTTCCACGCCGAAAGTCTGGATAATCCTGTCCAAGTCGCCCCAAGTCAGCTTCCCGCCGGTTTGCTTAGCTCTTTCCGTTAAAGCCGAAATAATTTTTGGCGGACGACCTTTAGGATTTTTGAGTGCGTCTTCTGTTGAAGTTGCCGCCGCAGGCTCAGATTTTTTTTGTGCGGAATGATTTTTTTTGTTTCCCGACAGGCTGCCGTGGGAGCCGTTTTTATTCGGCTCGACAGTTTTATTTTCTCCTGTCATCAATCGCAGCCTCCTTTCTTGGTATTGGGAACCGGGAACCGGTTCCTAATTCCTAACCTTGCAATTTATCAATTTCTTTTTTTATCTTGAACGACTCTTCGACTTTTTTGGCGTAAGTCGCTTTGTCGCTTTGCATATATTTTTCAGCTTGCGCGAGCAATGCGTAATATTTTTCATTGAGCATGGCTCTGCGCAAAATTTTAACCGAATCTTCAAAGATATTAACTTCCGTGTTGCGCGGCGAATCCGAACCATTCATCAATATCCGAGAAAGTTCCGCATTTGCCGCCTCAGTCAGTTCTTTTGCCGCACTCATTTTATCGGGACGTCTTTCCTGTTCCGCGCAAGTTTCAAGCCAGGCGATTATTTCTCTGTGCACTTCCGAAAAAAATTCTCGCGGCACCATTGTCAAAGTATAGCCCAGCGTGTCGCTTTCGTGCCAAGCCATTCGCAAAACATCTTCACACGCCGTACTTAACCTCAATGCATTTTTATCGGAAGTTTTTGCTTTGGCGACAAATTTTTTTGCAGGCTCACGAGTATTTTCTTGCGCAGGTCTTGAGGAAAATTTTTTCCACGCGCCGACAACATCTCGCTCGTCCATAAAAAATGCCGAGGCGATTTTTTTTAAATACTCGTTGCGCGTAGAAGTTTTATCGATTTTTTCAATGACGGGAAAAATTTCTTGCAAAGCTTGAGATTTCCCGCGAATCATCGACAAATCTGCGCGGGCAAGGACGTAATTCATGCGATAATCAATCAACGGCTCTGCATTTTTAATCAGCGCGTCGAATTCTTCTTTGCCGTGCTTGCGAACAAATTCATCGGGGTCTTTGCCGTCGGGGATTGTTATGACGAAAACTTCTGCGCCCGCCGCCTGAACAATCGGTAAAGCACGAATCGTAGCGCGTTGCCCTGCTTCGTCGCTGTCGTAGCAGAAAATAATTTTCCGAGCATAACGCAGAATCAACTTGACGTGTTCGGGCGTAAAAGCAGTTCCGAGCGTTGCGACGACATTTTTTATACCCGCGCTGAAAAGTGAAATCGCGTCCATGTAACCTTCGACGACGACCGCCGCGCCCGCCGTACTTATCGCACGATTTGACTTGTCCAAGCCGAAAAGCAAATTTCTTTTATTGAACAGAACAGTTTCGGGCGTGTTTAGATATTTTGGAGTTGTGTCGTCTTCGGAGCCGAGAACACGTCCGCCGAATCCGACGACGTGCCCGAAAATATCGGCGATTGGAATCATGATTCGATTTCGGAATCTGTCATAATAGCCCGGAGAATTTTTTCTCTTGGCGATTAGTCCGACCGTTTCCAATTGTCCGGGAGAAAAACCTTGCCGAGTAAGTTTGGGCAAAAGATTTTCCCATTCTTCGGGCGCGTAACCTATTTTGAAATTTTCAATCGTCTCTGCCGTAATTCCACGCGCCGTCAAATATTTCCTGCCGACTTCGCCGCGGGCTGTTTTGATTAAACATTCGTGGTAAAAATCCTGCGCGAATTCATTAATTTTTAATAAAGTTTTTTCCTCGCGTCGACGTCTGTCCTCTTCGGGCGAAGATTTTTTTGCGGGAAGATCGATGCCCAATCTTTGCGCTTGAAGTTTAACGGCTTCGAAATAAGTTATGTTTTCAATGAGCGACAGGAACTTGAAGACGTTGCCGCCCGCTCCGCAACCGAAGCAATAAAAAAGTCCTTTGTCGGCACTCACGCTGAAGGAAGCGGTTTTTTCGTTGTGGAAGGGACAACGTCCCCAATATCGCCCGCTTTTTTGAGTGAGCTGTACGTAGCGCGACACGACCGAATAAATATCCGTCCGTTCCGCCACGCGCTCAACGAATTCATCAAGCTCCGCACTTCCCACAGCTTTTCAACCTCCGTAGTTTATATTCCCTGCGTCCTTTGAATTTCCTTTCAGCTGCGCAATAATTTTTGCGACGTGATATAATGACGCGAAATTTTTAACGGAGGTTTTGGCAATGAAAATAATCGTGGCGATTGACAGCTTGAAAGGAAGTTTGACTGGTTTGGAGTCGGTCGTTAAGGAGGAGTTTATTGCTCCCGAGCGATCGGGCAGGGCACTCTGCCCACTTTTTTTGCAACTCTAAGACGCGAAGGTTGGAAAGCTGTTCGACGTAGGCAAAGCAACGTTTTTAAACAGCAATCACGCCGAAATATTTTACCCTGACTTGGCAGAAACGCTAAAATTAGACGCGGCAAACCTTGAGCCTCGGTGCACCGTGGATTTTACATCCGATAGTGCACACGGACAGAGGTTGCCAAGTGGCTTGACCGGATTGAACTAATGTCGGCAAAGGGTTTTTCGCCGGACAATTCTGCTTGTGAAGGTTTTTTCGGTTGCGAATTGAAATAACGAAGAGCAAATAAAAAAATTCCTCGGCTTTTTAAGGCCAAGGGATTTTCGGCAAAAGTTAGAATTTGTCCAGGAATTCAATTTTCAAATTTTAAAGAGCATCGGCGAGCAGCAGCCGTTCCCCTCGCTTTTAAAATGGGTCATCTGCCAAAAAGAACGGGCTGTTTGTATTCGTAAAGATAATCGTTGAGTAAATCGGTATCGAAAATTTCGTTCTCAAGGAAAAAAGAAATTATCACGTCGCGCTTGGAAGAGTTTGTCAGCGCGTAGCCGGCAGAGGCGAGAAAATCTTTTGCCTTGGATAAATTTAGTTTCAAGGCAAGTGCAAGCGCAACCGCCGTATCTTTGCTGGGTTGATAATCTTTATTTTTTTTGATTCGGGAAAAAAGTTGGCGGTCGATTTGCGCGCGTTTGTAGATGACAGAATTTTTTTCGCCGCTCTCCTCAACAAGCCGCGTCATCTTCTCGGAAAAAGTTTCGTCCTTGTTCTTCTCAAAAATTTTGTCGAAATTTATTTTTCGGCAAAAATGACTGCCTCCAAACGCGAACGACTCATAACATTTGTACGCATCATTCGCAGGAATTTTTTTTTCTTCCAAAAAATTTTCGGCAATGTAAGCGTCAAGTCTCTGTTTGATTCCGTTATTGTCCATTTCCGACACCTCCCGCAATTATTTTATCAAAGTCCGCGATAAAAATTCAACGGTGATTCTTGAAAGTTGAAAGTTAATGGCATAAAATTCCGATATAATCTTTGACACGAAAGGAGCTGATGTATGACATGCCATTAATTGACGCAGGCTCAACAGGAATTCGACCGATAGACCGACAACGACCGTCCGAAGGATTAGACCGAGTACGGCGACGCGACGACGGAGGCGGCGGCTTTCGACCGCAGACTACAGTTAATTTAAAAACGGCAATTCAAGATATAGCGGCGACGCTCGGAAAAATCGGCACGGAGGAAAAATACGGCATCCAAAGATTACCAAAGGAAGTGGGTGACGTCGTAAAAAATATTTTGAGGCAATCACTTTCTTTGGAGTCGACACTCGGCAAAGGAATCGGCAGCACCGTCGAGAGTCAACGCTTTTCAATGGATCAGCTCATGCTTTTTTCGCGAATGCTCTTGCAAATCGGAACGCTCGCCGAAAAAGGTTACTCAATGAAATTAAGCGAAGACACTCAAGCATTGCTGTCGAATTTTAAAGAAGCAATCGTCATGGAAGAGGGCGGCGACGAATTGGAGCCGATTTTGATAACCAAAGCGGCTTTTGAATTGGTCGACGCCAAAACCGCCGAACAACTCCCGCAAGCCCTTTATGAAATTTTATCGCAGCTCGCGCAAACGCCCAACATCTATCAACAACAGCCGCAGTCCGAGAGTATGCAATTTCTAAAGCAGCTGGTCAAATATTTCATGCCGCGCCCCGAAGTCGACAATTTGCAACCGGAACAGCCGCAACTTCAACAGCAACAGCCGCAGACTCAGCAGGGACAACAGCCGCAGGGCGCAACCCAGAGATTTTTGGAATCGATGTTCAGAAGTTTCGGCGGAAAATTTGCTCAGCAGGGTCAACAACAGCAGTTTACGCAGCAAAACATTCCTCAAGGACAGCAGGGACAATTCGCTCAGCAAAATATTCCGCAAGGACAGCAACAGCAATTCACTCAACAAAACATTCCTCAAGGACAGCAGGGACAATTCAATCAGCAAAATATTCCGCAGGGTCAGCAGGGACAATTTACTCAGCAAAATATTCCGCAAGGGCAGCAGGGACAATTCACTCAGCAAAATATTCCGCAAGGACAGCAGGGACAATTCACTCAGCAAAACGTTCCTCAAGGACAACAACAGCAATTCACTCAGCAAAACGTTCCTCAAGGACAACAACAGCAATTCACTCAGCAAAACGTTCCTCAAGGTCAACAACAGCAATTCAATCAACAAAACGTTCCGCAAGGACAGCAAGCGCAATTCAATCAGCAAAATATTCCTCAAGGTCAACAACAGCAATTTCCTCAGCAAAATATTCCGCAAGGTCAGCAGGGACAAATTCATCAACAAAATATTCCTCAAGGACAACAACAGCAATTCACTCAGCAAAACGTTCCTCAAGGTCAACAAGCGCAATTCACTCAGCAAAACGTTCCTCAAGGTCAACAACAGCAATTCAATCAACAAAACGTTCCGCAAGGTCAACAGGGAC
>JAFSOQ010000095.1 GCA_017446845.1 Selenomonadaceae bacterium | reverse complement strand
TTGGAAAAAGATTTTCTGATTGAGTCGGCGGGTTGTCATCCGTCAATCGGGACGCCCATGTCCGACGGCACTGCTCACGAACTCCGCAAAAATAATATTCCGTTCACGCGGCGCACGTCAAAACTTTTGCTCGACAGCGATTATAAAAAATTTGACTATCTGATTGGTCTTGACCGCTCAAATGTCCGCGACATGAAAGAAATTTGTGGCGGCGACCCTGATAAAAAAATTTTCCTGCTCATGGATTTTGCTGGTGAACATCGCGACGTTGACGACCCTTGGTATACTGACGATTACTCTACAAGTTATCAAGACATTTTGATTGGTTGCGAGGCACTGCTGGAAATTACTCTGCTGGAAATTACTCGCTCGGATTTTTGAGAAAATTTTTTTTGCTTGTCAAGCAGGAATTTTCGACATTCGCGGCGAACCACCCTGCGGGGGTTGCGGGTGGTTGGTTACGCTACGCTTCCAAAAAACAAGCGGATTTAAGAACATGGGGGTTTGAAAAGCGGACAGCAGGGATTAAAAGCTGGGAGGGGTGCGCCTAAAGCTAAAACGAAAAAAAAAAAAAAAAAAGAGGCTCATCGAATTGAAAAATTGAAAATGAATTAAAGCGATGAAACGCGATGAAAACGAATTTGAAAAGGAGAAAGCTGATGGGTTATCGTGAAGATTGGTTTGCGAACAATGAATCGAATCACGGTTGGTACACTTGCGCGAAGTGTGGCAAAAAAATTCGGAAGGCTGAGGCTGACATTGACCACATTATTCCGCAGAAATATGGCGGCAGTGATAAATTGTTTAACTTGCAGTGTTTGTGTAAGCATTGCAATCGTTCAAAGCAGGCAAGCTTGAAAGATACGGTGCCTGACCTTGCAAAGACAAATCATCAAAGAGCAGTTAAAGCCGTGAAAAAGAATTTGCAGTTCACGGGAGAAAAGATAACGGGCGTCGTAAAAAAAGTTGTCAAAGGTAAAAAGAAATGAGTGCGATAAATGGCAGATACCGTTAAGCTTGTAAAAAAGATTTCAAGACTTGCCGAGGGAAAAAAAAAGTTACGGTTTATGGAAGTGTGCGGCACTCACACGGTTGCGATATTTCGTTCGGGGATAAGGCAAATTCTTTCGGAGAATGTGGAATTGGTTTCGGGTCCGGGTTGTCCGGTTTGCGTGACGAATGACGATTACATTGACAAAGCTGTTGAGTATTCGAGCAGAAAAGATTTCATTGTCGTTACGTTCGGGGATATGTTGAAAGTTCCGGGAAGTCGTTCGAGTTTGTCGGCAGCGATCGCCGAAGGTGCAAACGTTCGGATTGTTTATTCGCCGCTGGATTGTTTGAAACTCGCGAAAGAAAATCCGCGTAAGAAATTAATTTTTTTGGCAGTAGGATTTGAGACAACGGCACCGACGCAAGCGGCAACAGTTTTGGCGGCAAAAGCTCAAGGAATAAAAAATTTGTTTATGCTGTCGGCGCAAAAATTGGTTCCGCCCGCGCTGAAATTTTTGTTGGGCGACGCAAAAGTTAAAGTCGACGGATTTTTATTGCCGGGGCATGTGGCGGTTGTTATCGGCGCGAATGCCTTTAATTTTTTGGCGGAAGAATTTCAAATGCCGAGTGCAATCGGTGGTTTTGAGGCGGAGGAAATTTTAACTGCGCTGGCAAGTCTGCTTGAACAAATCGACGGCGGAAAAATTTCGGTCGCCAATGATTATCGCAGTGTCGTCAAAGCCGAAGGAAATTTATCTGCGAAAAAGATTCTCGCACAAGTTTATGAGGTCGCGGACGTCGAATGGCGCGGCATTGGAAAAATTCCCGCGTCGGGATTAAAAATGCGCGATGAATTTGCTGACTTTGATATTGAACGCGTCGAGCCTGTCGAACTTGAACGCGTCGAAAAAAAATCTGCGTGTCGGTGTGGCGAAGTTTTGCGCGGCGTAATCAATCCGACGGAGTGTCCGCTTTTCGGGAAAGCCTGTCAACCGTTTCATGCAATCGGTCCTTGTATGGTTTCGGTCGAAGGTGTCTGCGCGGCTTGGTTTAAGTACGGAGGAAATAATTTCAAGTGGTGAGACTATGGCAAAAAAAATTTTAATGGCACACGGAGCGGGCGGCAAGTTGAGTGCGGAACTTCTGCACGAAATAATTTTGCCCGCTTTTGATAACGAAATTTTACATGAACTGCACGACGGCGCGAAGATTGGCAAGTTGGCGATGACGACCGACAGCTACGTTGTTCGCCCGATTTTTTTTCGCGGCGGAAATATCGGCAAGCTCTCAATCTGCGGCACGGTTAATGATTTGGCGGTCACGGGTGCGATTCCGAAATTTATTTCCGTCGGCGTGATTTTGGAGGAAGGCTTTGACTTCGACGACCTGAAAAAAATTGTCTACTCAATGGCGGCGGCGGCTCGTGAGGCAAATGTTAAAATTGTCACGGGAGATACAAAAGTTGTCGGGCGTGGGCAAGCGGACGGAATTTTTATCAACACGACGGGCGTTGGCGAACTGATTGACGGCGTTGACATTTCCGCTAAAAAAATTCGTGCGGGCATGAAAATTTTAGTGTCGGGATTTATCGGCGACCACGCCACAACAATTCTTGCCGAACGTCACGGCTTGGAACTGTCCGAAAATATTAAATCGGATTGTGCGCCGCTTAACAAAATGATTCAAGAGATGTTGACGGTCGAACCGAAAATCTCCATGGTCAGAGACGCGACACGCGGCGGGATTGCGGCAGTACTCAACGAAATTGCTCAGGCGGCGGATGTCGGGATTTTGCTCGACGAAGAAAAAATTCCCGTGCGCGAGGAAGTTCGCGGCGTTTGCGATATTCTCGGCTTTGATGTCCTTGAACTTGCCAACGAAGGAAAAATTATTGCGGTCGTGCCCGAAGAGTCTTGCGAAAAAATTTTGTCGGTCATGAGGAAAAATATTTACGGCGAACACGCGGCGCAGATTGGCGAGGTTGTTAAAAATTCTGCGGGCAAAGTCGGCTTGAAAACTTCGCTCGGCAGTATTAGAATTGTTGATATGCCTGCGGGCGAACTCGTTCCGCGAATCTGTTAAGGGAGGTCGAAACATGGAGCAGAGAACTCGTGATATACTGAAATTGCTCCTTAAAGAAAATGCATTTCAAACGACGGCGGAAATTGCCGAAAAGCTCTCGGTCAGTTCAAAAACCATTTCTCGGCAACTCCCGAAGGTCGAAGACGTTTTAAATACAGTCAGCTTGCAACTGGAAAAGAAATCGGGCGCGGGAATCAAAGTTATCGGCAGCGAGGTCAAACGCTACGCCCTTGCCAAACAACTTCAATCCGGCGAGAAAAGAGATTACACGCCCGGCGAACGTCGTTCAATCATAATCAGCAAACTTTTATCAAGTCGCGAGCCGATAAAATTATTCGTGTTGTCAAGCGCGGTGCACGTCACGGACTCGACGATAAGCAACGACTTGGACAAATTGGAATCGTGGTTCAGCGAGCAGGGCTTGAAACTTTTGCGCAAGCCGGGCTTGGGCGTGAGTTTGCTCGGCGATGAACGCGATTTGCGGCGGGCGATTGTCCGCTATATTTATGAACACGTCGGCGAAGAAAGATTACTAAACTTAATGCAAGACAACTTGCCCGACAAAGACGACGCCCCCATTACGCAGGTGTCGAAATTTTTGCTGGAATTGATTGACGCGGGCGAGTGGCGACGACTTGAACAAATGATTCGTGTCACGGAAAATGATTTGGGCTACAAACTTTCGGACAACGCGTTTATCGGTTTGGTAGTTCACTTGTCGCTTGTCGTGCGCCGGATAAAAAATCACGAGGCAGTTTACGTCGCCGAAAATATTTGTTCACCGCTGCGCGGCAGTCGCGAATTCAAGGCGGCAAAAAAACTTGCGAAAGAAATTTCTGCGTCATTTGAAATGGACGTGCCCGAAAGCGAAATTTGTTATATCACAATGCATATTCTCGGCGCACGAAGTCGTTACAGTTCGGCGAGCCTCGGAACAATTTCCATGATGGATAATTTCCGCTTGGTCACGCTTGCAAGGCAAATTATGAAACGCGCCGCGAAAATTACGGGGCGTGACATCGATAAGAATCAAAGTTTGCTGGCGGGCTTGGTCAATCATCTTGCACCGACAATCAGCCGCTTGAAAATGCATATGGATATTCGCAATCCGCTGCTCGGCGAAATTCAAACTCATTATCCCGAATTGATTAGCTTAACGAGAAAATGCGTCGTCGAAGTGGAAGAGGAAGTTGGCGAGATTTTGCCCGACGCCGAAATTGCTTATATTGCAATGCACTTGGGCGCGGCACTTTCCGACAGCGAAAAATTTTTACATGCGGTTCATCGAGTGATTGTCGCTTGTCCGACGGGCATGGGGACTTCTCGGCTTTTGGCGAGCAGACTACGTGCAAATTTCCCGACGCTCCAAATTGTCGACGAAGTTCCAATTCTCGACATTAATTCCGAATACATTGCCGCCAAGGATTTTGACTTTATAATTTCCACAGTGCCCATTCCGCGTGCCAAGCGTCCTGTTTTGGTCGTCAATGCCGCCATGATTGACGAGGACAAGAAAAAAATTGAGGCGGAACTTTCGCGGCGCAATAAACAATTTTTGGGTAGCGTAGTTGATTTGAAACCGCACCTGCCGTTTATGGAAGGTTTGGGCAAAATGAATTCTTACGGGCGCGCGATTCAGGAACTCATGACGAATTATTTTTTTGTTCGAGAAAATATTTCCGACATCAACGACGCTTGCGACATTGCCGGAAAATTTGCAGGTCATGATTCTAAAAGCCGCGCAGAAATTTCGCGGGAATTACTCTTGCGCGAAGACAAAGGCTCGACGTTGATTATGGGGCGGCACATGATTTTATTGCATTGCAAAAGTTCGGCGGTCAAAGCGGCGGCATTCGGGATTCTCCAGCTCGGCGAAGGTTTCAAATATCCCGACGACGGAGAAATTGTCCGCACGGCGATTGTATTGCTTGCGCCGCTTGACGCTGACGAATTTACCCTTGAGACTATCGGGCATATCGCCTCGGTGTTGCTTGACCGTTGGGGCTTTATCGAAATTCTTCACGAAGGCGACGGCTCTGAGATTGAACACGAAGTCTTGAAAATTTTCGAGGACTTTTATAAAGCAAAGTACAAAGAACTGATTTGAATCACTCCCGAAATGTTTGGGAGTTTTTTTATTTGTCTCAAAGTAAATGACACGTCAAAAAATTTTTGATAAAATTTAATCGAAAGGATGAGGTCGCGTGAAAGATTATGCAAAAGCTTTTCAAAAAAAAATCGCCGAGATTAACGCCGACGCCGACAAAATAAATATCATCAATGCGGGCGTCATGAATCACGGCAAAAGCTCGCTGTTCAATTCTCTGATAGGCGACGCGGTTTTTCCTGAAGAAGACGTTCGCACGACGGTAAAAACTCAAATCGAAGAGTGGAGCAAAGGAGTTTATCTGATTGACACGCCCGGCTTGAGCGCGGAATTTGTCGACGACGCCGTTGCTTACGAGGCTTATCGGCGGGCAAATGTGATTTTGTTCGTGCACAGAGTCGACACGGGCGAACTGCACAAAAACGGTATCGACGGAATAAACAAGATTAAATCTCTTTTCCCCGACGAAAAATTTTTTACCGAGCATTTTTGCCTTGTGCTGACTTCAATCGACGACCAAAGCGCACGGGAAAATTTGGAGACGATTCGCGACAAGGCTCTTGCCGATATAAAAAAATTTTGCGGGCTTAGCGGCTTCAAAGTTTTCTTCGTGTCGAATACGCGCTACAGAAAAGGTTTGGCGGAAAGAAAATCGACGTTGCTTAAAAAGAGCGGCATTCCCGAATTGCACGATTATCTTCAGCAAAATTTTTCAAAGTGGCTTGCCGAAAATAAATCCGTCCGCATTGCCCGAATTGCTCGCGAAAAAGAAGATTTCATTTCCCAACTGCGCTCCGAACGTTCAAAAGTTCAATCGCGTATTAAATCCAAACAGGAAAAAATTCGGCGGCGTCAAAAAAATTTTCTGCATAAATTGGAAGAGGCAGTGAGTCTTTACAATTCGGACAAATCGGAATATGAATATCAAGATTCCGTGCTGGACAGTTTAAATGATGAATTTGTATCGTTGACACAGCGTTGGCAGAAGGAACACTATTGATTGAGGTGATTTTTTTATGGCCATTGTATTCGGCGTTGTCGGCGTTGTGGTTGGCGGCGCAATAATTCACGGCAATCATTCGGATTACAGTTGTCATTCCCGCCACTCGAATTATCGCGAGTACGGAGATTCGGCTTTGGTAAATGCAATTCAAAATAAAAAAGATGAAATCGACGCCAAGGAAGATGAAGTCGACCGTTTGCGCGAGAAGATGGAAGAAAATTTTCAAGCGCGCGTCGAAAAACTCAAAGCGGAACGAAATTATTCATCGTTCAATTATTCGGACGCGGAAGACATTATCGACAATGTAAAAGAAGAAATGCGCGAAGAACTCGACGACGAAATTGCGCAAGACAAAAAAGAACTTGAGGCGATTGACAAAATGATAGCACGCATTAACGAAATCGAACTGCAAGCAAAACGGGAGTGATTTTTTTTGAGCTACATAATTCAGACCGTCGACGAATTTTTTTTCAAGTTGGATAAGATGCAAAGCGACCTTGCAAAATTTTCGCAGAACCTTGACCGACGCAGTGAAAAAATTCCGACGCTGTTGAAAAATTTTGAGCAGGCTGTTTTCACGTCGGGCAACAAAAAAATTTCGGGCGATAATGCCGTCGAACGCGCCGCGCAAAAATCTTTAGATACCATGCGTGCCGTCGTCGAAACGTGGAGCGATAAAATTGAAGCCGACCGCAAAGGTAAACAATTCATAAAGAAAAACGAACGCTATCTCGTCGTGATGATTTTCGGCGCGGTCAAGGCGGGCAAGTCGACGCTCGGCAATTTTTTCGCAGGTAAAAAATTTTTTAACGCGCCGTTCGACAATCACTACAAAAAAATTTCCAAACCCGTTTTCGAGACCGAAGAGAGCGGACGCGATACCGGCGACGTGGAAAAAGATTCTCACGGCGACACCTGGTTTCAAGAAGGCGTAATCGACACAACCGGCGCGATTCAATATTTTACGTTGAGCGGCTTGCGTTGGATTGATTCGCCCGGCACCGGAGCTGTCGGCAAATCGGGCGATACAAAAAACATGACCGCGCTCGTTGAAGAATATTTGAACTATGCCGACATGTGTATTTTCCTTATGAACAGTTCCGAACCCGGTTTGCAAGACGATATGCGCTACATGCAAAAACTCAGCCGCGAAGGTCAGGAGGCTTTGATTGTCATAACCAAATCGGATAAGACCGACGAGGACGAAGACGACGACGGAAATATTATCAGCGAACTTATTCCCAAGGACGACAGGACCCGCCGAATGCAGGAAGATGACATTTGCGCCCGCGTCAAGAAAACTTATCCCGAAGTCGACGCGAACAAGTTCAGAGCGATAAGCATTTCTACCGCGCTGGCAAGTGAGGCTGTCGATAACGAAGACGATAAAAAGTTCAAAGCGAGCGGACTCGATAAGCTCATGAAAATTTTGGGCGACAAGGTCAGCGATAACGCAATCGCCCGCAAGCAAGAAAATCCGCGTCGCTTGCTCAACAACTTTGTCGACAGCGTGCTTGACGGTTTGAAAAAATTCGACGGCGACCTTTCGGCGATGACTGCCGCAGTTGAAAAATACAAAGACGATATGGCGCGAATGACTGCGCTAATCGTGACGAATGTCAGCCGCGAAGTTCGGACGGAAGTTTCTGCGCGGGCTAACGAATGGAATCGACAAGTTAAACGCGGCTCCAAAGTCGACAACGAAACAATCAGCGCGGAAGTCTCGAAAATTTTGCAGGACGCGCTTAACGACGAAATTGATTTACAGATGCGTCGCGTCATTGAAAATTTTCAAAGCACCGAGTTTAAAACCGTCAAGGCGAATATTTCAGCCGCCGCGCTCGAAAAGAAGACCGCGCAAATTTCTCACACTTACACCGAAAGTTACACGGTCCGCCGTTCGCCGCGCGGCTTTATCGAACACATCAGAAATTTTTTCGGCAAAGAATATTATCGCACCGAGCACACGACGCACACCGAATATCAGACGATTGACTTGGGCACGAATCTCGATGAATTTTTGGAAAGCTTAATGCCGCAAGTTGAAGAGTATGCGAGAAAACAAGCGGGCGAAAGTCTTGACGAATTGCGCGAGAAATATTTTGTTGAGCGTGAAAATTTTGTACGGAAAATGCGCGGCGAGATTGAAAAACTTCGCGGCGAACTCCTTGCGCTGAAATTTTGAGGTAATCTCATGCAGATAATTTTAAAATTAACGACGGCTTGCAATTTGAAATGCGTTTATTGCAGCGAGGGCGACCAACCTGCCGAGACTTTGCCCGAAGAAATTTTTTTCAAGCTGGTTGACGAATTGCCGCCATTGCTGAATCACATTGGCACGAAGGACGCGGAATTTTTATTTCACGGCGGCGAGCCAATGCTTTACGGGCGAGACAACCTGAAACGACTGATTGACTATGCTAAAAAAAATTTGCGCGGCTTTAAAGTTCGATTCCTCATGCAGACGAACGGCACGTTGATTAACGACGCTTGGATAGAATTTTTCAAGGCGGAAGAAATTTCCGTAGGCGTGTCGCTGGACGGTTATCCTGCTCTCCACGATAAAAATCGCCGCACAAAATCTGACGAGCCGACTGCCGAAAAAATTTTGGAAAATCTCAAACTCATGCGCGAAAAAAATTTGAACGTCGGGACGCTGATGGTATTCAATTCGCCCGAAGATGTCGACGCCGAAAAACTTTTTGCATTTATTAAAGAACACGAATTGCGTCCGAAAATTCATTCGGTCGTTCCGTGCGGTCGCGCAGTCGATGTAAAAAATTCCGCCGAGATTTACGACGCGTGGGCGCAGGTTATGAAAAAGTTGTTTGAGCTGTCATTTGCCGGAGATAAAGTTGAAATTATTCAGCCGCTTGACGAGACGATTGACGCGATTTTGGGGGCGGCTCCCGTTTACGAGTGTTCATACAACGGCACTTGCGGCAAAAATTTTATTTGCCTCTATCCCGACGGCGAGGTTGGTTTTTGCGGGCGAGATAATTTTTCGCGGCATTTGACTTACGGCAATCTTCGCGAAAAAACTTTGCTTGAGCTTTATGAATCTGACAACGCAAAAAAAATTCGGGCGCGGCAAAAATATCTTGAAACTCACGACTGCAAAAATTGTTCCGATTGGAAGCTTTGTCATGGCGGCTGCGCGTTCGAGGCAGTTAATTTTTTTGGAACGTTGGAGGCAAAATATCCCAACTGCGCGGCACGGAAAAAACTTATCGCTTGGCTTGGCACCGAGGGCTTGAAAATTTTAAAGGCGGCACTTGTTCGCGAGAAAATTAAACGTCGCAATTCAATCAAAATAAAAAAGCAACTGCGCGGCGAAATTGAAAATCTCGGAGGCGGCAATGCTTGACATTTTATTTTTAAATCTGCACCGTCGTTATCTTGCCAACGAGAAAACTCACGGCGGATTTTTGGGAATATATTTATTGGCGGCGTTCGTGCGACAGGAAGGTTACGCGGCGAAAAGTTTTTCGGGCACTTTGGAGGCGGGATTTCGTCACGTCGAAAAATTTTGCGCGGAGAAAAAAATTTCGATGGTCGGGCTTTATTGCGATTACGACAACGTCACCGAAAATATTTTTTTGAGCCGTCACGTTAAAGAAAAATATAATTTGCCCGTGATAATCGGCGGACCTCAAGCTACTGCTCTCGACGAAAATTTTTTCCGCGAATCGAAATGCGATGCTGTCGTCCGCTACGAAGGTGAATTGACCGTTCTTGATCTGATGAATTTTTATTTGGAGGAAGTCGGCGCGCTTGAAAAAATTTTGGGGATAAGTTATCTTCACGGCGACGAGCTGATTAAAAATCCCGAACGCCCGCCGATAAAAAATCTTGACGCGCTGCCGCTTATCGACGAGGCTTGTTATCTGGAGCCGGAAAATTTTTTCATGGACTTCAGCTTGATGACGGGGCGGGGCTGTCCGTTTCATTGCGCCTTTTGTCACGAGGGGGCACATACTCGCGCGGTTCGTTTTCGTTCGGTGGAAAATGTTTTGACCGAGATTGACGCCCGTTTGAAAAATCATTCCAATGACGACGAAATTTATATTCTGTTCACCGATGACACTTTCACGCTGAATGCCGAGCGCGTAAAAAAAATTTGTGCGGGACTTGCCGAGCGTCGCAAGAAATATAATTTCAAATTTTTTTGTGAAGGACATATTCACACGCTGTATAAAAATCCGGAAATGATTCGCGACTTGGCTGCGGCGGGTTGTGTTCGGATTCAGTTGGGCATTGAGGCAGGCACCGCAAAAGTTTTGAAAGCTTACGGCAAACAATCGATGCCCGAAGAAATTTTTAAAGTCGTGCGGCTTTGTCGTGATGCAGGGATTCAACAGACGTACAGCAACATAATTTTAGGCGGCGCACATTTTTCGCGGGAAGTTTTCGAGGCGGATAAAAAATTTGTGCTTGAATTACTTGAGGAGAGCCAAGGCACAGTCGAAATCGGAACGGTGACCTATTGGCCGCTGCCCGAAACAAAAATGACGCGTTGCCCTGAAGAATTCGAGATAAAAATTTGCGACGCGGAATTTTTAACTTCGGTCGGTGACTTCCCGCAAACAGAGACGCCCGAACTTGACCGCTTGACGATAGCCGAAATGCAACGCGAATTTCAGCAAGCAATTTCCGCAAAGATGGTTGACATGCTGGAAAATTGGCGAGTACCGACGGAAAGAATTTTAAGTTGGCTTTCAAATTCGCGGCAAATAACTCATCAAGGTTACTGGTACGCGGAATTATTACAGAGAAAATTTTTGTTCGCGTATTACGAAATGCTCAAGCTCGGCGAAGGATTTCATTCCTCGCAGGTCGAAAATTTATCAACGGCGCACCCGTTGCGTATCGTACCGCTTTACAAATATTTACGGCGAATCGACAAGACGACGGTAGAAATTTGCGGCGAAAAATTATCGGACGTCGAAACGGAAATTTTACTTTTGTCGACGGGCAAGTTAAGTGTCGAAGAAATTTCAAAGCGCGTCAGTCAAAACGTTTCGGAGGTACTGAAATTTTTGAATCGTTTGGAGCGGCGGCATTTAATCGTTTACACTTTGCATTAGGGGTGAAAATTATGTACGAGCTTAAAGATTATCAAAGCATATTGACGGAGAAGGCGAGTCGCGTCGAAAAATTTTTCGATAAATATCCGGAAGACTCCGCCGAACTCGGAATAAGTTTTTCCGACATCAACGTGACGAAAATTCAAAAGGTCGAGCCGGAAATTATGATTTACGGGATTTACAACGCGGGCAAGTCCAGCATTTTAAACGAACTTATCGGCGAGGACAAAGCCAAAGTTGAGGACAAGCCGACGACCGACGCCGTGACTTACTACAAGTGGCAAGGTTACAAGATTGCCGATACTCCCGGAGTTTTCGCGCCGATTGAGCACGAGGAAGTTACTCAAGCGCATCTCAAGAAAGCCGATATTGTTTTGTTCGTCATGAGCACGACGGGTTCTAACGAGAAGGCTGAAAATTATAAACGCATGAAGGAAATCGCCGACGCCGGCAAAAAAATTATCATCGTCCTCAACGACAAGAACGGTGATTTGGGTCGCCACGATGAAAATATTCAGGCGATTAAGCGCAAGGTCGCCGTCAACATGCAAGCGGTCGGCATTGAGGACGTTGACGAAAAATATTGTATCGTTACGGTTAATGCGGCGCGTGCTCGCAAAGGTCGTGTGGAAAATAAATCGGGGCTTGTCGAGAAAAGCGGACTCGGCGAACTCAAAGACGTTATCTTGAGCGAACTCAAGCGCACGACTTCCTTTGAACTTCTGCGCGGCGGGATTAAGCAGTTGGAAAATATTTTGGAAGAATTCATCGGCAAGTTGGAGCGGCAGGAAAATTCGGAACTTCTGCGCCAAATGAATCACGTCTTGGAAACTTTCAACAAGCAAAAAATTTCCATGCGTCGACAAATTAACACGTACATCGACACGAAGGCGGAAAATTTCGGCGCAATGCTCCCGCAAATAATTTGGGACAATCGCGACAAGCAAGACCAACTTGACGAAATTATCGGCAAGGAAATCGAACAGTTAAGCGCAAAAGTTCAGAAAGAAATTCAGCAGCAAATTCGAGACACGGCGACGATTTTGGAATTGGAATTGCAATCGTTCGCAGAAATAAAATTGGACGCGGCGAGCGTGGATGCCGAGAGTTTCAAAAAAATTTTGTCGCGCCTCGACGAAATTAATGCGCAACCGACTCAAGCACTTGTCGAATCAAAGGACAATGAAAAACTCAACCCGACGACTATCGGAATAGCGACGGGACTTTTGACGGAGAGCGGGACGGCAATCGCCGCGCAGATAGCCAAAACGTCAATCGGCAAAGCAATCGCCTCGACCGCAATCGGAAAAGTTTTGGGGTCGGTCGTGCCGGTTATCGGTCCGATAATTACCGTCGTCAGCATACTCGGCGCACTTTTGGGCGGCAATGACGACCGCAAGAAAACAGACGCGCAACTTGCCGCACAAAATGAGGCTGAACGTCGTCGCGTGGAAGCCGAAATGCAAGCGCGCCAGGAACTCAATCAGAAATGTCATTACCTTGCGGACAATCTTGCCGACGAATTAAAATCTGCGGCGGACAAAAGTGTTGTCGAAATTTTATCCGACTATGAAGAACCTTTCAAAGCGGAAATTGAATCGCGCAAGACGGAAGACGAACAAGTTGCCGCCGACGTTGTGGCTTTGCGCGAACTTTATCACGAATACGATTTACTTCGCGTGGATTTGGGCGCGAGATAAAAAGCAACTGTCAAATAAAAAAATCCCGCAGGAAAAATTCTTGCGGGATAAATTTTTTTTAATTGGCTGAAACGTCACGTTGCTTATTTTTCGAGCTTAACGGGCGTCTTGGCTGTGAAGGTAAAAATTTTTCCGTCAAAGCCGATTTCAACGGTATCGCCTTCCTTGACTTCGCCCGAAATAATTTTTTTACTCAGTTCGGTTTCGACCGTGTGAGTTAAAAGTCTCTTCAGCGGACGCGCTCCGAAATTTGCATCGAAACCTTTTTCGGAAAGTGCGGTGACTGCTTCGTCTGTCCACGTGAGTTGAACGTTGATTTGCTTTTCCAAACGCTCGCTTAAAGTCTTGAGCAAAATTTGAGCGATTGCTTTGACTTGTTCTTTTGCCAGCGATTTAAAGACGACAATATCATCGATACGATTTAAAAATTCGGGGCGGAAATGATTCTTGAGCAATTCTTTGATAATGTTCTCGGCTTCGACGAAATCTTTGTTGGTAATGAAACCGATTTTCGCGCGCTGTAAAATTTCCTGCGAACCTAAATTGCTCGTCATGATTATAACCGTGTTTTTGAAGTTCACGACGCGTCCTTTGCCGTCGGTCAAGCGTCCGTCGTCGAGAATTTGCAACAACACGTTAAAAATATCGCGGTGCGCTTTTTCAATCTCGTCGAGCAAAATGACGCTGTAAGGTCTGCGGCGAACAGCCTCGGTAAGTTGTCCGCCCTCATCGTAGCCGACATAACCCGGAGGCGCGCCGATTAATCTTGCGACGGTATGCTTTTCCATGTATTCGCTCATGTCGACGCGGATTATGCTGCGTTCGTCGTCGAAGAGAGCTTCCGCCAAAGTTTTTGCAAGTTCGGTTTTGCCGACGCCGGTCGGTCCCAAGAATATAAACGAGCCGATTGGGCGATTTGGATCTTTGATGCCTGCGCGGGCGCGTAAAATTGCCTCGCTGACGACTTTGACCGCCTCATCTTGTCCGACAACGCGTTCATGCAAAGTATCTTCCAAGTGCAAAAGTTTTTCGCGTTCGCCCGTCAACATTTTTGCCAACGGAATTCCCGTCCAACGACTTACGACCCTTGCAATATCTTCCTCGCCGACTTCTTCTTTCAAAAGGCGACTGTCTTTATCTTGCGCAGCAATTTCCTGCTCAAAACTTTTTAACGTGTTCATGAGTTGCGGAAGTTTGCCGTATTTTAATTCGGACGCCTTCTGCAAATTGTAAGCGCGTTGAGCCTCTTCAATCTCGTTATTTACTTCGTCGATTTCTTTTTTGATGGCACGCACGCGCAGGATTGATTGCTTTTCGGCCTCCCACTTGTCGCGCAAAACTTTTTCCTTGTCCTTGAGCTGTGAAATTTCTTCGGAGATGGATTTTAATTTTTCTTTGGACGCGGCGTCGGATTCTTTTTTTAATGCCTGCTCTTCAATCTCAAGCTGCATAATTTTACGGCGAGTTTCGTCAATCGGCGCGGGCAACGATTCTATTTCCGTGCGAAGTTTGGCCGCCGCCTCGTCCACCAAGTCAATCGCTTTGTCGGGTAAAAATCTGTCGGAAATATATCTGTCCGATAAAGTCGCCGCGCTGACCAATGCCGCGTCGCGAATCCTAACGCCGTGATGAACTTCGTAGCGTTCTTTTATGCCGCGCAGAATTGTAATAGTGTCTTCTACGCTCGGTTCGCCGACCATGACGGGTTGGAAACGACGTTCAAGCGCGGTGTCTTTCTCGATATATTTTCTGTACTCGTTGAGAGTCGTCGCGCCTATGCAACGCAATTCGCCGCGAGCCAACATCGGCTTTAAAATATTTCCGGCGTCCATTGCACCTTCAGCCTTGCCGGCACCAACGACCGTATGAACTTCATCGATAAACAGCAAAATTTGTCCGTCGGATTTTTGAATTTCGTTGAGGACTGCTTTAAGACGTTCCTCGAATTCGCCGCGGAATTTTGCACCCGCAATCAAACTGCCCATGTCCAACGCGTACAGAGTTTTATTTTTAAGTGATTCGGGAACATCGCCCGCGACGATTCTTCTTGCGAGACCTTCGACGATTGCGGTTTTGCCGACGCCCGGTTCACCAATCAGCACGGGATTATTTTTCGTCCGCCGACTTAAAATTTCAATCGTCCTGCGAATTTCTTCATCACGACCGATAACCGGGTCAAGTTTTCCCGCACGAGCCGCCGCAGTTAAATCCCGCCCGAACTTCGACAAACTTTGATAAGTTTCTTCGGGATTGTCGCTCGTGACATTTTGCTTGCGATATTTTTTTATCGCCGCGTCGATTTTGTCTTTGGAAAGTCTGAACTCTTTTGCAATGTCTTGAAGTTCTTTTTTGCCGTCGGTCACCAGCGCAAGCAGTAAATGTTCCGTGCTGATAAATTCATCTTTCATCGACGCCGAATATTCTTTTGCCTTCCCGACCACTCGCGCCAAGTCGATTCCCATTGCCAAACGTTCTTGTCCTTTGACTCGCGGAATTTTATTCAGTTCCGCCTCCAATTTTACTTTGAGCATCGGCAAATCCGTTTGACACTCTTGGAATATCGTCGCCAGCAATCCTTCGGGTTCTTTCGCCAGCGCAAGCATTAAATGCAACGAGTTGAATTCTTGATGATATTTCATTGCCGCCAGCTGTTGCGCCGCTTGCATTGCCTGTTGAGCCTTCGCCGTGTATTTTTCGTTCGCCATGATTTATCACTCCTAAAATCGGTTAAATTCTTTTTCACACCGCAAATGATAAACGCAAATAATCAAAAAGTCAATACGTCAAGAAAATTTTTGTCAAAGGATTTCAGCCGTTCGCGTCGAAAAATTTTTTCGGGAGGCGAAATTATGTTCAAAGATGAATTGCTGGACTTGCTCGACGATAAAGACGTCCGAAGAAAAATTTTCAAGATAATCGGCGCGGTCAATGAAGAGCTTGAGGAAGAAATTTTCCGCTTGCAAGAAAAATTGAAGTCGACGCTTGCCGAAAAAGATTTTATGGCATACGAGGCCGCAAAAAAATTTTCCGAGCTTGAAGAAGAAAATTTCCGCTTGAAAGAAGAGGTGCAGACACTCGCGGAAAAAAATTCTGACTCGAATGATGAAGTTCAATCGCAAAAACTTTTCAGTCTCGAATCGGAAATGCACAACTTGACGGAAAAATTAAAGGCGACGTTCGCGGATAAAAATTCTGCGCTCAATCAACTTGATTCTCTGCGGAAAGAAAATTTTTATCTCAAGAACACCTTGTCCAAAGCTCAACAGCAAGTTAAAAATTTTCAAAGCGATTTGGAAAATTATCAACGTGAACTCGACGCCGCGCACAATAAAATTTCTCGGCTGAAAAATTCTGTCGACGAACTCAATGCGCAACTTGAAACCCGTTTCAATCGCGGTTGGGAACTTTTCCAAAATTATCAACGCGTCGGAGCAAATACTCGACAACTTTTGAAGGGCGTCTTCCCGCGCGATGATTTTACGTCGTTCATTTGCGGCGGCGCGCAGACCAATTCCCTCGAAACTATTTGGGATGTTTTGCGCGATTGCATTATCGGCGGCAACCGTCAAGATTCGGAAATTCTTTGGGAAATTTTTGAGTATTGTTTGGAACTCGTCAACGCCTCGAAGGTCAAAGCCAGCTATTCCGTTTTGCCCGTCAAAGTCGGCGACCGTTTTGATTCCGATTTCCACATTGAGGCTCCCGGCAGTCGCGCTCAAGGAAAAATTTCCGCCGTTTATCTGCCCGGATACAAAAACGACTACAACGGCTACATTATCAAAAAATCTGTTGTTCAAGTCAGCTAATCGAAGGAGTGAACTTTTATGGAATTTTCTTTGCCTAAAAATCGTCCGTCGCGTTGTGATTCCGTTTCCGTCAGCCGCAGTCAATTCGATCACATTTTTACAGACGCCGCCGCCAAAAAAGGTGACGAGATTGCAAAAATCCTTTCCACTCTTAAAGATGACATTGCCTCCGCTTGCGATAAAACTTTTGTCATGATGAAAAATAAACAGGTCTGGTTTGACAGAAATAACGCCGCGTTATTTCCAAAGTTTGAATCAGGAATTTTACCTACTTTAAATACCACAAACACCCCTGCTAAAAATTATTCGTTAGATTTTGAGGGATTTAATTTTGTGCCGATGACACTTGATGAATGTAAAAAAAGTTTTATAGACGGTAAAGGCAATTCATATTTAGAAAATGGAAGATATAAATATTTTGATGTGAATTGGTATCACGGAATTTTAACTGAGGAAACTGACGGTTCTTCTTCAATGATGTGTTGGTATCATGGTGGCAATGGTTATTATTATGATTCAAGGACTGTTAAATTAGTTCCGATTCACAGATTGCGCGGAAAAAATGCGGCGGCAATGAATTATCCCGAATCAGTGCTTGAGTGGATTAAACTCGGATTAATTCCCGAAGACTTGAGCGGCAAGCACGAAAAACTTTACAAAGATTTTATGGAGGCTTATCCGATAATTTCGGACTATCTCACCTGCGACGACGCAAATATAAATTTCGACGGCGAAAAATTTAAACGCGACGTGCTCGACGGAAAATTCAAGGCAAAAGTTTTCGATTATGATTTCGACATACGCGCCACGCTCGATGGAGTGATGAGCGGTCAGCGGAAATATACAGGTTCGGTTGCCGCGCTGAAAGAAGAATTGCTAAAGTGCGACGAAATTCGCGCGAACATTCAGCCCTACGAAGAACGACAGCTTAGCGACGTAAATCGCGGGCATTGGGAATTATTTGAGGACTCTGCGACGGATTCTGTCAAAGTTCAATTGCCCGCCGATGAAATTTTGGTAGCGAGACCGCCTCAAATGGACGTGAGCTTGAACGGGATTTGCTCAATCGACTTCGGCACGAAAAGTACAATCGTTGTTTGCCGCGACGGTGAAGCGCGTATGTTGCGAATCGGCAAGGGCAAATACTCCGAGGCACCGACCATGGAAGATTTTGAAAATCCGACGGTGATTCACCTGCACGACCTGCAAAGTTTTTTGACGGCATATCGGGCACGCGACGGACGACCCTTCACCGAGTGGAATCAAGTAACCGTATCGCACCAAGCCGCCGATGCGATTTTTAAAGATAATGTCGGCTCTTCGGTCTACAATTCTGTTTTCAGCGAGTTAAAGCAGTGGGCTAAGGAAGAAAAAAGTTATCCCGTGCTGAAAGATTTGGCGGGCACGATTTACGAGATAAAACCCTACATTGCGACCGAATCGATTGACGCGGGCGATTTCGACCCGATTGAACTTTACGCGTATTATCTCGGACTTTTTATAAACAACATGCACCGACAAATTTATTTGGATTATATTCTGTCGTTTCCCGTCAACTACAAAAAAGATACGCGCGAACGCATTCGGAAAAGTTTTGAGAACGGAATAAGAAAATCATTGCCGCCCGCGCTTTTGCACGACGAAGAACTTATGAAAAGATTCCGCGTGTATTTGGGAGCAAGTGAGCCTGCCGCGTATGCAATCAGCGCGTTGGAAGGTTACAAGCTTGAGCCGAAAGAATTCGGCGAGAAAGTTGCTTACGGCGTATTTGACTTCGGCGGCGGCACGACCGATTTTGATTTCGGAATTGAGACCGTGCCGGAAAATCGTCGCAAGTGCAATTTTGTAATCGAACAATTCGGCTACAACGGCGATGTCCTTTTGGGCGGCGAAAATATTTTGGAGCTGCTCGCCTATGAAGTTTACAAAGACAATCTCGACGAGATGAGAGCCAAAAAAATTCCGTTCGCGTTGCCTGCGGGCTGTGATACTTTTGCGGGCGCGGAAACTTTGGTAAGTCGCACGCGTGATGCCTCGTCGCACATGAATAATCATATCCTTGCCGAAATGCTCCGACCTGTCTGGGAAAATTGGGAGAACAGCGACGACCCCGTTAAAATCGAAAAGCGGAAGAATTTGACTGAAGACACCAAGAAGGTAAATTTATTTTCCAATGAGTCAAATAAAGTCGGCGTGGATTTGAATATCAACGAAAAAATTTTGACGGACGTTATCGAAGCGAGAATCCGTGAAGGCGTCGTGAATTTTTTCCAATCACTTAACAGCGCGTTCAAAGGCAGGGAAGTTTATCCGTTGCACATTTTCCTTGCGGGCAATTCTTGTCGCTCTCCAATCGTTAAGAAAATTTTTGACGAGTTCATTGCCGATAAAGAGGACGGCGAATTTATTTTGCACACGCCGCTTGGTTTTGAAAAGGACGAAAATACTCCGCCCGTAAATGTCATGGAACTCGACAGACAACGCACGGGCAAAACGGGTGTGGCATTCGGTTTGCTCAGGTGCAGACGCGGCGGCAAGGACGTTAAGATTGTCAATCGCAACGTCGACACGAGCGGCGAAGTAAATTTCCCGTATTATTTAGGCGACGCGGGCACCGACGGCAATACATTCACTGTGCGAATCGGTCACAATGTCGGCTACGGCACATGGGTTTATTTCACGGTTGCCGACGAACCCGAATTTGAACTTTACTACACGACGGCTCCGCGTGCTCTGCAAGGAGAAATGACGACCGCCGAAGTTTCAATGATTCACTGCCTGCTTGACGAAGACAACACCAGCGATGATGATGAAGTCGGCGTTTACATAAGAAAAGTTGCGCCCAATGAAATTGAATACGCGGTGGGGCTTGCAGATGATTTTGTCGGCGATTACAAAGGAAAAACTTATCGGCAGACGTTATAAAAATTTTGTCGGAAATTTATTTGTCGCGGGAAAAGAAACCGCGCTTTTTTGTTGTTTACTTTTCGGCAGGAAATTTGCGGTACGGGCAGAATAAAATTTCAAATATTTAAAAACAGCAATCGCGAGGAGATTTTTATATGAGTTCAGTTATCAGTCAAGAAGTAAAAAGTTGGATAATTTCAATCGTGTCGGCGGTGGCGGTCGCGCTGTTGATTCGGACATTCATCGTGGAGCTGTACGTAGTCGACGGACCGAGTATGCAACCGACATTGTTGGACGGCGAGCGATTGGTCGTGAACAAATTTATTTATCATTGGCGAGACCCGTTGCGCAGTGAAGTCGTCATATTCCGCTATCCCAGAGATCACACCCGTGATTTTATCAAGCGAGTGATTGCGGTCGGCGGCGATACGATTGAGATTAAGGACGGGCATGTTTACGTTAATGACGCGTTGATTAATGAAGATTACATTGCCGAAAAGACGCGCACGGAATATCCCAAGCAGACTGTGCCGGAAGGGACACTCTTTGTTTGCGGCGACAATCGCAGAAATTCTTTGGACTCGCGTTTCCCCGACGTGGGTTTTGTTCCGCTTGAGCTTGTCAAAGGAAAAGCCACGCTGATTTTCTGGCCGTTCGATTATATCGCCGCGTTGCCATGAGCAGTAATTTTTATGCGGCGGTCACGGTAATTTTATGGGGAGCAATGCCCGCGCTCGCTAAAGATTTATTGAACGCCCTGCCGAGCTTTGAAACGTTGGCTTTAAGTTCTTTGTTTGCATTTTTATTTTTGTTCGCGGTAAATTGGCGGACAGGCTCCTTAAAAAAATTATCGGCGGAAAAAATATTTACGGCGGCTTGGCTCGGATTTTTGGGACTTTTTTTATACTCCGCATTTTTCTATTACGGATTGGCGCGAATGACCTCACAAGAGGCTTGCGTTTTGAATTATTTGTGGCCGCTGATGATAATTTTGTTTTCTTGTCCGATACTCGGCGAAAAACTCACGCGGCGAAAACTTTTGGCGGTGGGCATGTCGTTCGCGGGAGTTGTGCTCGTAATGCTCGGCGGCATTGAAGAAAATATTTCGGCGGAAAAAATTTTCGGTGCATTGAGTTGCATAATTGCGGCGGCGTGCTACGGATTATTCTCGGTGCTCAACAAAAAAATCCGTCTCGACCAAAAATCGGCAATGATGACAATTTGGGGAACAACGGCGGCTTGCGCGTTCGTGTCGGGATATTTTTTTGAGCAATGGCTTTTGCCGAGCGTCGGACAAATTTTCGGCTTGCTTTGGTTGGGCGTCGTGATAAACGCGACAGCTTACTTGACGTGGGCGTTGGCGTTGGAAAAAACTTCGGACACTGCGCGGACGGCAAATCTTGCGTACTTGGTGCCGATATTGGCGATTTTCATTTCGACGTTTGCTTTCGGCGAAGAGTTATCGCTTGCGGTGATTCCCGCGCTAATTTTGATTCTCGGAGGAATTTTAATCAATTAGGAATTAGGAACTAAGAACTAGTAGGGATTAGAAACCAGTTCCCGGTTCCTAATTCCTACAAAAGGAGTGAACGCCTTGGAAAAAGTTTCTGCAGTGAATAATTTGTTTGGCAAAAGTGTTACGGCTGTTAAAAATTTTTCGTCGGAAGAAATTCGGCTCGTCTTGGATACGGCGTACAAGATGAAAAAAATTATTCGGCGCGGCGGCGAAAAAAAATTATCTGATCTGCGCGGCAAATCGATTGTAAATTTATTTTATGAGCCGTCGACGCGGACGCGGACATCATTTGAATTGGCGGGCAAATATTTGGGCGCGGACGTTGTGAGCATAAACAGCGGCACGAGTTCAATCGTCAAAGGCGAAAGTCTGCGCGACACTTTACGGACGATTGAGGCGATGGGCGTCGATGCGATTGTTATGCGGCACAAGGCGGAAGGCGCGGCAGATTTTGCAACTAAAGTTGTCGCGCCGATAATCATCAATGCGGGCGACGGAGCACATGCGCACCCCTCTCAAGCACTTTTGGATTTATTCACGATTGAACAGCACAAAGGTCAGCTTGCAGGTCTCAAGGTCGCAATCGTCGGCGATATTCTTCACAGTCGCGTTGCCCGCTCCGATGTCTACGCAATGACTAAAATGGGAATGGAAGTTCACTTGGCGGGACCGAAAACTTTGTTGCCGAGGTTTTTTGAGTTTGACGGCGTAAAAGTTCATGAGGAGATTGAAGACGCGATTAAAAATGCCGACGTGATAAACGTTCTGCGAATTCAGCTCGAACGACAACAGGCGGGATTATTTCCCTCAACGCGGGAATATGCGCGAGTTTTTGGAATAAACGACGCCCGCTTGAAACTTGCTAAAGACGACGTGTTAATCCTGCACCCCGGTCCGCAAAATAAAGGTTTGGAAATTTCGTCGGAAGTAACCTACTGCGAACGCTCGGCAATTCAAGACCAAGTTCAAAACGGCGTGGCAGTTCGCATGGCGTTATTGGATTTAACTTTGAACGGAGGAGCAAAATGAGTTTTATCGTCAGCCAAGACGGCACTCACGCTGTCAAAAGTGAGCTTATAGAAGAAATATACCTTGACCCCGAAGAGGAAGATATTTTGCTTGACGAAGATGTCGACTGCATTACCGTAGAAGTTGCTCTTTCCGGTTCTGACTTTTCGGTTACAATGGCAACGTTTGACAGTGACGACATGGACGAAAATTATAAGGCGGCGAAAAAATATTTGGCGGAACTCGTCAAGAAATTGAACGGAGGCAATGCAAAATGAAATTTGTCATCAGCCAAGACGGCACAATAATTGTAAACAGCGCGTTTGTAAGAACGGTTTTTGTTGAGAAAGAGGTCGCCTCTTACAAAGACAGTCATACGGTCGTTAAGGTGAAGGCCGAACTCAACAAAGATTCGAGCGAAGTCACTCTTTCTACGTTTGACAGCGGCAATTTGGAGGCGGATTTTGCGGAGGCGCAAGCTTATCTGAAAAATTTGTTCGCCGAATTGAATGGAGTGACAAAATGACAAATCAAACGTGGCAATTCCAAAATAAATTTAAATCGCTCCTCATTCGCGGCGGACGAGTAATTGACCCTGCAAATAATTTCGACGGCGTGGCGGACGTTTTGCTTGTCGACGGAAAAATTGCGGAAGTCAAACCCGAAATAAATTTTTCCGCTGAAAAAATTTTCGACGCGACGGGAAAAATCGTGACGCCCGGATTAATCGATATGCACGTTCACTTTCGCGAGCCGGGTCAAGAAGCTAAGGAAGATTTCTTAAGCGGCGCAAAAGCGGCGGCGGCGGGCGGCTTTACTACGGTCGCGACAATGCCGAATACTTCCCCCGTCGTAGACAACGCGGCACTTGTTCGGGCAATGGTCAAGCGTGCCGAAGAGGTCAGACTTGTCAACATAAAAATTATCGGCGCGGTTACGAAAGGTCAGCTGGGACAGGAACTCGCCGAAATGCGTGACATGATTGCGGCGGGCGCGGTTGCCTTTTCAGATGACGGACACTTTGACGACAACGCAAAAATTTTTCTTAATGCGTTGGATTATCTTCACGACACGGGCAAGCTGATAATTTGTCACGAGGAAGAAACTTCGCTGGTTAAAGGCGGCGTCATGAACGAAGGCAAACGCTCTGCTATTTTGGGCTTGAAAGGTCGCCCGACGGTCGCTGAAGACATTGCCGTTGCTCGTGATTGTTTGCTCGCCGAATACACGGGCGGTCGCGTTCACATTGCTCATATCAGTTCGGCGCGAGCGGTTGAGATTGTTCGCGACGCTAAGAAACGCGGCGTCAAAGTTACGGCTGAAGTTACTCCGCAGCATTTGATGATGACGGAAGACTTGGTTAATCCCGTCGACGCCTCCACGAAAATTAATCCGCCGTTGAGAACTCAAAAAGATTGCGACGCCTGTTTAGCCGGCTTACTCGACGGAACGATTGACGCGATAGTTACCGACCATTCGCCGCACGCCGTCGAAGAAAAAGACCGCGAATATATTTACGCGCCGAGCGGTTTCCCCGGACTTGAAACGAGTGTCGGAGTTTTGTTCAGCGAACTTTATCACAAAGGCAAAATCGACTTGAAAACTTTAATCTCAAAGATGACAGCCGAGCCTGCGAAAATTTTCGGGTTGAACGCGGGAACTTTATCAATCGACGCGCCTGCTGAAGTTACGATAATCGACCCTGAACTTGTCTGGACGGTTGACACTAAGAACTTTTACACGCGCGGAAGTCATTCGCCGTTCGTCGGACGCGAACTTAAAGGAAAAGTCGTCGCTACGATTGTTCGCGATAATTTTATGACGCTCAATCATTAACAGAAAAATTTTTCCCCGATTAAGCGTCGGGGATTTTTTATCAGCTAAGGAGTTTTTTTAAATGAAATCAATCGTAAAAGATATGTCGCTTGCTCCGAGCGGGCACGCCAAAATCGAATGGGTAAAAAATTTTATGCCGGTCATGAGCGCAATCGATAAAGAGTTTTCGCAATCGAAACCGTTCGCAGGAAAAAAACTTTCGATAACGTTGCACCTTGAGGCGAAGACGGCTTACATGGCGGAAGTTTTCATGCACGCGGGCGCGGACGTCGTGATAACGGGTTCCAATCCGCTGTCGACTCAAGATGACGTGGCGGCGGCTCTTGCTGAAGACGGCGTGACAGTTTTGGCGACGCACGGCTGCTCGCAAGAAGAATACGACGACTATTTGAACAAGGCGGCGGATTTCGCGCCCGACATTTACATTGACGACGGCGGCGACTTCACGGAACTTTTACACACCAAAAGACGCGACGCGCTCAAAAATATTATCGGCGGCTCCGAAGAGACTACGACGGGTGTTTTGAGACTTCGCGCCTTGGAAAAACGCGGCGAACTTGCTTACCCGATGATTGCTGCCAACGACGCTTACTGCAAATTTTTATTCGATAATCGTTACGGAACGGGGCAATCGACTTGGGATGGAATCATGCGCACGACCAATTTGGTTATCGCGGGCAAGACGGTTGTTATCGCGGGCTACGGCTGGTGCGGCAAAGGCGGTGCCATGCGTGCCAAAGGTTTAGGCGCGAACGTCATTATCACGGAAGTTGACCCGATTAAAGCTATCGAAGCGGTCTTCGACGGGTTCAGAGTCATGCCCATGAGCGAGGCGGCTCCGCTCGGCGATATTTTCTTGACGTTGACGGGCGACAAAGATGTTATCACGGGCGAACACTATCCGCTGATGAAAAACGGCGCAATGCTCGCCAATGCCGGTCACTTCGACGTTGAAATTAATATTCCCGAACTTGCCGCGCAATCAGTCAGCAGGAAAACCGTCCGCAAGAACGTCGAAGAATTTTTGCAAAAAGACGGGCGCAAAATTTATCTGCTTGCGGAAGGTCGGCTGGTTAATCTGGCAAGCGGCGACGGTCACCCCGCCGAGATTATGGATTTGAGTTTTGCCGTTCAATTTTTCAGCGCGGCTCACATTCTCCACAACCACAGCAAGCTTGAGAAAAAAGTTTACCTCATGCCCGAAGAAATCAATTCCAAAATCGCGGAAATCAAACTCGACTCAATCGGCGTAAAAATCGACACGCTCACCGACGCGCAACGCGAATACCTCGGCTTATGAAAACTTCAATCGACGGGCGGCTATTCGAGTGGGACGACGCTAAAAATAAAATTAACAAGATTAAGCACGGCATTAACTTCAAGACGGCAGCAAAAGTTTTCAATGACCCATATCGTTTGGAAGAAGAAGATTACGAACATTCGATTGATGAGGAAAGATGGCAAGTAACAGGACTTGTCGACGAAATACTTTTTGTCGTTTATACTATTCGTGGCGAAAAAACGCGTTTAATTTCAGCACGTGAGGCAACCCAACTTGAAAAGGAGGATTATTATGACCACCGTATTTTATTTCTTGCCGAAGGATGCCAAACTGACGGAGGAGGAAAAGGCTGAAATTGCCGCTTTGAAAGACCGCCCGATTACTTACGACGAGGATTGCCCGCCCGCAACCAAAGAACATCTGGAAGAAATGGCTTATTTGAGACGCAAATACAAAACACGCCGTATCACCAAAGAAATTTTAATGGCGGAATTCCCCGAACGTTTTCAAAAGCACAAATCGGAGGCGGTAGGATAAAAATTTTCGCGCAGATGTCAAAGAAAAAATTCAAGCCCTTGCCGAACATTTCAATCGTTGCACTGATGATTATGCCGCGATAAAAATTTTCCTCAAGCAGGGAAAAAAATACGTTTCATTGTCGGGCATCGCGGCGGCAAAAAAAGGCACTCGCTCAAGCAGTGAACTTTATTTGGAAAGTGCGCGAAAAAGAATCCCCCTCGCGCCGCTCATAAAAAATTTTGACGGCGGAATTTATTTTTTCGATTCCTATCTGCTCAAAAAGAAAAAGACAGCTTATCTGAACTACGCGGACGGGAAAAAGCTTGAGGAAGCAAACAAAAACTTTGACACGCTTTACAAAAATTTGACGACGACTTTGAAACTCATCCAAACCGAAACTTCTGCTGAAGAAAAAATTCGCGGCTCTCGAAGTGAAGAGGCTCTTGAAGAAATTTTGAAGCCCGACGAATTACTTTCCTTCAACTTTTTGAGTGACAAACTCGACGCGCTCCTTGCAAAAAAAATCGCGGCGTCTTTCTTTTGGAAATGAAAAACGGCACAGGCAAAACGGTTTTCGCCAAAATGCTCGACGGGCTTGCTTACAAAAAAATTCGTCTTCGCGCCGAAAATCTTTTCTGCCGTGCCTTTTACATCAATTCTGTTTATTCGCACTCAAAGCTTACATTCATTCAGGGGCTTACCGATGCTTTGCGCCGAGCAGACAACGGCGAAACTTTGCGGGGTGATATTCCCACGGTTGAGGCGGACGCTGCTGACGCCAAAGCTCAAATCGCGAATTTGATTAACGAACTTTTTGCGGCACATAAAAAATTGTTCGGCAGGGAAAAACTTTTGCTGATAATCGACGCCGTTGACGAGTTGCCGAACACCGGCGACAATTCATTGGTCGATTTGATTCCCGACGCCGCTCAACTTTCCGACGGAATTTTTTTGCTGGTGACTTGTCGCCCGCCCGTGCAGACTTCCGAATACACGAAACACATTTTGACTTCGCTGACCTTCGACGAAAAAATTTCAATCGATGAAGCCGACGACGAATATCTTGATGTGCTGAGGAAATTCGTTACGAAAAAAACTTCCGCTGACGCCGCGACTGTTGAAAAAATTCTTCACGCGGCGGACAATCGGTTGATGAACCTAAAAAATATCGTCAATGCTTACGTAAAAATCGGCGACCGTTGCCTTGAAAACACGACGGCAATTTGTTCGAGATTTTGCGCACGCTTTACGGCGAACGTTACAGCAGTGAAATTTTTTATTTCGCCGCGATACTTGCCGCCTTGCCCGTGCCCGTCACCGTCAAAGAATTGTCGGGGCTTGCGGGCGAGGAAGTCATTACTTTCAAGCTCATGACTTACCTTGGCGAACTGAAACCTGTTTTGAATATAAGTCGCGGCGTCGACGGCACTTTAATTTCCGTCACGCGTCCCGAAGTTCGCAAATTCCTGCGCGGCGAGGAAAAATTTTTCAAAAAAATTTACGACGCCTGGAACAACGACTTGCAGACGACGGACTCAACCGACGACGAAAAAATAATCGACGACAAAAAAATTTTCCTGCTGAAGTATCTGGGGCTTTTTTCCGCCGAAGAAAATTTCCGCAAAACTTTCGCGCAAAGATTTACTTTCGTGAAGATTTCAAAAGCCGTCGTCCCGAAACTTATTTATCAGAGCGAGCGGGATTATCTTTTCGCGACGGAGCTTTTAAAAGTTTTGTGTCGTGATGTTGTGCCGCTGTTCGCCGAGGACAAATTTCTCAAGCAACTGGAAGCGGCGGTCTTCGTCGTGCAAAGTCTTGCCGAAATCGCGAAAACTTACGGCGGGAAAATTTCCGAGACGGTCGACAATCTTAAGATAATCTTCAAACTTA
Source organism: Selenomonadaceae bacterium (assembly GCA_017446845.1). Classification (GTDB taxonomy): domain Bacteria; phylum Bacillota; class Negativicutes; order Selenomonadales; family Selenomonadaceae; genus Quinella. The sequence continues at coordinate 7,747 of JAFSOQ010000095.1, read as the reverse complement.
TTCGCGAAAAAAATTTTGACTTGCCGACGCAATTTGACTTCGCGACAATGTTGGGCACAATGTTGGCGAAGACCAATCACGGAGCCGAAGCCGAAAATTATTTCGCGCCGGCAAATGAATTCCTTAAACGAATCGACACGACACTCACGCCCGGAAAAAGCCCGCAATCAAATCAAGACAACATTTTAAATAAGCTTTCCGTGATTAAAAACCTGATTGAGCAGGCAGTAAAAGATAAAAATCTTTCCAATTACAACGCAGCGGAGAAGAATTTGAATCGGGCGCAAGAATCGATTGACAGGTTGGAAAAATATTTCGGCGGCACGACTTCGAGTTATCTTTTGTCGCTCAGAGTAAACGTCTTGAAAACTTTCGGAAACATTTACAAGCGTCAAGAGCCGGAAAAGGCTTTGAAATATTTTTCCGAGGCGAAAAAATTCTTGACGCCTTGGACGAGGAGGACGCTCAACTTCACGGTGCGAAATACGATTTGCTTTTGAACATGGGACAGGCTTATCGGGCGTTGAAAGATTACGACAAGGCGGTCGAGCTTTACGACGAAGGCATTGCGCTTATCGAGGCGATGAAAATCAAAGGCGAACTTTTCGAGACGGAATATTTAATTTCGCTTTACCACAGCCGAGCCAACGTCGAGCGTGACTTGGAGAATCATGCGGCGTCGATAAAATTTTACAGCAAGGCTCTTGAAATTGCCGATGCCGAACGACAAGCCGGCAAATTTATCAATCCGAATCTTTATTCGAGCATCAAGAACAGCCTCGCCACTGCTTACGAGAAGACGAGCGACTTGACGACGGCAAAGCAATTGCGCGGCACCGTGAACACCGCCGAACTTAATAAAAGTCATTTGCTCCACTCCGCGCCCGCCAAAGAAAAAATTTTCTATCGCAACGCTTCGGACGCCGACGACGAACTTTATGAGCGCGCCATGGATTTGATTTACGAAATCGACACTTCCAACCGCCAACGTGACGGCATAAAACTTTTGCACGAGGCGGCGAACGCGGGCAATGTCAAGGCAATGAATATTTTAGGCATGGCTTATCACGACGGAAAAATTGGCGGATTCACTGTCGGAAAAAAACCCGTCGAGGCGGCGAAGTGGTTTTCAAAGGCGGCGGAACTCGGTCATTTGGGCGCAATGGATGAATTGGCGAAGATGTACCTTGTCGGTGAGGGCGTCGAGAAAGATGTCGATAAAGCACTTGAGCTTTTCACTGAGGCTGCAAATTTGGGCGACACGAATGCGATGCACAATCTCGGGAGGCTCTATCATTTCGGCGTTGAACTTCCCCGCGATGAACAGAAAGCTTTGGAGTGGTACAGTTGCGCCGCCGATAACGGATATTTGCCGGCACGGAAAAATTTGCTCCGTCTGAAAAATTTCATGGTGCGCATTGAAAAACTCGGCGACGATACTGATGCAATTGCAAAGGAGCACGAGGCGGAAACGCTTTTCCTTTTCGGCGAATTACTTTTTGACGGCTTCGTCATAGGCAAAGACATAAAACAAAATTTCCAAAAGGCTTTAAGTTACTTCAAGCGATCCGCCGCGCTGGGGAACGCTAACGCGCTCGCGCTTATCGGCATGATGTATAATCACGGAATCGTCGTGAAAGAGAATTTGCGAAAAGCATGTAAACTTTTTATACAAGCGGCTGAGGCGGGTAGCGACATTGCCTTTTGCTGTTTGGGTTCAATTTACATGAACGCGTTGAAATGGAACCTTGCAGACGACAAAGAAAAGGTTTTGAAATATTTACATCGCGCCGTCGACGCGGGCAATGAAAGTGCGATGTATAATCTCGGCATGATATACCTGGAAGGAATCGGAATGCAACAAGATTTGGACAAGGCTTTCGATTGGCTGACGAAGGCCGCTTCGTTTTATCATATCGACGCCGTGAACAAACTTTCCGATATGTATTATGACGGCTACTCTCCGAAAAAATTCTGTGCGATAACAGATTTACTTGTGGATGTATTGACGACAAAACCAGACAACGAAAATGCTTTGAGGATTTTGAGCGATATGTACCTTGATAAAAAACTCGACAGAAAATATTTCAACAGACTTGCCAATATTCTTCTCAAAGCCGCCGACTTGTATAATCCCGAAGCGATGGCTTTTCTCGCTTTCATGTATGTAAGAGGCGACGGCGTCCCGGAAAATTCCGAAAAAGCTTTGGCATTGCTAAATAAAGCTCAAGAGCTTGGCAGTTACATTGCCTCAGCCATGGTAGAACGCTACGGTTAAATTGACGGTAATTACGGCTTCATTAAACTGAATTGAAAATTTTGGAGGCAAAAAGATGACAGAAAAAGATTTTGTGATACGCGACGTGAAAATGCTCAAGCCCTCGGGCGAAGTCGTCACGGCAAATATTCACGTCAGCGGCGATAAAATTTCAAAAATAACCGGCGGCGAAGTCACGGACGGAAAAATTATCGACAGCAAAAATAAATTTGCGACGCCCGGACTTGTCAACGCCCACACGCACGCTTCGATGACTTTGTTCCGCAGTTATTCCGACGACAAAGCGTTAATGGATTGGCTCCAAAAAGATATTTGGCCAATCGAAGATAAAATGACGCCTAAAGACCTTTACTGGGGCGCGGCACTCGCGGCTGTTGAGATGATTAAAAGCGGGACGACTGCTTTTGCCGACATGTACGGTCCTTGCATGGACGAAGTTGCCAAAGTCGTCGACGAATCGGGTTTGCGCGGCAGTTTAAGTCGCGGGCTTATCGGTTTTGCCGACAGCGGCGAACGACTTGCCGAAAACGTCGAACTGTATAAAAATTTTCACGGCGCGGCGGACGGCAGAATAACAATTATGCTCGGACCGCACGCGATTTATACTTGCTCGCCCGATTATCTTAAAAAAGTTGCGGCGGAGGCTCAAAAACTCGGCGCGGAAATTCATATGCACATGAACGAGACGCAAACCGAAATTAACGACTGCATTAAAAATTACGGCAAGCGTCCGTTTGAAGTCGTAGCCGAGACAGGGCTTTTGGATTTGGGAATGCTGGCGGCTCACTGCGTTTGGTTGAGTGACGAGGAAATTGAAATCATCAAAGCTAAAAAAGTTCGCGTGGCGCACAATCCCGGCTCCAACATGAAACTTGCGAGCGGAATTGCTCCCGTGACAAAACTTTTGGCGGAAGGTGTGACGGTTGCACTCGGCACCGACGGCGCGGCGAGCAACAATAATCTTGACATGCTTGAAGAAATTCGGCTGGCGGCTCTGCTTGCGAAAGTCGACACGCTTAATCCTCTTGCAGTTCCCGCTGCGCAGTCGATTCAAATGGCAACGGAGAACGGCGCAAAAGCTCTGGGCTTGCAAAACGTCGGGCGGCTTGAAGAAGGCTGCAAGGCGGACATTGTGCTTTGGGATATGAGCGGCGTCGAGTGGCAACCGAATTATAATCCCGCGTCTCTTTTGGCTTACTCGGCAAATTCTTCGGCGGTCGATACGGTTATCGTCGACGGGAAAATTTTAATGCAAGGTCGCGAGCTGAAAACTTTGGACGAGGAAAAAATTTTGTCGGAATTTAATTCTTGTGTAAAACGCTTGACGGAAAATTAAACTCTTGTATTTTTAAAATCAGTCGTTTATAATGCGCCTTGAAAGGAGATGTTGAAAATGGTAGGTTACACGCTGCGGCAGGAACGCGAGCGACAAAATTTATCCATCAGCGACATTGAACAGGGCACAAGCATCCGCGCTCTTTACATAGAGGCCATCGAGAACGGCGAATACGATAAACTGCCGGGAGCGATTTACACGAAGGGTTTCATTAAAAACTACGCGAAGTTTTTGGAAATGGACGTCGACGCGGTAGCCAAAGAATTCGCAACCGATATGGCGGAACTTTCTGCGGAGGCTGAAGCGGCTAATGCGGCACCCGTCGCGGAAGAAACCGTTCCCGAAAAAAAAGTTGAGGTCAAGCCCGTTAAGCCCGAAAAAAAATCTATCGGCTATTCTATTCACGACGAAGGGCGCGGCTCGTCGAGTAAGTTAATCGTGGCGGCAGTCGTTTTAATCGCGGCAGTGGCGGGCGGCTTATGGTCGTGGCTTTCGGGTTCGGAGGGCGATGTTGCAAAAGTCAATCCGCCGACGGAACAAACTCAACCTGTTGCAACCGAGCCGGCTCCTAAAACTGACCCGACGCCTGTCGCCAGTGCCAATCCCGAACCTCAGCCTAAACAACCGAGCGACAAAGTAGAAATTCAAGCGCGTTTCAATGACCGTTGCTGGGCACTTGTCACGGTTGACGGCGCAGTTGTCCAAGAAGGCGTCGTCGAAGGCGGACAAACTATTTCTTGGGAAGGCAAAGAAAATATAACCTTCCGCCTGGGCAATGCGGGCGCGGTTGAATTTTTCCAAGACGGCAAAAGTCTCGGTGTTCAAGGCGCAGTCGGTGATGTCGTCGACAAAACTTTTAATCGTCAATAAAATTTTTACGGATAAAAAAAATCCTCGTCACTTTTCTGAGTGGCGAGAATTTTTTTAGGAACAAGTATTTAGGAATCGAAATCCGTTGAATAAATCAAAGATAAGCAATGAGCGAAATTTGAAAATAGAGGACGAATCAAAACGAAAATGACTTGCTTCCGACATAACGCTCCTCGGAAACAAGTCATTAACAGATAAGATGTTCGCAGTTTAACGCTTAGAGTTTTTTAACGTTGGCTGCCTGCGGACCGCGTTCGCCCTCGATAATATCGAACGAAACTTCCTGACCTTCATCGAGAGTTTTGTAGCCGTCGCTTTGGATGGCCGAGAAATGAACGAAAACATCGTCGCCCTCTTCGCGAGCAATGAATCCGTAACCTTTTTCTGCGCTAAACCACTTTACCTTACCAACTGCCATGATTAAAATACCTCCAATAAGTTTCTTCGTGCAAAAGCTGCCTAATTATAGTCACTCAAAATTTTTCTGTCAACCAATAAAATTAACCAGAGTAAATGGCTTTTTTAAACTTATCGGAGATTATTTTTTATTCCGTGCGTTAGCCAAAATGTTGCGAATTTTATCATCAGCGGACGGTTGAGCGTCAGCAGCCTTAGTCGCGTCTGCTTTCGGCTTTAAGTTCGATAAAATGCTGTTGATTTGAGCGGAAGGAGAATTGGCGGCTTGCGGTTTGGGCGTTGCAGGTTGAGCAGGTGCGGCGGCGGGAGCCTCGTCTTTTGAATGCGCTGCCAAAATATTTTGAATCAAGCTTGAAGTTGATTGCGGTGCGGCAGGTTGCGCTTGAGCTTGAGTCGTCGTCGACTGTCCCAAAACTGCCTGTTCGCCTGCCTCGTACAAAATATTTCCGTTGAAAGTTTGTCCGCCGATTGTCAGCGCGTTTGTATATTGCCACATGCGACCTTTGAAATTATCTTCCGTATTCCATTGCGCCGACCAAATTTCACAGCCCAGCGACTGCCAATCGATATATTCTTCCAACCAAGAAAGATTCGCGAACACTCCGCAATTGAGCGGCTTAATGTTGTCGAGGAACGCTTTGCAAATGTTCGTTACGTGCGCGCGCGTGAATTCAAAGAAGTGACGCTTTTTATACTCGTCGGCGTCGGACATAGAAAACCAAACGGGAAGTTCCAACAAAATTCCGGCGCGTTCGATAATTCCTTTGCAGAAAGCAGCTTCGGCAGCGGCGTCACTCGGCGTGAGCGCGTAGGAATAGTGATAAGCTCCGCAGATGAGTCCCGCTTTGTGAGCCTCTTCGACATTGTGCTGAAAATTTTCGTCGAAACCCGATTTTCCGTAGCCCGTGCGGCAAATTGCAAAATCAATGCCCGCCGCCTTCAACGCCCGCCAATCGACATTCTCGTTAAAAATAGAAACATCTACTCCGCGCATATTAAAACCTCCTTAAATAAACCTTGATATAAAATCTTCCGCCAAGGTGCGCGTCGCCGTATCTTCCGCCAATAAATCTTCAAGCGTCGGATTTTGTTTAATCGGGCGACGGTTCATGGCTTGTTCAATCACGTCGTAAATCTGTAAAAATTTTATCTGCCCGCGCAGAAATGCATTGACCGCAATTTCATTCGCCGCGTTGAATGTGCAAGGCAAAGTTCCGCCGATTTTTCCAGCCTCGTATGCAAATTTCAATCCGCGAAAAGTTTCAACGTCGGGCTTTTCAAAAGTCAGCGAATTTATTTCCCAAAAGTCTAATTTCTTGACGGTCGAAGGCAATCTGCGCGGATAAGTCAGCGCGTATTGAATCGGCAACCGCATATCGGGCGCGGCTAATTGCGCGATAATCGAGCTGTCACAAAACTCAATCATGGAATGAATAATACTCTGCGGGTGAACGACGACTTGAATTTGATTGTAGTCGACGCCGTAAAGAAATTTTGCCTCGATAACCTCAAGCCCTTTGTTGACGAGCGACGCGGAATCGACAGTAATTTTTTTACCCATATTCCAAGTCGGGTGCGCGAGAACTTCTTTAACCGTGGCGTTTAAAAGTTCGTCGCGAGTTTTTCCTCTGAAGGGACCGCCCGACGCCGTGAGCAAAAGTTTTTCAATCGTCCGCGAATCTTCACCTTGCAAGCATTGGAAAAAAGCTCCGTGTTCCGAATCGACGGGCAAAATTTTTACGCCGCGAGTTTTGGCAAGTTTCGTGACGAGTTCGCCCGCAACAACCAAAGTTTCTTTGTTGGCGAGCGCAATATTTTTTCCGCCGTTTATCGCTTTAATCGTCGGTTCCAAGCCCGCAAAGCCGCTCATCGAAGTCAAAACAATTTCCACGCCGTCGAAGTCCGCCGCGTCGATAAAAGCTTGACGACCGCCCGCCAATTCGACGCCTTGAACTTTTTTCGCGGACAATTTTTTATAAGCCGCCTCGTCAGCCAAAACTGCCAATTTCGGGCGAAACTCTTCGACTTGCCGCGCAAAAAGTTCGACGTTGGAATTTGCCGCCAAAACTTCCACGGAAAATTCTTCGGGCAAATTTCGCACGACGTCCAAAGCTTGCGTGCCGATTGAGCCTGTCGAGCCGAGTATTGCTATTTTTTTCATAACGCGATACCTGCCAGGATTACAAAATAATAGAACGTGGGCGCGGTGTAAAGTATGCTGTCGAATCTGTCGAGTGCGCCGCCGTGTCCGGGAAGGAAAATTCCCGAATCTTTGACATTTGCGAAACGTTTCAAGACCGACTCAACCAAATCGCCGAGCGTCGCCGCCAATGCCAAGATAAATCCCGCGATTGCCATTTTGACGAGCGGCAACCCGAAAATAATCGTGCCGACGATAACCGCCGTCAAAATCGTTCCGACAATCGAGCCGAGAAATCCTTCAACGGTTTTGTTGGGGCTTATCGACGAGGCAAGCTTATGGGAGCCAATCGTCGAGCCGACAAAGTAAGCAAAAGTATCACTCGCCCAAGTGCACGCGAATAAAACCCAGACAAGTGCGCAACCCGCGTCGACGTTTATATTTAAGCTAAGGTCGAGTGACGGCAAGAAGTCCAAAATTTTTCCTATGTCAAACTTATCGAGGATAGTCGCGTTATTTGTAGCGATTTCTTGGACAGTCGTCACAGTTTCGCCCGGTTGAGGTTCATCTGTCAAAAATCGCAGGAAAATCAAATGCGCGAAAGGCAATCCTATGTAAATTATCCCCGCCACAGAAACGCAAGCATCAGTCGGGCGAGTGCTTCCGCGTAAAATCACCGTCAGCAAAAAAATTAACATCATACTCA
>JAFSOQ010000094.1 GCA_017446845.1 Selenomonadaceae bacterium | reverse complement strand
TAATTCCTAATTCCTAATTCATAATTTTTTTATGGAGTTGATTTAATGAGTGACGAATATTGCTTTGCTTGCGGAGAAAAAAATCCGATTGGTTTACATTTGACGTTCGATTTCGACGGCGAAAAAATTACGACGAAAAAATTTTTGCCGAAAGAGTTTCAAGGCTACGACGGAACTGCTCACGGCGGAATTATTTCCACCATGCTTGATGAAACGATGTGCAAGTTCATTTCCGCTAAATATCACGAAAAATCTTTGACGGGACGATTGGAAGTTCGCTACAAATTTCCGACGCCCATTGAACAGGAATTGAAAATCACCGCTTGGGAAGAAAATCAGCGGAAAAATATAATTTCAATGCGCTCAACGGTTGAAACTCCCGACGGCACAATCACTGCGGAGGCGACAGCTAAATTTGCGGTCGTAGCATTGTCATGAGCAGGCGTAAAAAATTTTTCGACCCGTATGAAGATTTTATCGTTGACCCGCGCTTTAAAAAGCCTGTGTACGTTGTCGGCAAGCTCAGCGTCAATATAAAAGGTTTCGGATTCGTCTCGCCCGAAGACGGCGGCGCGGACATTTTTATCGACGCGGAAGATTTAGGCAGTGCGTGGAATGGCGACCGCGTTAAAGTCCGAATTACCGATGACTATGGCAGGCGTCGCGAAGGTTATATCGTCGAAGTTTTGGAGCGCGTAAATCAAATTATCGTCGGTACGCTCACGCAAATTAAGAAAAAAACTTTCGTCACGCCCGATGACAAACGCATTGACCGAGAAATTGCAGTTCCTAAGCTTGAAGAAAAATTTCCCGCCAAAACAAAAGTCGTCGTCAAAATTATTTCGTGGCAACCTCTGCGCGGCGAAGTCGTTGAAGTTTTGGGCAAGGAAAATGCTCCCGGCGTCGAGATTCGCGGAATTTTACGCAGTCACGGCGTCGAAGAAGATTTTTCGCCTGAAGTGCAAGCCGAAGCGTCGCGAATCGAACTTGAGCCGAGCCAAAACGAAATTTCCAAGCGAATCGACCGCCGCAATTTAAAAATCGTGACGATTGACGGCGAGGACGCAAAAGATTTGGACGACGGAGTTTACGCCGAGGAACGCGACGGCGAATTTTTTTTGGGCGTCTACATTGCCGACGTCAGCTACTATGTTCGCCCGCACACCGCCCTTGACCGCGAAGCTTTTGAGCGCGGCACGAGTATTTATCCTGTCGATAGGGTTGTTCCCATGCTCCCGACCGAATTATCGAACGGCATTTGCAGTTTAAATGCCGGCGTCGACCGTTTGTCAATGGCTTGCGAGATGAAAATCAATTCGGCGGGCAAAGTCGTCGATTACAAAATTTTTCCGACGGTGATTCACGTTTTCAGGCGATTAACTTACACGGAAGTCAATAAATTTCTCGACGGCGATAAAAATTTTTTAGCCGACTGCGCGGACAATCTCAACGTCTTGAAGAAAATTCACGGCTTGCGGAAAAAAATTCGTTCCGAACGCGGCGCGATTGATTTCGACCTGCCCGAAATGAAAATTATTTTGAACGAGGCGGGCAAACCGCTTGAAATTACAAAAAGAATTCAGAGTGTTGCCGAATCGATTATCGAAGAGTGTATGCTCCTCGCAAATGAAACCGTCGCCGAACACACAATCAATAAAAAAATTCCGAGCTTGTACCGCGTGCACGAAATTCCGACGCCCGAAAAAGTTTTGACGCTGAATAATTTACTTGCACATTTCAGCTTGCACATAAACAAGGGAAAAGAGCCGTCAGAATTCCAAAAAATTTTATCCAAAGTCAAAAATCTTCCCGCCGAAAAAATTATCATGACTTATGCCTTGCGAACAATGCAACAGGCGCGCTATTCGCCCGAAAATCTCGGACACTTCGGGCTTGCGGCAAAATTTTATACGCATTTCACATCGCCGATAAGACGCTACCCCGATTTAATCGTCCACAGAATGTTAAGGGCGAGTTTCGAGGGAAAAAAGTTATCGGACAAAAATTTGGAAGAAATATCGCGACAAAGTTCGGAACGTGAACGACGGGCGATAGACATTGAGCGGGAAGCATTGGATTTAAAAGCTGTGGAATACATGCAACAGTTCGTCGGGCAAAATTTCGACGGCGTGATAGAATCCGTGACCAACTTCGGATTTTTCGTCGAACTGGATAACGGCGTTGACGGCTTGGTCAGAGCGGCGGAGCTTGACGGCGATTATTATGCTTTCGTCGAGCGTGAGTTTGCGTTGATAGGCACGCGTACCGGCAAAAGTTATCATATCGGCGACAATGTGCGCGTGAAATTGACGGCGGCGAACAAAAAATTGCGGCAGTTGAGCTTTGAACTCGTCAGCGACGTTGCAAACCGAGATTTAATAGCGAAAATATAAAAAACCTCTCAGGCAAAGTGCTTGGGAGTTTTTTTTGTTTTTTGTTAATCGGAATGGTAAAATCTTTTTCGGGAGATGATAAAATGGAAACAGCACGAAAACTTTTGGACGAGGGCAAGCCGCATGAAGCTTTGGAACACTTGAAAAAAATTTTGCCGACGGGACAAGACGAATGGCGCGTTCATGAATTAATCGGAGCGGCTTTCCACGATTTGTGCGACGCAGACGGAGCCGCGCAGGCATATTTCAACGCGGCGATGACGGATAAATATTTGCGGAGTCAGCGGGCACATTTCTCGAATTATTTATTTGCATTGCACTACTTGCCGCAACTTGACGCACCGACTTTGATTCAAGAATTATCAATTTATAATTCACTCTACCGCGACGCTGTTGCAATTAGGAATGAGGAATTGGGAATTAAGAATGAAAAGATTTCTGTAGCGTTCATATCGCCAAATTTTTGCGATTCGTCCGCCGCAAGATTTTATGAGGCACTTTTAACGGATTACGACCGCGAAAAATTTTTCGTGACGGCGTGGAGTTTGTCAAAGGAAGAAGATTACTTCACGAAAAAAATTCGCCGCAACGTCGATAAATATTTTGAGATTGCAGAAATGAGTTTTGAGGAGGCGGCTGAAAAAATTCGCGACATTGGCACGGAAATTTTGATTGACTTGGGCGGACACACCGAGGGCGGCTCAACTTTGCAAATTGCGGCGTATCGTCCCGCGCGAATTCAAATTTGCGGTATCGGTTATTTTGATTCGACAGGTGCAGATTTTATTGATTATTTTATCGGCGATGAATTTTTGACCGTTCACGATGAAATTTTTACCGAAAAAATTTTACGGCTTGAAAATGCTTTTGCCTTCCGCCCGAATCAAAAAATGATTCGCGAAAAAAATTCCCGCCGACCTTTTCCGCATAAAAATTTTACGTTCGGCAGCTTGAATAACTTCATGAAACTCAGCGACAATTATTTAAATGCCATGAAAAAAATTTTGGACGCCTTGCCCGACGCTAAAATAATTTTCCGAGATACCACGCCGTTTGTAAGTCGACAAAAAATTTTGATTGAGCGACTGAAAAATTTCGGAGTTAAAAATTTTGAAGTTCGACGCGGTGAAAATAATTTCTTCACGGATTACAGCGAGATTGATTTGATTTTGGACACGTTCCCTTACCCCGGCGGCATGATGACGGCTCTCGCGTTGTATATGGGTGTGCCCGTTTTGAATTTGTGCGGCGAACTTCCTCACATGCGCACGGGCGCGGATATTTTAAAAATTTCGGGCGTCGACGAGCTGATTGTTTACGACGTTGACTCTTATATAAAAAAAGCCGTCCACCTTGCAAATAATAGAGCAAAATTGGCGGCGTTGACAGAAAAAATTTCCGTTGATAAACTTATCGACACGAAAACTTTTGCCGAAGATTTTTTTAAGCAATTGGAGGCAATTTAAATGCCGATAGAATTCATAGACGACGGACTTTATTGACGGCAAAAAATTTTTTTATTCCGTCGAAGTGTCCCGCACATGCCTCAATAGTCGGGCGAATCATTGTGGCTGTCGGCAAAAGCTTAATCGAAAATGAGCACGGATATTTTTTTACTAACATTGATGTTCAATTCGACGATGAAAATATTTTTGTTCCGAATTTGTGCGTAGTCTTGAAGTCGAACGAAAAAATTCTTAATTGGTCGAGCAATATTTACGGCGCGCCCGATATGGTCGTCGAAGTTCTGTCCAAATCTACGCGACGCAATGACTTAACTACAAAAAAAGACACTTACGAGGCAAACGGCGTGCGCGAATATTGGATTGTTGACCCGTGGATGAAAAGCATTGACGTTTATCTTTTGCGCGACGGAAAATATTTTTTCGACGATGAATATATTTTGTTCGATAAGGAAGAATTTGAAAATCTCAATGACACGGAAAAAGCCGCAGTCAAATACGAAGTGCCCGTAAAAATCTTGGACGGGTTGAAAATTCCTTTGGATTTTATTTTCAAGTGGGGATACAAGTAATTTTAACAAGGTGTTCGTGTCGTGTTGATTGTTGCTAAAACTCATTGCCCGTGCTATAATGAAAAAAAATTCAAAATGAATCTGACAAAGGAAGAATGCAGGATGGAATAACTTGAAAGTAAAAAACCCTCCACGGCGGAGGGAATTTTTTTGACAGCGATTTTCGATAGGAATTTGATTTACAGGAGGAATTTAAATGAAAATTATTTTGACGGGCGACAGACCCACAGGCAAACTTCATCTCGGACATTACGTCGGCAGTCTTCGCGAGCGTGTTCGCTTGCAAAATTCGGGCGAGTTCGACGAAATTTATATCATGATAGCTGACGCGCAGGCACTCACCGACCACGCGGGCACTCCCGCCAAAGTTCACGAAAATATTTTGAACGTCGCGCTGGATTATCTTGCCGTCGGAATCGACCCCGCCAAGTCCACGATTTTTATTCAATCGCAAATTCCGCAGCTCTTTGAACTCACGGCATATTACATGAATATCGTCACGGTTTCCAGGCTTGAACGCAATCCGACCGTCAAAAGTGAAATTGCTCAGAAAAATTTTGAAACGAGTATCCCCGCAGGATTTTTGTGCTATCCCGTCAGCCAAGCCGCAGACATCACCGCCTTTGATGCAAATCTCGTGCCCGTCGGCGAAGACCAAGCCCCAATGCTTGAACAGACCCGCGAAATCGTTCGCAAAATGCATGAACTTTACGGCGAAGGTATTTTGATTGAGCCGGAAATTTTCCTGCCGCAAAGTCAAGTTTGCAGAAGACTTCCCGGTATTGACGGCAAAGCTAAAATGAGCAAAACTCTCGGCAATGCAATTTACCTCAGCGATGACAGCGCGACCGTCGCCGCAAAAATTAAAAACATGTACACCGACCCGACCCACATAAAAATTTCCGACCCCGGACATATCGAAGGCAATGTAGTCTTCACGTATCTTGACGCCTTCGCAGAAGACGCCGCCAAAGTCGCCGAACTCAAGGAACATTATCAACGCGGCGGGCTTGGAGATGTTGCCGTTAAAAAATATCTGCGCGAAGTTTTGGAAGAAACTTTGGAGCCGATTCGTCGTCGTCATGCCCAATACGAGGCGCGTCCCGATGAAGTTATGGACATTCTCAAAGAAGGCACCAAGAAAGCTCGCGCCAAGGCGTCGCAAGTTCTCAATCGCGTAAAAAGAGCCATGAAGATTGATTATTTTAACGTTTAAGGAGACTCACCATATGAAAAAATTTTTAAGCCTTGCATTAATCTTAACGCTGATTTTATCGCTGACTGCCTGCGCTGACGCCGCAAAGAAAGAAAAAGTAAAATTCAACAAGCGGCAACTCAAGAAAATTGAATTGACCACGGCACCCGCAGAAGGTTCGCCGATGATTGTCTTGCGCGAAAATTATTCGGACGTCCCGATTTTCGGTGAAGCGGTCGCCACTCAAGACCAAATGGTCAACTTCATCAAAAAGCGCAATCCCGATACGAAACTCAACTGCACCGTCGAACAACTCGTCCACCTTTATTACGTCGAGGCAGGTCGCGAGGGAATTCGTCCCGACATTGCTATTTGCCAGGCGATTAAGGAAACGGGCGCGTGGAATTACGGCGGCGATGTCATTCCCGAACAAAATAATTATTGCGGATTGGGCACGACGGGCGGCGGCGTCAAAGGTGAATTTTTCGCGACGCCTCAGCTCGGTGTTCGTGCTCACATTCAACACTTGCTGTCTTATACTTCAAAACGTCCGCCTAAAGTTGAAATCGTCGACCCGCGCTACGAACTGATAAAAAAATTCCGTCCGCAAATTTTCGGCAAGCTCACTCAGTGGACGGATTTAAACGGCATGTGGGCAGTCCCCGGCAATCACTACGGCGAAGACATTTTGAATCTGTGGATGCAGGCGCAAATGCCTGACGGTTCCGATGCCTCATTGGACGCAGCGAATTTGAAAGTTTTGCTTTCGGACGACAAGGCGGCGGCTTACGTCTGGCGCGGGCTGGTCAACTACGAGCGCGAAGATTTTTCCGGCGCAATCGACGACTTCAAAGCTGCTCTGGAAGTTGAACCCGAACTTCCGGAGGCTCTGTTCAATCTCGCCCTTGCTCAAGAAAAAAATAAACAATTCGACAACGCCATTAAAACTTACGACGAACTTTTACGCGTTGACGATAAATTTGTTTTTGCGTGGTACAATCGCGGGAGACTCAAACTCAACAAAAACGATTTCAAGAACGCGATAAGCGATTTTGAATCTTCGCTGGCGATTGAGACGATTAACACCGAAGCTTACAATAACATTGCCGTCGCTTACTTCAAGCAAAAAAAATACGAGGACGCCTGGAGCTATTTGCAGAAAGCCGCCGAACAAAGTTCGACCAATGAAACCGTCCAAGAGAATCACGAAAAATTTGCTGCTTGCGTCAAAACCAAGAAATGAGGTAACTATGAAAATAGAAAGTTTGACAACTCACCTTTGGGATACGGACGTTAAAATTGTCTCCGCACTCGACGACGAAATTTTTTAAGGCGCATAAAATTTTTTTAACCGCTCAGATAATTTGATTGAGCGGTTTTTATGTCAGCTCTTGCCAATCACGGCTATTCTTATTCGTCCGAGGTCAGTATTAAGATGTTGGACGCAGCAGTCAAGTCTTCTTCAAAATACGACAGCATTCAAGAAGTTATTGACGCAATGAAAGCCGACCAAACTATGTTGGCAAGACCATGGCACAGGTCAGTTCAAGTGTTTTGAGCGCACAGGTCAAGAATTACGATGTCAATAATATCGGCAATGCTTATTTTAACACTTGGTTCGACAAACGCTCGACCGTAGAAAAACTAATCAAAGAACGTAAAGCCTACATTTTCTTGGAAAAATATTGCGGTATTCAGCTTTACAATAAGTATTGGATAGACGAAAACAACAATGTAACTTATTGGGAAAATAAAACGACGGACAATGTTGACACAGGGGCAACTCCGATGCCAACATTACTCTCAAAGTCGGCTCCGTTGTCGAAGGCACGACTTTAACCGCCGCTGATTTGCAAACACTTGCCAAACAAAACGGCATTAATCTTTCAAGTGACGGGCAATCAATAGTTATCGGCACGGGCACGGAAAAGACTGACCGCTCCGTTGTTCCCGAAGATTTTGTAAACACCTATCCACTTCCGCCGCTCAAATTATAAATACAGGCACGCGCGATTGGGTCGTCCAAGCGACAGATTACAACGGTGCAGACTCAATAAGCGCAGGCAATGACCAAATCACCGTCAATGTAAACGGCGCAACCATTACTTCGGGCAGCGATAATATTTCAATCTCGGCTCAAGTCAGAGACGTTACCATAACCGATTTAAATTCCTCAGATGAATTTTGAAGTCGGCTCCGCGCTGATTGAAGATACTTTGCTCGTCATTACCGATAAGACCGGCACAAGAAAAATTCGGCTCGGTGATTTAAATCAACAGCTCGACTATTGCAACTTTGTTGAGCAATGCGGGTATCGACATTAACACCTACGCCAATGAAAATTATATAACAAGTTATTCGGGAAAAAATGCCTCAAACTCCTTGAACGAGGTCGGTGGTGCCGGAACAGAAATTGACCACGATTATAAACCTTCGCCCGTCGTCGAAACTTTTCGACTTGCCAAGTTCTGTCGTCACGGTTTATCTTGACAATGTTAAAAGTCGGTGCGCTCTCAAGTACTTATCCCAACGCTTCGACCTTCACGCGCAACGGTTTGACCATTGAATAGTGCTGTTCAAGAAAATATTTCATCAACCGGTTGGCCGGATTATCCTTCTCGTATTACACTTCGAACTTTCGACGAACTTATCGCTGCTCTTTTCAAGTGGTGGGCTAAGGATTGTTTGCAACTTAATGAAGACAATATCGGTTTTGAGTCTCCTACGGCATCGGTTAAAGATGTAGGGCTTTACTTTTACGACGACACAATCAACGCTAACCTCTTCATTTGTCCTTCGGGGACAAAACGGCAATACGACAAGATTATTACAACGGAATTTCCGTTACTGACGTAGACGGCTCAGGCAGCGTAAACGGGGTTGGGTTTCTTGACAGGACTCTTTCCCATGAATTTACTCACGCCGATATCTTCAGCCTTTTGCCCAAGTTCATAAAAGAAGGTATGGCAGACGGCACTGACGACGATTGGTTGGATGCCGGCTTAGATTTAAGCGATACAGGCACCGGCTACCAAGATATTGGTGACGGTTATGCAGGCGGGTTTATGTTCCTGCGCTACTTTGCTCGTCAAGCCGCCCTGCAGTCGCTTTTTGATAGCGATTCTATTTTTACCGACGGCGACGACCAATATTAACACTCAATGCCTTGGACGGCAATGACTCCATTGTAAATAACGGTTCTTTCGTCAGCTTAGTCGCACGGCGATGATTCAATCGTCACAGTCAACGTATCAATTAACGGCGGCGCAGGTTCCGACCTGATTGACAAGTGCAGAACAAAACAATCTGATTGAATACTCCTCCGGCAATGATACTATAAGGGGCTTCAATGCCATATCAACTTTGCAAATCGGCATTGACACCTACTCAAGTCAAATCAGCGGCTCGGACATCATCCTCACTGTCGGTGAAGGCAATATAACTTTGGCAGATGCAATATTAAAGGTGAAGAAATTTTTGAAAAGAAATGGGCATTGGACGACAAGACTGCAACTTACGGAACGCCAAAGAAAACGCTAATCACTCGACGGCATTTCTCTGCAGGATAAGGTTGTTACAATTTCTGAAGAGTCACTTGACAAAGATGAAGTTACAATCAGCGACGGTTACACTCTTGCCCTGAGTAAAGACGTAGAGATTTCTAAATCCATAGCGGCAAAATATGACGCTTCCGCAATTCGGCGGGTTATGAGATAAGCTCCGACGGCAAGTCAATCACGAAGGCACTTCCAAAGTCTTTGAATTGGAAGGAGTGGCGGACGGCGCATCTCAGTCAGCGGCAATAAACTTACAATCGGCAAGGCGGCAGTTCAAACCGACGGCACTCCCGTCAAGCTTTTGAATCAAGAAGACTACACGCTGAAATTGGGCAAGGGCATGAGTACAGTTTCAACAGCTACCGATGTATGGGGTGATTTATCCGACGGAGCAATCTCCTATCTTAAAGATTATGTTCCCGACCATTACGAATTCAGCGATAATCAAAAGACGATATATTTCGTCGAAAAAACTTCAACTCAAGCACTTGCATTAAAGGGAGTTGCTTCGACACCGACGACTCCGAAAAATGGTGTTGTAACTCTGAAAGCAGCCAACTTTGAAGAATGCGGATAAGTACAAGTTCTCGATAGCGAAAGGCACCTACACGGGCAAGATTTTTACGGGTAGCAAGAACGCCGACACGATAACCGCCACGAGTACCACGGGCCTTACAATAAACGCAGGCAACGAAAATGATTTTGTGACGAGCAGCGGCAAAAACTCGACGATAAACGGCGGAGCAGGCAACGACACACTTTACGGAGGCACGGGCAACGATCATTCATTTACAAGCCGAACGAAGGCACCGATACCATTCAAGACTATGCGAGCGGCGACCTGTTGCAAAAACGGTTCATACACGGTTTGCAAGCAATAAGCTCACGTTGACAATTGACGGCTCGGTTATTTTGGAAAACGTCAGCGCGGGCGATAAGATTAATATCAACGGCACGACTCACACCATCAGCGGCAAAACTCTTAAGTAAGGGACAAGGAACAAAGGACAAGGGAAAAGTTCAAAACTCTTGTCCCGTTTGCCTTTTCCCTAAAAAAAAATCCCGTCGAATCGCTCGGCAGGATTTTTTTTATGCTATAATAAATGTGGAGGTTTTTATCATGAAAAAATTTTTAACGGCAGGACTCGCGGTTTTGTTCACGATGAATTTATTTTCGGTGGAGGCAACAGCTATGGAAAAATCTAAAGCGGTAAAAATTGTTCAAACGGCGGGCAGAGATGCGCTCGGAGATTTTGCGCCGGAATTCGCTCGCTACAACGACGATATTCTTTTCGGCGAAGTTTGGTCGCGCAATGATATTTTATCTCTGCACGACAGGAGTATCGTCACGATTTGCGCTTTGGTCGGTTCGGGCGTTTTAACCGACGCACTCAAGTATCATCTTGCAACCGCAAAGAAAAACGGCGTCACCCGCGATGAGATGGTTGAAATTATAACTCAGCTCGGATTCTACGCGGGCTGGCCGAAAGCTTGGGCGGTCTTCCCCATGGCAAAGGAAGTTTACGGCAAAGACGCCGCGCAGGTTTTTGATAACGTCGGCGAAAAAATTACTCAGACGGCGGGCAGAAAAAATCTCGGAGACTTCGCGCCGGAATTTGCTCGCTACAATGACGATATTCTTTTCGGCGAAGTTTGGAGCCGCAATAAAATTTTGTCCGTCCACGACAGGAGTATCGTCACGGTTTCGACGCTGGTCGGCGCAGGAATTTTTACGGACGCATTGAAACATCATCTTGCCAACGCAAAAGCTAACGGAGTGACCAAAGCGGAGATGGTCGAGATTATCACGCAACTCGGATTCTACGCGGGCTGGCCGAAAGCTTGGGCGGTCTTCCCCATGGCTAAAGAAGTTTACAGCGAGTGATTGTTATGAACAGGCGAAAATTTATAAAGGTCGTCGGATTCGGTGCGATTGCTGTTTATTTGAGCGGCTGCGGTTTGTCGGCGATTAAAGACAAAAATAACGAAGAGAGCGAAGTTTCCGCGCAAGGAAATGTTTCGGGAGGAAAATCTATGAAAATCGTTGTGATTAACAGCAGCCCGCATTCCGAAGAGCAATCGACCTCGCGCTACTTGGCAAAAAAATTTGTCGACGGTGCGAAGACTGCGGGGCATGAAATTTTTATATTCGACGCGGCGAACGAAAAAACCAATCCTTGCCGGGGTTGCGACCAATGCGGCATGGATGGCGCGTGCATTTTCGACGACGCGATTGAAACAAAATTAATGCCGCAAATGCTCAAGGCGGACTTGTTGGTTTTGGTGACGCCGCTTTATTATTTCGGCATGAGTGCGCAGCTTAAAACGGTCGTCGACAGATTTTATTCGCGGACGACACGACTCAGCGGCAAAAAGTCAATGATAATTACGACGGCGTGGAATTCTGCCGATTGGACGATGGAGGCTTTGCAAAATCATTATGAAACTTTGGTGCGCTATATGAGCTGGCAAGATGTCGGACAAGTGTGGGCGACGGGTTGCGGTAATCGTGCTATGGTTGAGAAATCCGAATTCGGCGACATGGCTTACAAAATCGGCGCGGCACTTTAGGATTTAGGAGTTAGGAGTTAGGATTTAGGATTTAGGAGTTAGGGAATTTTCTCTAAATCCCAAATCCTAAATCCTATATCCTAAAAGAGGAGGAGATTTAATGAAAAAATTTAACACGGCAATTGTCGGCGCAACGGGCGCAGTCGGTCAAGAATTTTTGAGACTCATCGAAGAACGCAATTTTCCTTTCGGCGAACTGAAAATGTTGGCGTCGTCGCGTTCGGCGGGCAAGAAAATTAATTTCATGGGCAAAGAGTACACGGTCGAAGAGACAACGGAAAAATCTTTCGACGGCGTAAAATTTGCATTGTTCGCGGGCGGCGCGGCAAGTAAATTATTTGCACCTGCGGCAGTCAAAGCGGGCGCAGTCGTCATTGACAATTCGTCAAATTTCAGAATGAATCCCGAAGTTCCGCTCGTCGTCCCCGAAGTCAATCCGCAAGCAATCGCTCGGCACAAAGGCATAATTGCAAATCCGAATTGCTCGACGATAATCATGGTCATGGCTCTCAAGCCGCTTTACAACATTTCCAAAATCAAGCGTGTGGTCGTGTCGACTTATCAAGCAGTTTCGGGCGCGGGTCGCGAAGGCATGGACGAATTAAAGTCGCAACTCGAAGCACTTGCCCGCGGCGAAGATGTCGAAGCTAAAGTTTTGCCCGTCGCCAAACTCGACAAGCATTATCAAATTGCCTCAAACCTTCTGCCGCAAATCGATGTCTTCATGGAAAATCTTTACACCAAAGAGGAAATGAAGATGGTTGACGAGACTAAAAAAATTATGGAAGACGACGCGTTGAAAGTCACGGCGACAACCGTCCGCGTTCCCGTTTATCGCAGTCACGCCGAGTCTGTCAACATTGAATTTGAAAATGAAGTTTCCGTCGAAGAGGCTCGCGCCGCGCTGGAAAAATTCCCCGGCGTTATCGTTCGCGACAATCCCGCCGAAATGATTTATCCTCAGCCGCTTGAAACTTCGGGCAAAGACGCTGTGGAAGTCGGGAGAATTCGTAAAGATTTTTCGATTGAACACGGTTTGAACTTGTGGGTTTGCGGCGATCAAATCAGAAAAGGCGCGGCTCTCAACGCCCTGCAAATTGCCGAATATATGATTGCAAACGAGATGATTTAATCGTGGCGAAAAAATTTTTGTACTTTCAGCCCGAATACGTCGGCAAATTCAAATGCGACGGCTCCAAGTGCAATGTTCATTGTTGTAAAAACTGGCGAATTGATATTGACAAGGCGACTTACGAAAAATATTCACGGATAAAACCTGAGAGCAAAGCTGAAGAAATCATCTCGCACATGAAATTTGATTCGGAACGCAAAATTTATGTTATTACACTCGATGAAAAAAATCATTGCCCGTTTTTGACGGAAGATAATTTATGTCGATTTCAGTTGGAATATGGCGAAAAATTTTTATCGGAAACTTGTGCAATTTATCCGCGCAGAACGAATTCATTCGGAAATTTTTTTGAACGGTCGTTGACTTTAACTTGTCCGGTGGCAGCTGAAATGATTTTGTCCGGGCAAGAGCCGATTAAATTTGAATGGGTCAAAGTCTCCAAGAAAGTGCACGACATGGGCGGAAAACTCAATATTCCTTCCTTTCGCTTCGATAAAAGCGTCGCCGAACAAATGCTTGACGTTCAAGTCGCGATAATTTCAATTCTGCAGGAGCGCACACTTTCAATCGACCAAAGATTAATCGTAATGGGATTTTTCGTCGACAGGCTTGAAGAAATTTATCAAAGCGGCGGAGATGTTAAAAAGTTAATCGCGGTTTATAAGTCAAAAAAATTTTTGGCGGAACAAGTACCGCTGATGCTTCAAAGCGTTGAATTCAATCCGGAAAAATTTATTCGATTGATGATGGAGCTGTTTGAGGCTTTCTACAACGTCAAAGAAGTTCGACTGGAGCAAACCGACAGACGATTCATGGACGCGCTGATTAACACACTTCAAATTAAACCCGACGAAAGCAATCAAATTTCCATATCGACAATCGCGGAAAATTATGAGAAACTTGCCGAGGCGCGGAAAAAATTTTTTGCGGATTACTCGACCTTCTTGGAAAATTTTTTGATTAACGAATTCTTTATGGGACTTTATCCTTACAAATATCATCGCCGACCGTCAAGGAGTATATCGGTTTTTCTTATGATGTACAAAATTTTTGAGTTGCTGATTTTCTCGGCGACGCAAAACAATTTTTCCGATAAAAAAGATTTGCTGATGTTGGCGAACTGGTACACGAACCAAATTGACCACGGTGACCGTTTGAATGAAAAAATGTTTAAATATCTTGAGGAGAATGACGATTTCTTTTTACTCATGGAAACTTTGCTTGAACAGTAATTTTGAGAGGAAAGTTTATGGCAAAACAATTTCTGTACTTTCAGCCCGAATACGTCGGCAAATTCAAATGCGACGGCTCCAAGTGCAATGCTCGTTGTTGTAAAAATTGGATAATCGGAATTGACGCGGCGACTTATGAAAAATATTCGCGAATCAAACCGAAAAATATCGCCAAGGAAATTACTTCGCGCATGAAATTTAATTCGGAGCGCGAGGAATATATTGTGACGCTTGAGGAAAATTTTTGCCCGTTCCTAAACGAAAATAATTTGTGTCGACTGCAACTGGATTACGGCGAAGAAATTTTGTCTGTAACTTGCACGACCTATCCGCGCCGAACGTACAGCCTCGGAAATTTTTTTGAACGCTCGCTGTCTTTAACTTGCCCCGTAGCAGCTGAAATGATTTTGTTCAATCAAGAGCCGATGAAATTTGAACTTGTCGAAGTGCCCGACAAAATTCACAGCAAACACGGCAGAATCGGAATAACTCCTGTTCCGATTTCAAAAGATGATGCTCCGCTTGTCCGCGAAATTCAAATCGCAATGATTTCGATTTTGCAGGAACGGCAATTCACAATCGACCAAAGATTAATCGTGCTCGGACTTTTCCTCGACAAGTTGCAAGAATTAATTTCGGGCGGCACCGACGGCGATAACGTGCTGGATTTAATCGCGGCGTATCGTTCGGAAGAATTTTTGCTGACGGAAATGCCGCCGATACTCCAAAGTTTTGCCTTCGACGCAAATAAATTTGTCACGTTCATGATAAAATTCATCAGTCATACTTGGGAAGCTTTGCGGTCTAAAGAAGGGCTGAAATTTTTTGCCGCGTTTGAAAAAGTTTTCGGAATTAAGCCCGACGAAAATGATATTGTCTTTATTCCGGAAATCGCCGCAAACTTTGAAAAGCTGGTCGACGCTCGCAAAAATTTTTCGGAGAATTATTCGACGTTCCTTGAAAATTATCTTGTCAACGAACTTTTCTACAGTTTCTATCCTTGGCGATTCAGAGATCAAAGTCTCACGAAAAATTTTATCGTCTTCCTGATAAGCTGTAAAATTTTCGAGATGATGACGTTCGCGGCGATTCAAGGCGGTTTGGATTCAAAGGAAGATTTATCGGCGATGGTCAATTGGTTCATGTTGAAAACCGACCACAACGACGAGCTTTACAAAAGATTTTTCGAGTTGCTTGAGGGCGTGGACGATACTTATTTGTTAATGGTAACTTTGCTGTAAAAGTTGCCTTGACACAAAAAGGGCGGTGTTGTAAAATGCCGAAAGTGCAAACGGCAAGGGGCGGCAAAGTTCCTTTTGAGTTCAGCGCGACGGCGGAAAAATTATTCGGCGAAGATTTTGCGGCGGACGGTTTCGAAGGCGATGTTAAAATTTTCGGCGAAGTCGAAGACGTCGGAAGATGTTACGTTGTTCGCGGAAATATCCGGTGCAAAAAGTCTTTCACCTGCGACAGATGTTTAACTCCGGCGACGGCGAATCAAGTTCACGAATTCGAGGAAGAGTTTGACAAATCCGAGGCAGTTGACGATTTAATTGACGTGACTGAACTTTTACATGACGTTCTGCTTGCCGGACAGCCGATGAAAAATCTTTGCAAGACAGACTGTAAGGGCTTATGTCCCAAGTGCGGTGCGAATTTGAACGAAGGCGAGTGCGGTTGCGATAATTTTGTCGTCGACCCCAGACTTGCCGCGCTTCAACAATTAGTAATTAGGAATTAGGAATGAGGAATTATTTCTGCGAATCCTATTGCTAATTCCTAATTCCTAAATCCTAATTCCTAATTGATAAAAAGGAGGTGTTAAGCGTTGGCGGCACCTAAAAGAAAACTCAGCAAAAGCAGACGCGACAGAAGGCGTGCAAATTGGAAGTTGGAAGCTCCGAACTACGTAAAATGTCCGAGATGCCATGAACCTAAACTCCCACATCATGTGTGCCCTGAATGCGGCTACTATGACGGGCGCGAGGTCATAGAGACAGCATAAACTGTGTTTAATTGGCTACCGTATATTGAGTCGATTTCATCAAGAATTTACGTGCACACTGCACAAAAAATGTATCCGGATGCTTTGTCTACCGGATAGAGGCTGTGTAAGCCAGCCCCAATCGTTTAAGATTGAAAGTCTCGCCAATGTATGTGAGGAAGCTTACAGAGACGGCTTGAGGATACGGAAACGATTTGGGCAGGCATTGAAACCTGCTTATTTTTTTTTGATTGAACAATTTTTTGAAGGGGCGGGAAAGTTGAAAATAGCAGTCGACGCCATGGGCGGGGACAAAGCTCCGGCGGAAATAATAAAAGGTGCAATATTGGCAGCCGAAAAATATAAATGCGAAATAGTTTTGGTAGGCGACAAAGAAAAAATTCGCGGCGAACTCGACGAAACAAAAAATTTGCCGATAACGATATATCACGCGGAGGAAGTCATAGAAATGGGCGAACACCCCGCCGACGCCGTGCGCAATAAAAAAAATTCGTCAATCGTCGTGGCGACAAATTTGGTAAAGGACGGCGAATGCGACGCGGTACTTTCTGCCGGCTCGACGGGCGCGGCAGTGGCAGCGGCTCAACTGATTCTCAAAAGAATTCACGGCATAGGAAGACCCGCAATCGCCACACCGATTCCCACACCGCGCGGCACGACACTTTTACTCGACAGCGGCGCGAACGTTGACAGCAAGCCCGAACATTTGGTTCAATGCGGGATAATGGGTTCGCTTTACGCCGAGCACGTCCTTAAAATAAAAAATCCTTCCGTCGCGCTTTTGAACATCGGCGAGGAAGAAACTAAAGGCAACGCGCAGGTGCAGGAAACTTATAAAATGCTCAAGCGTTTGAAGAAGATGAATTTCAAAGGCAATGCCGAAGGTCGCGACATTCCTCGCGGTGAATTCGACGTGGTGATTTGTGACGGTTTCGTCGGCAATGTCGTTTTAAAATTCGGCGAAGGACTCGCGCTGACGATTATAAAACTTTTGACGGAAGAACTTACGGCAAACGGCGGCGCAAAACTTTTGGGCGAGAAACTTCTTGAAACGACGTTTAAAAATATTTCCAAGCGGCTGGACGTTTCGGAGAACGGCGGAGCACCGCTTTTGGGCGTCGACGGCTGTTGCGTGATAAGTCACGGCTCGTCGGACGCCAGGGCAATTTGTTCGGGTATCGGCGTCGCCTGCAACTACGTCGGCAGCAAAATTCTTGAGCAAATCAAAAATTCACTTTAAGTTAATTCGGAATTGACAAATCAGGCAGATTCGTATAATTTATTGGGAACGTAGCGTCGCAACCGTTGAGGAGGAGAGATTAGATGTTTGAAAACAACGCCATATGTAAATTGCTGAAAATCAAATATCCGATATTTCAAGGCGGCATGGCGTGGATAGGGACGGCGGAGCTTGCCTCGGCGGTATCGAACGCGGGCGGCTTGGGACTTATCGGCGCGGGACATATGCCGCCGGACGTTTTGCATAAAGAAATTCAAAAGTGCAAGGCGTGGACGGATAAACCTTTCGGCGTGAACGTAATGTTAATGTCGCCGTTCGTCAAAGAAGTCATGCAGCTCATGGTTGAAGAGCGAGTACCTGTCGTGACGACGGGCGCGGGCAATCCCGGCGAATACGTTCCCGCGCTCAAAGAAATCGGCTCGAAAGTTATTCCGGTCGTTGCCAGTGTCGCACTTGCCAAACGTTTGGTCAAAGGCGGCGCGGATGCGGTCATTGCCGAGGGTTGCGAATCGGGCGGACATATCGGCGAAATAACTACGATGGCACTTGTTCCGCAGGTCGTCGACGCGGTTGATGTTCCCGTCATAGCGGCGGGCGGTTTTGCTGATTCGCGCGGAATTGTCGCGGCGTTCTCGTTGGGAGCAAGTGCAATTCAAATGGGCACGCGTTTTGTTCTCAGCAAAGAGTGTATCGCGCACCCGAATTATAAAAATCTCGTGCTCAAAGCCAAGGACAGGTCGACGGTCGTCACGGGCAGGACAACGGGGCATCCCGTCAGAGTTTTGGCAAATAAATTAACGCGCACTTATCTTGAAATGGAAGCCAAAGGCGCGACGGTCAAAGAGCTTGAGGCACTGGGAGCAGGCGCATTACACAAGGCGACTCACGGCGGCGACGTTGAAAACGGCTCTGTCATGATCGGGCAAATTTCCGGTATGCTCGACGATATTAAAACCGTCAAAGAAATTATCGACGATATTGTCAACGGTATCGGCGGTGTCGTAAATAAAGTTCAAAGCAAATACGATTGAAGTGATTAGTGATTAGTGGTTAGCAAAAAACTAATCGCTAACCACTTTCCACTTATAACTGTTTTTTTGAGAGGAGCATTTTCATGAAGACGGCTTTTATTTTCCCCGGACAAGGTGCGCAGTCGGTCGGCATGGGAAAAGATTTTTATGACAACTTCGACGCTGCCAAAAAACTTTTCGACGAGGCAGACGACGCTTTGGGCTATTCGATAAAGAAAATGTGCTTTGAAGGTTCGGAAGACGATTTGAAATTGACGGCGAACACTCAGCCCGCAATTTTGGTTGTCAGCGTTATCGTCAACGAAATTTTAAAATCGGAAGGAATTGCGGCTCAAATTGCAGGCGGTCACAGTCTCGGCGAATATTCTGCCTTGGTGGCGGCAGGTTCGCTTAAATTCAGAGATGCGGTCGTTTTGGTTCACAAGCGCGGACAATTCATGCAAGAGGCGGTTCCGGTCGGCGAAGGAGCAATGGCGGCAATTCTCGGACTTGACGACGCGACGATTATAAAAATCTGCGCGGAGGCGTCTGAAGTTGGCGAAGTGCAAGCGGTCAACTTCAACTGCCCCGGACAAACAGTCATAGCGGGAAAAACTGCGGGTGTCGAATCGGCGGTGGAAAAATTAAAATCTGCGGGCGCGAAAAAAGCTGTCGTCTTGCCCGTGAGCGCACCTTTCCACAGCACGCTTATGACTCCCGCCGCAAAAAAACTTGCCGCAGAATTGAACAAGGTCGAACTCAACGACGCGGCATTTCCGGTTGCGGCGAATTTCAACGGCGAACTTGAAACTTCAGCGACGGAAATTAAAAATAATCTCGTCGCGCAGGCTGATAATCCCGTCAAGTGGATTGCTTGCGTCGAGGCAATGAAAAATTTCGGCGCGGATATTTTTATCGAGTGCGGTCCCGGAAAAACTCTTTGCGGTTTCAATCGGCGTATCGACAAAAAAATTAAAAGTCTCAACGTTGAAGACTTGGACAGCTTGAAAAAAACTTTGGACGCATTAAAGTCGTAAAAAAAATTATTCCTTGTCGCAAATTGCGGCGGGGAATTTTTTTTGTTATGATTGAAAAAATTTTTAAAGTGGTGAGCTTTATCCAAAATCGGCGAGAATAATATGAATCGCTGCTTATTTTAACCGTGGAGGACTACCACGTAATCAATTAGGAGTTAGGAGTTAGGATTTAGGAGTTAGGAGTTAGGTTTTTTCCCCTAAATCCTAAATCCTAAATCCTAAATCCTAAATCCTAAATCCTAAGAAAGGTGTATGGGCTACTTAGACTAGCCTTTGAGAATAAGTTAAACTTCTCATGAATCTCCCGCAGGCGGGAGTAGTTCAATTGCGCTAAAAAAATGTAGAAAAGTGACGGGGAAAAAAGGCAGGAAGATACCATTGGTTGTTTGTTAAACTGAACATGTCTTCTTAATCGACAAACTTTAGCCCGCCAGCTCGTTCAAAACATCTTGGCGAGTGATTGCATAAGTTCCGGACTTTCTCAAAATGATTCCTGCCGCGAGGTTGGCAATGTACGCACCGTCGACAGGTTTCAAGCCGCCCGCCAAAGCCATTGCGAAAACTGCGGCGACGGTATCGGCGGCACCTGCGCTGTCGTAAACTTCCTGGGCGCGTGTCGGCAAGTGGAAAGCTTTATCTTCAGTCACGAGCGTCATGCCCGAAGCCGAACGCGTTGCCAAAACATTTTTGACTTTAAATTTGCGCATGATATATCGTCCTGCTCGTTCCGCCGCGTCGTCATCGTCCGTGGGTATGGGGCTGAGCAGGATTTTGTTTATCTTTGAGACATTCGGCGTGATGTAATCGGCTTGCGCGTATTTAATCCACTGCTGACCGTAAGGCATGACCACGACGGGCACTCCGTGATTATGAGCCGCGCGAATCACCGAGGCGCAAAATCTTTCCGTGCAAACTCCTTTTTCGTAATCGGCAAGGACAATCGCGTCGAGACTTTCATTGAGTCGTTGTTTAACGAAACTTTTCAAGGCGTCGAATTGATCTTCGGTGCGCGGAGCCAAGTCTTCAAAATCCATGCGGAACATCTGCACATGCCCGCTCATGATTCTGATTTTTGTCGTCGTCGGCCACTCGGTCGCAATCAAGCCGTCTTGGTCAATGCCGCTCTCGTAAAGTTGTCCGGAAAGTATTTCAAAGTTATGGTCGTCGCCGACAAAACCGGCTATTGCGGTTTGGCAGCCGAGATTAGCCAAGTTGTTCGCGATATTGGCGGCGGCACCGAGTGAGGACTTGCGCTTAATAATTTTGGCAACGGGCACGGGCGCATCGCTCGCAAATTTTTTAACGTCGCCGTAATAATATCTGTCCATCATAATATCGCCGATAACCAAAACTTTACAACGATTAACTCGCGTCATAAAAAAATTTTGCCAATCATTTTTAGTCATGATTTTATCCTCCGAAAAATTTTTTGTCATTATATCACGAACACTGCAGGGGATAAACGTTGCCGCGCAGAAATTTCAGCCGAGGTGATTGACAGTGAATGATAATTTAAAAAAGCAATCGGACAAGGCTCAAGCCGAACTCGACTTCTACAAGAAATTAAATCCCGAAGCAGCAATTTTTTTCCGGAAAAAAGCTTTGACAGTTCGTCTGCTGAAAATTTCCGTCGCGGATTTAAAAAATGCGTCCGAACAATCTTGGTACGAGGAATACATTGCGCTGTTGGCGATTCGTTTGGAAAATCCGACGCTGAATTTCTTGGCAAAAAAATACTGCGAAAAATTGTTGCTCCTCTACAACAAAAATATAAATCATGCCGAGCGCGAACTTTCGGTTTTGGGCATGATTCAATTTTTGGAGCCGACCGAACTTAAAATTCCGTTCAATCAGCATTTGTGGTCTAAAAAAATGGTGCGCGACGTTCAAGCGGTTTTTCTGAATCAATACACGGAAGTTAATTACACGGACGCCGACATTGCCACTTATTATCTTTTCCGACAAAGTATGCGACGATACGAGCGTAGAAAAATTCGCGTGGCTTTTATGGCAAATTCTTTTTTGTCGGGCGAAAAAATTCTTCCCGTCTATGAGGCAATGAAAAAGCGCGACGACTTTGAAACTTTTCTGATTGTCTACGCGGGAGCCGATTATAAATATTTGGACAGGGCTTGGGATTATTTCCGAGAAAAATATCCCGACGATAAAATTTACAACTACGGCTTGATGGATTTGCAAAAGCTTGCGCCCGACTATGTTTTTCTGCCGAATCCCTACGACAGTCGCCGAACTTTTCCGGGCTTCAGGACAAACGACATAGTGAAATTTGCCAAGGTCTGCATCATATCTTACGGCGCAACTTTGTCAAATATTTTTTCGGACAGATTGTTTGATGAGTTTCCAAATTTTTGGCGGAACGTGTATTTATACTTTGCCTCCGCCGAAACCGTCAAGAATGACTTTGAAAAAAAATTTCCGCAAGATATAAGCATGGATTATCAGCACGTGGAATTTTTCGGCTACCCTGCGTTGAAACCGTATTACCGGCTTGAAAAAGAATCATACGCCGCGAAAAATATTTTGTGGGCACCGCGCTGGAATTTCGATGATAAAATCGGCGGCAGTCATTTTATGAACTACAAAGATAATTTCGTCGCGCTTGCCAAAAAATACGGCGAGGAAGTTGAATTAATTTTGCGTCCGCACCCCGACCTTTTTAACGAGCTTATGAAAAAAAAATTCATGACGGAAAAAGAAATTACGGCTTACGACGAGCTGTTGAAAAAAAATAATATCCTGCGCCAAACTACGCTTGCGAACATGTTCAAGAGCATTCGCAAAGTCGATATATTCCTGACCGATTATTCTTCCGTCATGATTGAATTTTTTCTCACGGGCAGACCGATTATCTATTGCGAATATCCGCGGGCGCTTCCTCTTCCCGAATATGAAGAAATGTTTAAGGCAATGTACATCGCTCACAGTTGGAAAGAAATCGAGCATTATCTTGAGGACTTGTTGAACGGCAATGACCCGTTGTTTGATAAGCGGCAGGAGATTGCAAAAAAAATTTACGAGACTCACAAAGACGCGACGGAAAAAATTATTGCAAGAATCGTACAAGATTTTAATGCAAAACTTTGAAAACAATTTCTAAAAATATAAGCCTTAATTCCTAAGGAGGAAATTTTTTGAAGGACGAGACTAAAAATAAAATCGCCGCGCAGATTGCCGAGCTTCACTTCGGAGAAAATCTGCCCGCCGCGATTGAAAATTTTGCGCTGAAAAAAATTTTCGCGGTCGACGAAGACAAATTTATTTTCTTCAGCTACGTCGACGACGCTACTCACTGCGCCTTGACGACTTATTTTCACGAAGAAACAATGGAATTTAAAGTTCGACAAAAAATCGGTTTAACGGAATTTTGCTTGACGAAATTTTTTACGGAAGACTTCGCGCACTTTCAAAAGATGATTGACGCGGAACTTGTCTACGTGATTAAAAATCTTCGCGACGTAAAAAATAAAACTCCGAATCGTTTCTTGCGCGAGAAAAAAATCGACGCGTGGAATTACGGTTTGGAATTGCCCGCGACGCTTGAAAATTTCGAGCTGTTCATAAATCCTGCCGCGCCCGTCGAAGTCACCAACGGTTCCTTTATAATCATCAACTACGCCGATTTTTCTGCCAACAGCGACTTTGCAATTTACTACAACATTTACAGCGACGAATTCAGCGGCGAACGACGAATCAACGGCGCGCCTCAAGTTACCTACGCTTTCGACGCAAAAACTTTGGACGAACTGGAAGATAAGCTTAAAAAAAATTTATCTGCAGAACTTCTATCAATCAGACAATAAAAAAATCCCGTCGAAAAACTCGGCGGGAGAATTTTTTTGTCTGAAAAAATTTTATCCTCTTTTGTAAGCGGTAACTTGTTTATAATGTTTCTTGAAGAATTCTTCGGCGACTTGCGGGAAGAGCGCGTAGCTCAAAACATCTTCGTCAGTCGGGTTGAGGAAGCCTTTGTTAATAACTTCTTCCTTAAACTGGGCAAAAGTTTCGCCCTTGGCGTCTTCAATCGAGCAATCGTCAATGATTTGGTCTTCGGGGATTTTGAGTGTTTTGGTGATGAAATCGCGGTCGACGGGAACGGGAGTACGTCCGAATTTTCCGCGAACCATATCTTTGAATTCGTTCGGGACGAGTTTATAACGTTCGCCCGCCATAACGTTTATGGTTGCTTGCGTGCCGACGATTTGACTGGACGGCGTGACGAGCGGCGGATAACCTGCATCTGCGCGGACACGCGGCATTTCGTCGAGCAAGTCTTGATATTTATCCTCCATGCCCGCTTCTTTAAGCTGATTGGCAAGATTGGACAACATGCCGCCGGGGATTTGGAAGTCGAGGACGTTGACGTTAATATCGAAGTAACCTTTAAGTCCGAATTCTTGAATGAGTTCCTGTTTGACGCCGAGGAAATGTTTGGCAATCGGAGTCATGGCTTGACGGTCGAGATTGGTATCGCGTTCGGTGCCCGCGAGCATTGCGACGATAGTTTCCGTGCAAGGTTGGGACGTGTCGCTGGAGAACGGACTCAACGCGCAGTCTACGATGTCAACGCCCGCCTCAATCGCTTTGAGATAAGTGGCGTGACCGAAACCCGATGTGCAATGCGTATGAAGTTCAACGGGAATATCCAAGCCGGCTTTGAGTTTTTTAACGAGGTCGTCGGCTACATAAGGCGCGAGCAATCCTGACATGTCTTTAATGCAGACGGAATGGCAACCCATTTCCTGAAGTTCTTTGGCAAGCTCAACGAATTTTTCATTGGTGTGGACGGGGCTTATCGTGTAAACCAAGCAACCTTGAACTTCGGGCTTTTCGGGACAGGCAAGCGCGGCTTTAATCGCGACACGAAGATTGCGAACGTCGTTAAGTGCGTCGAAAATGCGGAAAACGCCGATGCCGTGTGCCGAGGCGTGCTGAACGAATTTTTCTACCACGTCATTGGAATAGTGGTTGTAGCCGAGAAGATTTTGTCCGCGCAGGAGCATTTGAATCGGAGTATTTTTAAGGTTAGCTTTGAGCTTGTCGAGGCGTTCCCAAGGATCTTCGTCCAAAAATCTCAGGCAGCTGTCGAAAGTCGCGCCGCCCCATGCTTCCAGAGCTTTATAACCGATTTTGTCGAGACTTGCCAGCATCGGTTCCATTTGACGATAACGCATGCGAGTGGCAAGCAGCGATTGATGTCCGTCGCGCAGAACTGTTTCCATAATTTGAAGCGGTTTCGCCATAAATACACTCTCCTTTAAAAATAAAGTCCTAATCTTGCAACGATTATAGATTTTATTTATCGCAATGTCAATCGGCGCGACGAAATTTATAAATAAAACTTATGTTACTATTCGTCGCGAAAAATTTCTTCATGTCATTGAAAACGACGAAATTTTATCTGTCGAATGCAAGTGGCAGATTTTTTTTTTGACGTGTGGTATAATCGACGAAAAATTTTTCTGCAAGGAGGAGTTCCGTGAATTTAAAATATCGAGCAATCAGAAACTTAAAAGATTTGCATTGGACAAATTTCGTTTTTCTTACAATCGCGGGCACGGTCAATGCGTTCGGCGTAATGATGTTCATGTATCCCGTGAAACTTTACGACAGCGGCATGTCGGGCGTGTCAATGCTCCTCAACCAACTCACGCCGGAAATTTATACGCTGTCGCTGTTTCTGGTAATTTTCAACGTGCCGATTTTTATTTTCGGACTCAAGAAGCAGGGTTTTGCGTTTACGGTCTATTCGGTTTTCGCGGTCGTCATCTACTCGATAGTTTCGGGATTTTTGACGGAATATTTTCCGCTGGACGAAATTCCCGAATCACCGTTTGCCGGAAATGATTTACTGTTGTGCGCGATTTTCGGCGGAATATTGTCGGGCATAGGCTCCGGCATGACGATTCGGGCGGGCGGCGCGATTGACGGCATTGACGTTTTGTCCGTTATCTTCGCAAAAGGTCTCGGCTTATCGCTCGGTTCGTTCGTCATGATTTTCGACACGATTCTTTACATAATTTGCGGAATTATCGTCGGCAGTTGGATTTTGCCGCTCTATTCTATTGTCACTTACTATATCGGCTCGCAAGTCGTTGATTTTGTCGTTGAAGGGCTTGACCGCTCGAAATGCGCGCTGATTGTCACGAACAAGGCAAATGAAATTTCCGACGCCTTAAGCGAACAATTTCATTCAAGCGGCACGATTGTCAACGCTATCGGCGGCTACTCCAAAGAGGAAAAGCAAATCATTTATTTCATTATAAATCACTTCCAAATTAACAGGCTCAAAAAAATTGTCTACGAGATTGATAAGACGGCGTTCATTTCCATGCACGACGTTTCCGACATTATCAGAAAGCAACAAATCGTTCATAAGAAATGATTCGACGTCAAGTTTCGTAATAAAAATTTCGTTTAAAAAGTCTGTCGATAATCGGCAGCTCAACTTAATATATTTTGATTTGTAGGAGGAAATTTGAACATGAAAGTTATTTTGCAGGAAGATGTTAAAAAAGTCGGAGCAAAGGGCGAAGTCGTCGAAGTCTCGGACGGCTACGGGCGCAATTATCTTTTGCCGCGTAAATTGGCTGTCGAGGCTAATGCGGCGAATTTAAATTCAGCAAAAGTCAAGGCGGAGAACAAAGCTCGCAAAGCTCAGCAGGAGGCGGACGAGGCAAAACTTTTGGGCGCGCAACTCGAAAAAATTTCCGTCAAGATACCCGTGCGAATCGGTAAGGACGGAAAACTTTTCGGCTCGGTGGGCGGCTCGGACGTCGCCAAGGCTCTCAAGGAAAATCACTCGCTCAACGTCGACAAGCGCAAAATTTCTGTTCAAGGTAACGTGACGGGCACGGGCACTTACGACGCGATTATCAAGCTTCACCCCGAAGTTACGACGAAAATTAAAATTGAAGTCGTTGAAGGTTGATTATGTTTAAAAGATTTTTTGGCGGCAATAAAAATAATCCGCAGCCGCGACAAGAAACTGACCTTGACAGAGAAATTTCCGCGCTGTACGGAATTTTGGTTGATGTAATGGGTTCGGACAGATTGGTTTTGCAGGCGGGCAAAATGGACGCGCTCCGCTACATGCGCTCGCATGACCCCGCAGAAAGAGTTTTGGCACTGCGCAGAATTTTGGAAGAAAATCCGACGTTATCACCGCCGCCCAAATCGTCAGAGATTCGCGGACAAGTTATCCTGATTTCGGAAATGATTGCGGACATTATGGCGCGTCGACAGATAGAGGACAAAATCGAACGCAAAATCAATGAGAAACTCGAAAAGGATCATCAAGATTACGTCAAGGATATTCGCATGCAAATTTTGCGCGAAGAAAATCATTCCGAATTACCGCACGACGCAAAAAAGCGCGAGGAACTTCAAGAGTTGGAAGAAGTTCATTTGACTCAATCGGTAATGGAACTTTTGCGCCCGCAATCGCTTGAAGAAATCGTCGGGCAGGAACGGGCAGTCAAATCGTTGCGTTCAAAATTGGCGTCGCCCTACCCGCAGCATCTAATTCTTTACGGACCGCCGGGCGTCGGCAAAACTACTGCGGCGCGTTTGGTTTTGGAAGCGGTGCGCGGCACGGAACTAAGTCCTTTTGGAGAAAATGCGCCCTTCATAGAAACCGACGGCACAACTTTGCGCTGGGACCCGCGCGACGTGACTAATCCGCTGATTGGCTCCGTTCACGACCCGATTTATCAGGGCGCACAACGTCAGCTTGCAGATGGCGGCATCCCCGAACCAAAGCCCGGACTTGTCACGGACGCGCACGGCGGCATTTTGTTCATCGACGAAATCGGCGAAATGGACATCATGTTGCAAAATAAATTGCTCAAAGTTTTGGAAGATAAACGCGCTTATTTTGAATCGAGCTACTACGACCCCGCCGATGAAAAAGTTCCGCCGTATGTCAAAATGCTTTTCGATAACGGTGCGCCCGCCGATTTTGTTTTAATCGGAGCGACGACCCGCGACGCCTCGGCACTCAATCCGGCATTGCGTTCGCGTTGCGCCGAAATTTACTTCGAGCCTTTGACGCCCGCGCATATCGTCGAAATCATCAACAACGCCGCGCAGAAACTCAACGTCGAATTGGAAAGCGGGCTTGCCGAAATTATCAGCGAATACACGATTGAAGGGCGCAAGGCGATTAACATTCTTGCCGACGCGTACAGTCTCGCCCTTGACCGCGCGGAAGATAAAGTTTTGCACATTGACCGCCCGATTAAAATTGAAAAGCGCGACGTTTACGAAGTGGCGCAAGTCAGTCGACTTTATCAGTTCGTCACCAAAAAAGCGTCGAGCAAGGCGACCGTCGGTCATATTTTCGGACTGGGTGTCAGCGGCTTTATCGGCTCGGTTATCGAGATTGAAGCGGTAGTTTTCGCGGCGGAAAAAGGTAAAGGCACAATTCGTTTCAATGAGACGGCGGGCAGCATGGCAAAGGATTCCGTGTTTAATGCGGCGAGCGTTCTGCGACGCGTCACGGGCAAGGATATTCATGATTTCGACGTCCACATAAACGTTATCGGCGGCGGCAACATTGACGGACCCAGCGCGGGCACGGCGATTCTTGCGGCTTTGGTCAGTGCGGTTACGGGCAAAGAAATTCGTCAAGATGTGGCAGTCACCGGAGAAATTTCTTTGCAAGGAAAAGTTCGACCCGTCGGCGGCGTTTTCGAGAAAGCTTACGGCGCAAAACAGGCGGGCATAAAAACTTTGGTTATCCCGAAAGAAAATGCCAAGGACATTCCAAAAGGACACCTCGGCTTAAAAATTTTCGCAGTCGACACGGCGGAAGAGGCTTTCAAAAAAATTTTCGTCGAGCCGATTGAATTCGTTGACGCCGAAAAAAAATCTGCCGCGCCCGAAGAAAAAATTCCTTTGACCAAGGACGAACAGATTAAAATTGTCGCCGAAAAAAAATCTGCCGCGCCCGAAGAAAAAATTCCTTTGACCAAGGACGAGCAGATTGAATTCGTTGACGCCGAAAAAAAATCTGCCGCGCCTGAAGAAAAAATTTCTTTGACTAAAGACGAGCAGATAAAAAAAATTTCCTCAACGACTGTAACGGCTGAGGAATTGCAAATGTTAATCGGTGACTAAAGTTATCGGGCAATGGTCGCTGCCGAAAATATCACTTTCAATCGTGGCGGCGGAAACTTTTTCGGTCAATCGCTCGGAAATTAAAAAATAATCGATACGCCAGCCGGCATTGGTGAGGCGAGCTTTTCTGAGATAACTCCACCAAGTGTAAGCTCCCGTCAAAGTCGGATTGCGTTGCCGAAAAATATCGACGAAACCGGCGTTCAAAAGTTCGGTGAACTTGCCGCGCTCTTCGTCGCTGAATCCTGCGTTGTGATGATTCGACGCGGGATTTTTTAAATCTATCGGTTG
Organism: Selenomonadaceae bacterium; assembly: GCA_017446845.1. Classification (GTDB taxonomy): domain Bacteria; phylum Bacillota; class Negativicutes; order Selenomonadales; family Selenomonadaceae; genus Quinella. Next base: position 24,705 of record JAFSOQ010000094.1, on the reverse strand, counting down.
ATGCGCAACGTTGAAATCTCCGCAGACAATCACGGGCTTAATCTCGTCGAGTCCGCGCAGATAATTTCGGAAGGAATCTTCCCAACTCATACGGCGTTCGAGCCATTCGAGATTATGGGAATTGGGAACGTAGACATTGACGAAAAAAAATTCTCCAAGGTCGAGAGTTATAACGCGTCCTTCGCTGTCGAATTCGTCGACGCCGATACCGCACGTAAAACCTTTCGGCTCAACGCGGGAAAAAATCGCCGTACCGGAATAACCTTTGCGCTCTCCGTAATTCCAAAATTGTTTATAGCCGTCAAGCTCCAAGATAGCCTCGCCTGCCTGCATTTTAATTTCTTGGACGGCAAAAATATCCGCGTCGAGTTTTTTGAACGTCAGCATAAAATCTTTTTTCAAACGGGCACGCAAGCCGTTGACATTCCACGAAACAAATTTCATAAAATCACTTCCTAAAAATCCCGGCGGAAAGAGAAAGACCGACAATTTAGCTGTTAAAAATTTTCTAATCGCTAACAGCTAACCACTTTTCAAGAGAAGCCGTTTTAAACAATTATAAAAGTTGCGCCCGCCAATATCAACCGCCGAATTGTGCTTTTTGAAATTACCTGGTATAATCATGAAAAAATTTTTCGGGAGTGATTGACGGATGATGAGAATTCTGCTCGCCGAAGACGACAGCCGCCTCGGCAAATTGATTGAGTACATGCTCGCCCAAAATAAATTCAACGTCGAATGGATAACCAACGGCGCGGACATTTTTGAATACGCCATGTACTCGGAATACGACATTTTGATTTTGGATTGGATGATGCCCAACGTCAGCGGATTGGAAGCTTGTCGGCAACTGCGCGAAGCCGGTTACGAACGGGCGATTATCATGCTCACTGCAAAAGATACCGTTGAAGATCGCGTTATGGGACTCGACGCGGGCGCGGACGATTATCTTGTTAAGCCGTTTGAATTCGATGAACTTTTGGCAAGACTTCGCGCACTCGGCAGACGTTCCACGCAAAAAATTCAGCAGGAAGTTATCGAAATCGGCGACTTTACACTTAATCGCACGACCAAAGTCCTCATGCGCAAAGATCAAGTTATTCAGCTGTCGCCGCGTGAATTCCAAATCTTCGACCTGCTCGCGCAAAATCTCGGCGTCGTCGTGCCCCGCGATATTATCCTCGACCGAATCTGGGGACTTGAACGCGACATCACCTCCAACAACATCGATTCCTACATGAAAATTTTGCGCAAGAAACTCATGGAAGTTGACGACGGGAGCATTGCAATTAAAACTGTTCGCGGTATCGGCTATCGTTTAGAGGCATAAAAACTTATGGAAATATTCGGGCGCAGTCGGCGGCGGCTCGCCTTTGCCTACGCGCTGATAATGTTTTTATTCATGTCGCTGATAATTTTCGTCATGCACATGGCAATGAATTGGTCAATGTTCTCCGAACAGGCGCAGGAACTTTCTGACGCGGCTAACGGGGTCGCCGAAGCGCAAGCTTTTTATTTGCAGAATCCCAATGCCGCCGTTGACGAAAATCGCTACTACAAGAGCGTCAATGACCGATTGTTTTTTTACATCTTCAACGAGAATAAAAATCTGGTTCGTTTCGAGCGGGCGTCATTCCGCTTGGAACAATTCGTGCTTGACGTTATCGACGCTTGGAACATTGACGACGGCGAAGTTGAAGTTTTTCAGCACACCAACGAGACCGGACAACTTTCGACCGTGATGATGACTTCAAAAAAAATTATCACGGATAATATCGTTCAGACGCTTTACGTCGGAAAAGACGTGACCGCGCTTTATTCCGGACTTCAAAAGGCAACTTACGCACAAGTAGTCTTGGGATTCGTCGCGCTGTTAATCGCGTCGGCAATCGGCTATTACATGGCAGGTCGAGCACTTGTCCCGCTCAAAGAGGCTTACGACAAGCAAAAGCAATTTGCGGCGGACGCCTCGCACGAATTGAGAACGCCGCTTGCAGTCGTCATGGCGTCGGCTGATTTATTGCTCGCCGACCCGTCTATTGAAAATCCTTTCTTGCGTCAAGTGCTGGAAGATTTAAAGAGCGAAGTCAAAAAAATGACAAACCTCGTCAGCGATTTGTTAATGGTTGCTCGCTCCGACAACAACGCGCTCAAAGTTAAAATTCAGCGGCTGGACTTGACGGAAATTTTAAAGCAGGTTATCCGAACGATGACGCCGATAGCCGAGAAAAAAAATATCCGACTCGCCGGCGAAAATTTTACCAAAGTTATGATTAACGCCGACGAACAGAAGATTAAACAGCTGGCGATAATTTTGGTTGACAACGCGATTAAGTACACACCCGAAGACGGCGCAGTTCTCGTTCGCCTGGAGAAGGTCGAAGCCTCCCGCGTAGTTTTCGCCGTCATGGACAGCGGTATCGGCATTGCGCCCGAAGATTTGGATAAAGTTTTCGAGAGATTTTACCGCGTCGATAAAGCGCGTTCGCGTGAAATGGGCGGCAACGGTTTGGGCTTGGCTATCGCGGCGGAAATCGTCAAATTGCATGACGGAAAAATTTCTGTCGCGTCAAAACTCGGTGAAGGTACAAAATTTACCGTCGAGCTTAAAGTTAATTTGAAGAAATAAAAAAAATCCTCCGCTAATTTAGCTGTCAGATTTTTTTCTAACCACTAATTGCTAAATTGCGGAGGAAAATTTTTTTTATATGTTGAAGGGTTAGCTTACATTTCGCCGCGCGAGGCACGTTTTGCCAAGTCGCTGACAATTTGCGGATAAATTTTATCGAGTTTCCAACTGTACAGGACGAGGATAACCGCCGCCCAAATTATCAAGACGCCGTAGCAATAAATCGAAACAATCATATCAACCGCGCTTTGAGGTTGAACGATATCTGCCGCCGCTGAGGAAATATATCCCGCCATGGTGAGCAATCCGGTTAAAATCGCACTAACCAAACCGCCGCCGATTTTGTTACCAACCGAGCCGCCGCTGAATACCAAACCTTCCGGTCTTACATGATATTTCCACTGCGTATAATCTACAACGTCTCCGAAGAATCCGAAGATAACCGAGTTCAACGGAGCAAAGAATAATCCACGAACAAAACAGCTGAACATAAGCCAATCAGGATCAAGCGGCGCAACCATTACGAAAATCAAATGACCGATAAACGCGAGAATAATTCCGTACAAACTCATCTTACGCTTGCCAAATTTTTTGAGGAGCGTCGGACAAATTAGAATCGTCGCGATAACCGTCGTCAAAGTTTCAACTAAGAACAAGAAGCTGAAATAAGTATCGTCCATCATAACGTATTTGCAATAGTAGGGAAGAATTGTACCGGTGAATAGCGCGATTGTCGCTTGGAAAGTCCAAAGCCCCGTTGCCAGCCAAAAATATTTATTCGTGCCGATTGCCTTCAATCCGACTTTTACGGGAACTTTATCGCCCTTTTCGCGAGCCTCAAGTTTAACCGTCTCTTCGCATTTATAAAAGCAAATGAGTAACAGCAGGAACGCGACGACTGCCCAAATCGACATGACTTTAACCCAAGCCATTTGATCATCGCCGAAAATTTTAATCAGCGGAAGAGTTGCCGAGACCGATAAAATTTTTCCGAGCGGTGAAAGTGCCATACGCACGAGAGATAACATATCGCGTTCATGAGAAAGCGGCGTCATGAGTGCGGAAAGTGCGCCGTAAGGTAAGTTTAACGCCGTGTAACAGACAGTTGTGCAGAAATTGTAAGTCACGAAGATATACGCAAATTGCATCGTCTCCGTACCCTGCGGCACCATGTACATTAAAACGATTGAGACGGCGAACGGAATGCTCGTCCACAAAATCCAAGGACGCGCTTTGCCCCATCTTGATTTTGTCCGTTCGACGATAAGACCCATTATGACATCAGAAAATCCGTCAAAACAACGAGATAAGAGCATAACCGAGCCGACGATTGCCGGCGAAACTCCCGCATAATCTGTATAAAAGAACGTCAAGATACCCATTGCGCCCCAAACGACGTTGCAGGAGGTATCGCCAAGCCCGTAAGCCACTCGCGTGAACCACGATAGCGGTTGAGCATTTTGCGCGGGCATTGCTTGTGCATTTGCAGCCATTGTAAATTTCCCCCAATCCTAAAAAATAGTGATTAGCAAAAAGTGGTTAGCGATTAGAATTACACTTCTCACTAACCACTAATCACCAACCACTAATCACTTATTTAAAGCCGGCCTTGCGCAGATTTTCACGCCCGATTTTTGCAAGCTTGAGCGGCAAGTCGAACGACTTAACAGGGAACAAATCCTGCTCGACGACGCACCAGCCGTCATAATTTTTCTCGACAAGAGCTTCATAAAACTTTTTAAAATCAATGCTACCCTTGCCGGGCTCAACCATAATGTCTTCGTAGACTGCGCGGGCAAACGACCATTTTTCCTCGTCCATTTTCTTTTTGACGGCAAGGTCGCAGTCCTTGATGTGGATGTAAGGAATTCTGTCAGCGTGCTTTTTGTAGAAGGAAATAGGCTCGCCGCCGCCGTAGACGTGATGCCCCGTGTCGAAGCAAAGATCAACGGTCGTATCGTTCAAAAATCTTTCAATGTCCGCTTCGGTTTGAACGTGCGAATCAACATGCGGGTGGAAGACGCCGACAAATCCGTTAGCCGCGACGCGGTCAGCGCATTTCTGAACGTTGCTCGCATATTTTTTCCATTCCTCGTCGCTGAGGTTGGGATTCATTGCAATTTCGCCCGTCTCCAGGTCGGTGTACATGGGCGGCAGGAGGACGATATATTTCGCCGACGGAAAACTTTTCAGCAAGGCGGCAATATCGTCGATTGTCTTGCACATTTCCTCAACGTTTGAATCGTCAAGAAAATTTCCGCCAACCGTCGCGCCGACCAAAGTCAAACCGCGAGCGTCAATCGCATTTTTCAAAACGGCGGGATCGTCATTGGGCATATAACCCCACGGTCCGATTTCGCAACCTTCATAGCCCGCGATTTTCATTTCGTCGAGGCAACGCCACCACGGCGGCTCTTTTTCGTGTTCGGGAAACCATACGCCCCAAGAGTCGGGCGCAATGCCAACTTTGATAGCCATCGTTAAATCTCTCCTTATTTGCTAATTTTTTGAATTGACTTGCCCAAACTCAAGAATTTATAATTGCGTTGAAAAAATTTTGAGGAGGTCGCAAGCCGTGAAGATTGTCGATAAAGGCGTCCTTGAAACTTCGTTCATAGACTTTTCTCAGCCGTCGGAGTTCGCCAAAAAAGCTCTTCTTTATCCCGGAGACTTTGGGCATTATTTTTGCAACGGCGATTATCGAATTGAGCGCGAGTCGCTGAATCTGTTCTTGATGTTTTACGTTTTGAGCGGCAGTATTTTTGTTAAGACAAAACTTTTTGACGTGAACGCCAAAGCGGACGAAATTATCTTGCTTGATTGTCGTGAGCCGCACATTTACGGTTGCGCTGACACGGGAGAATTTTTATGGTTTCATTTCAATGGAGTTGCTGCCAGCCCTTATGTCAAGCATCTTTACGAAAAAAGCGGCATTCACTATCGCGGCGTCCGTGCTGAAAATCTTCGTTTGCGTTTTCAAGAAATTATTTCTGCCGCCGCCAAACCGCTTGTCAATGAACCTGTCGTATCGCACAATATTGACGGGATTTTAACTGCGCTTGCTGCTGAAAATGCTGTAACGATTAATGAACTGCTTCGCCCGACGCTTGAATACATTGCCAATCATTTTGACGAGCCGATTTCGATTGAGGAGCTCGCCGCTTTGTCGCTTATGAGCCCCTCCAATCTAATCAGGTATTTTCGCCGCTGTTTGGACGTGACGCCCCACGAATATATTTTGCTCTATCGGCTTAAGCAGTCCAAACGCCTTTTGGTTTCGACGACGGATTCAATCGAGCGTATTGCCGAGCTTTGCGGTTTTAACAGTGCGTCGCATTTTGCCCGCGCTTTCAAGAAGGAAAATCACATGACGCCCAAAGAATTTCGCTCAATCCGTCAACCCAAACTCGTTTCTTAGCCGATTCAAGGATAGCGGCAACGGTGCGGTCAATCTTGTAACCGAATTCAAATGTGCAATCGTACTTTGTGCCTTTGGTTATCGCGCTGAACAGTTCATGCGCCTCAAGAACTTTCATATCGTTATAAGCGATTGCAATGCCGCCCGCCGGTTGGAACGCGCTGTAGCCTTTGTGCAGAGGATTGAGGAAAACTTTTCTGAAGCCGCGGTCAACTTCCTCGTCGCTTTGGAAATAAACTTGAACTTCGCCCATGCGTTCGAGGTCATAAATAACGGAGCCTTTGGTGCCTTGAATTTCATACGCCAGATAATTTTTGCGACCGGTGGCGACGCGGCTGGAAGAAATCATGCCTTTTGCGCCGTTTGCATATTCAATCATAAAGCTGATAATGTCTTCGTTTTCGACGGGAGCCATTTCAGAGGAGCCTTTAGCTTTCGGGCGTTCGGGGAAAATCGTCGTTGTCATTGCGTTGACGGCTGAAATATCGCCCATGATAAATTGCGATACGCTCAAAAGATGAGAACCTAAATCGCCCAATGCACCGCAACCTGCAAGTTTATTTATATGCCTCCAAGTTATCGGAAGTGTCGGGTCGAGGAGCTGGTCTTGGTCGTAGCGACCGATGAACAGCATAATCTGACCGAGTTTGCCGCTTTGAACGAGTTCGCGAACGTAAGCATTTGCAGGATTTTGCGTGTTGTTGAAACCGACGTAATAGATGACGCCCTTTTTAGCGGCGAGTTCGGCAAGCTCTTTGGATTCAGCGGCGGAGATTGACAACGGCTTTTCGCAGTAGACATTTTTGCCTGCCTCAAGCGCGGCTTTTGCAACTTGATAGTGGAAGGCGTTGGGCGTGGCAATATCAACCAAGTCAATGTCGGGGTCGTTGACGAGAACTTTCCAATCGTCAGTTACGCGGTTGAAACCGATTTTTTCTTTAGCGACTTTGGCACTTGCGGCGTTATTGTCGGCAACCATCTCGAAGACGGGCACGCCGTATTCCGGACCGAAAAGCATTTGCTCGTTGAGCATTGCGCTTAAATGTGCTTTACCCATCCAACCTGCGCCAACCAGACCGATACGAATTTTTTTCATCTTAGTAACCTCCCAAAAATTTTTATCTTTGAATTAATTTGTTGGCGCAAGTATAAATTTTCGGGCGGCAAAAGTCATTTCAACTGCTGTTCAAATCCTGTACAAAAATTATCAAGCGTTTTTTTTGTAGAGTCAGTAAAATTTTCCGTCGCTTTTGCAACTTGCCATTTGATTCGCAACGTGTTAAGCTTTTAAAAAATTCGTGGAGTGATTGACTTGGAAAAATTTATCGGTGCGGAAAAAATTCTTGAGAAAAAACGCGAATACATCATGCCTTGCCTCGGACATTTTTACAGCGACCCGCCGCAATTCGTGCGCGGCGAAATGCAATATCTTTTTGACACGACGGGTAAAAAATATCTCGACTGCTATGCGGGCGTTTCCGTGATTAATTGCGGGCATTGCAATCCGTTCATCACCGAACGCATGATTGAACAGATTAAAACCCTTCAACACGTCTGCAACATTTATCTTACCGAAAACTTTGTAAATCTCGCCGAACGTCTCGCAAAAATTGCGCCGGGCGATTTGCAAAAAAGTTTCTTTTGCTCGACGGGCACCGAAGCTAATGAAGGCTCGTTGTTGCTCGCGTCGATTTATACCAAAAGTTCAGAGTTTATCGCCCTGCAAAGCGGACTGCACGGACGTACGAAACTCACCATGAGCTTGACGGGAATCGGCATGTGGAGGACTGACCCCAATCCCGTCGGCGGAATTAATTTTGCGCCCAATCCCTATTGCTATCGTTGCCCGCTCGGAAAAAAATATCCCGAATGCGATTTGGAATGCGCCAATAAAATTGAAACGATTATTCAAACGGCGACTTCGGGAAAACCTGCCGCACTTATCGCCGAACCTATTCAAGGCAATGCGGGTATCGTCGTGCCGCCCAAAGGTTATTTCAAGCGCGTCAAAGAAATTTTGGAAAAATACGGCGCGTTATTGATTGCCGACGAAGTTCAAACGGGATTTGCTCGGACGGGCAAAATGTTCGCGATAGAAAATTTCGACGTGACACCCGACATTATGAGCGTCGCAAAAGCTCTCGGCAACGGACAACCGATAAGCGCGTTCATCTCTACAAAAAAAATCGCCGACACGTACACACGTCCGGGCGCGTCGACTCTCGGCGGAAATCCCGTTTCCTCGACGGCGGGGCTTGCAGTTCTCGACTACATTAAAGAAAATAATCTTATGGAAAATGCCAAGGCTCGCGGCGAACAACTTAAAAACGGCTTGAAAACTTTGCAAAAAAAATTCCCGATAATCGGCGACGTGCGCGGTATCGGATTGATGGTCGGCGCGGAATTTGTTCACGCGGATAATTCGCCCGCCTTTAAGGAACTCGACGAACTTTTGGAAGAGCTTAAAAATCGCGGCTTTATCGTCGGCAAAAACGGCGTAGGCAGAAATGTTTTGGCTTTTCAACCGCCGCTCGTCATAACCGAAAAAGATATTGACGACGTGCTTAACGCCATTGATTTGATTTTGGAGAGCAGAAATGGACGAGGATAAAAAACCTAAATCCTTTACGGAGCAAATCTCAAGCAGTTTCTTCAAAGGCTTGCTGATTGTCGTGCCGCCCGCGATAACAATTTTCGTCGTGACGTGGCTTTTTGAATTTACAGAGAAAACTATCGGATCATTTTTACCCGCAAAAATTCCCGGCGCGGGTCTCGTGATTGTTCTGGTGGCAATTTGGGTTGTCGGCGTACTCAGCGGAAATTTTTTGTCAAAGGCGATAATCGAATTTTTCGATGCACTTATCGGAAAAATTCCCGTCGTGAAATTTATTTACGGCTCGGTTAAGCAAGTGACAAAAGCTCTGTTTGAATCGGACTCGGCATTTAAAAAAGTCGTGCTCGTGCCGTATCAACACAGCTATGTTTTGGGCTTTTTGTTGTTGACGATACCCGAACCCGTCCGCGAAAAACTCGGCGATAATTATGTTTGCGTCTACATGCCGTGGAGCATGAACATGACGGCAGGCATGAATCTTTTCGTAAAAAAATCCGACGTAATTTATCTGGATATGGCACCGCCCGACGCATTCCAATTTATTTTGACGGCGGGAACAATTTCGACGGCGGGACTTGCGTCAAAAGGATTGGCGGAATTAAAAAACGCCAAGCAACGTGACGTTACCTCCATTGCGCACGACATAATAGATAAAGAAAAATAGATTACATCGTTGGAGAAAAAATTTTGGAAACGTTCACGGTTGAGGCTATTATTTTAAAGACTGATGATTTCGGCGACGCCAACAGAGTCGTCACGCTTTTTACGAAAGAATTCGGCAAGCTTGAGGCGAATGCTTACGGCTGCCGACGTTCGCGCAGTCCGTTATCGGGCGCAATGCAAATGTTCAATCACATTTCGGCGCAAATCACTCGCGGCACAAAAGTCGATACGATTCGCGACGCGGACATTTTAAATTTCTACGACGCATTGACAAAAGATTTGGAGCGGTTGGCTTATGCGTCATTGCTTTTTGAAATTGTGAACCGCATGACATTTCCGCGCCAAAAAGAACTTGAAACTTTTAACTTGCTGAAAAAATCTCTGCCCGCGCTCAACAAACGCAATCCGAAAATTGCCGCGCTTATCGGAGCTTGCCAATTCATGGAGACGAGCGGTCTGCAATTAAATTTTAGTCGATGCGTTTATTGCGGCTCGGAAATTGTCGGCGACGCGTCGATTAGTTTGCTTGACGGCGGCGCAATTTGTCCGAATTGCATTGACGCCGCGCAGGACGTTCGACCTTATCCCGAAGCTTTGCGAAAAACTTTTGAGACGATGCTCGGATTTAATTGGCGCGATGAAACAAAGTTGACGTTCAATTCTCGGCTGGTGCTTGCGGCTGAAAATTTTTTTATCGATTACGTTCAATCGGTTTTGGGCACCGGCTTAAAGTCCGTGCAATTTATTCGCGAGTTCATAAAGTGAACCGCTCAAGGCAAAACTTTGGCAAATGAAAAACTTGTAAAAGCCCGACGGTTTTTCTGGAGCGAAATCAGAATGGCTCATCAAAGCATTAATTATCATACGCCAAGAGAAATTCATTTTTGTCTTTTTTGACCAGACTTATTTTAGGACAAAAATTTGTCTTGACAGTATGGGGCATCTCAATTTCATGGAATTGCTATAAAACTACTTAAAGCTAAAAAAACCCTTCGGCAAGTGTCGGAGGTTTTTTCGTTGACAGGGGAAAATTTTTTGCTAAACTGTGCTAAGAAAGGTGATTGAAAGTGACATGCGCAGAAAAATTCTAACCGGCGGAATGTTGTTTACTCTAATTTTGGCGATTATTCTTTCTTATAACAGCTATCAAAGATTTACTGCAATTATTATGCAAGCTCATGAGGAGGACGCTTTACGAACTGCAAAAATCGCTTTGACTTTTCTCGACGCGGATAATTTTTTCATCTGCAATCAAAATACTTTGGCGCGTCAAAAAATTCTTTATGAATGGCAAAAAATTGTTGATACTCAAGACGCAACATTTATCTATGTGATTGAGCCTTACAACGACTATAATAATATTCGCTTCGGCGTGAATGTTAAAAGTACCGCTTCTAATCCCGATTACGTTGTCAGACCGATTGGATATGCCATGGCAACCAGCAACGACGAATATAAAAAAGCTTACAAAAACCTTTATGACGGCAGCAAAGAATATGCTTTCGTCATGCGTGACAATGGAATCAGTTTAGTCGGCGACCATATAACCGCAATGGTTCCGATAAAAAATTCTAAAGGAGTGGTTGAAGGTATTCTTTGTGTTCAATGGCAATTGGATGAGCTCGACGAAGAAAAAATTCTTTTCCTTAAACACAGAACCCGGACTTTGCTGATTTATCTGGCAGTTATTCTTTTAATCGGAGGAAAATATCTGAACGCCAAATTGCTGAATCCTTTAACTGCACTCACTCAAGGTGTCAAAGAAATTTCCGACGGCAATTTAAATAAGAAACTCGAAATTAAAACGGGCGACGAACTTCAGACGTTAGCAGAGAATTTCAACACGATGACGGACGAATTAAAGCGGCAAATGGCGAACTTGACGAAAGTCACTGCCGAACGCGAACGCATTGCCACTGAACTCGACGTCGCGACGCGAATTCAGATGAGCATGTTGCCGAAAAATTTTTCCGTCGATAAGCGCGTTGACCTTTTCGCGACGATGACGCCCGCTAAGGAAGTCGGCGGCGATTTATACGACTTTTACAAGACGGACGACAATCATTTATTCGTAACGATAGCCGACGTATCGGGCAAAGGTGTTCCTGCGGCATTATTTATGGTTGCGGCGATAACTAACTTGCGAAATTACACCTCTGCTCTTAAAAATCCCGACGAATTAAAACTTGCGATAGAAAACACGAACGACAGACTTTGCGCCAACAACGACGGCGGACTTTTCGTCACGGCGTTCAGCGGAGTGCTTGATTTGACGACGGGAATTTTCCGTTATGTCAATGCAGGGCATAATCCTCCGTTAATTCGTCGACGCGGGCAAAATTTTGAGGAATTGCCAATGGAATTGAATTTTGTACTGGGCGGCTGGGAAGATTGGCAATACGTTCAGCAAGAAATTCAGCTTCAGACGGGCGACACGATATTTTTTTACACCGACGGCGTAACTGAGGCGGTTGATTCGACCGGAAAGCTTTATTCTCTTGAACGTTTGCAGAAATTTTTAAACGAACTCGATAAAAATTTGTCTGCGGAAGAAATTTTGTCGGAAGTTCGAAAATCGCTGGAAAATTTTTCGGTTAATGCGGAGCAATCCGACGATATTACCATGCTTGCCATAAAATTTGAAGGGAGACATTAAAAATGGCAGAAGGTTTGCAAATAAAAAAGGAAACGGTCGGCGAAAGCCTTACTGTTTATCTTAGCGGCGACTTGAATGTTAAAACTTCGCCGTATCTCGAAGAAGAGCTGATAAAATCGCTCGAAGGCGTGAAAGAATTGATTTTTGACTTTGCTGACGTGGAGTACATTTCTTCAGCGGGCTTGCGCGTGTTGCTGGCAATGGAAAAGACTATGCGGCGTCAAAGCGGCAAAATGAAACTCCTGCACGTTAATCCCGCCGTCAAGGAAATAATCAAGCTCGCCGGTTTTCTTCAAGTCATGCACATTGAAGATTAATCAACGAATTTTCAATTCCTAATTCCCAATTCCTAATTCCTAATTAAACAAAATCCCTCCGACTTCTGCCGAAGGGTTTTTGTTTGCTTGAATATTAATATTTGATCAAGTGACAAACCGTTTTAATATGTGCGGCAGATTATACCTGCTTTATGCAACGTCTGCAGCAAAGGGGCAAGCTTAAATACCAAGTTTAACGTACAATGACAGAAACGCCGTCCGGAATGAGCGAGACGGTGGCATTTTTTCCTTTTATCTCGAAAGCGCGCGCGAGAGCCTCGTCAAAAGTTTTGGCATGTTCCATGTGCATACCCGTTATCATTTCCGGAGCGCACATGTCCGTTACCATAATGACTTTGTATTTGCTTAAAATGCGGCAGAGGATTTGAGCCTCCCACTGGTCGGGCTTGGTCTCATTGCGAGGAATGCGGGAAAATTCTTCCGTGAGCTTTTGAGGACTTTGAGCCTTCGTCACCATTTTGCAGAAGGATTCGCCGCCGTGTCCGTCACTCAATCCCGCAACCATTATTATGACGCCGCCCGCCTTGCAATTAGCTTCAGCCGCCGTCATGCCCTTTACCGATTGATAAATATTTTGGTCTAAGGGATAGCCGCCGTTTGTCGTAATCACGATGTCGGTCGGATTTTTTTTCACCTGCGACATGTTCAGCACGAATTCGCAACCTTTAACATGAGCTTTTTCCGAGTCACCCGCAAAGGCGGCGATGACTTGTTTTTTTGCATCTATGACCACGTTGAGTATAAAAGCTAATTTTGCCTGCGCGGCAGCGTAAAGCATATCTTTATGAATCGGATTATTTTCAAGTACTCCCGTGCGAGCAAAAGGGCTGGCAATGAATTCGCTGCAGTGATTTGCCATAACGGTAGTTGCAGATGCTATGCCGGGCAAAATTGCCTTCCTGCCGCCGGAAAATCCTGCAAAGAAATGCGCTTCGATAAAACCTTCAGCGATTAGTAAATCCGTATCGATTGCGACTTTATTCAAAAGAAGTTTGCCGCCTGAAGGCAATGTTCCCAAATCTGCCATTTCGTCATCATGGGAGCGATGCACAACGATATTTTCCCGCGCAACAATTTCTTCGCCGTAACGGTCAATCAGTTCTTGTTTAGTCGTCGGGCGATGAAATCCCGTTGCAATCAGAATGGTAATTTTTATATCGGGATTCGCTTTTCTAATGCGTCGAAGAATAATCGGCATGGTCACACGACTTGGGACAGGGCGAGTGTGGTCGCTTGAGATAATGACCATGCGCCGCTTGTCCTGAACAAGTTCTTCAAGCGATTTTGAGCCGATTGGATTATCCATTGCCCGTTCAACAATTTCCTGCTCGGTTCCGTTCAGCTTAAAATTTTCCGAATCGGAAACGAGACTGCAGACAAAATTTTTGTCCGGTATCTCAATCGGAATGTGCGTTTTGTGATAGGGGATTTTCGTTCTCATGATTTTTTCTCCCATTACGACGCGCAACAAATTTTGCCCGGATTTAAAATGTTGTTCGGGTCAAAAACTTTCTTGACGCCGCGCATGATAGCCAAACTCGTTTCCGGCAGTGATTCTTTCAAATACGGCTGCTTTACTAAGCCGATACCGTGTTCGCCCGAAACTTGTCCTTTAAGTTCCTTAGCTTTTTCGTACATGCGATTCATTGCCTTATTCATCAGTTCTTGCCATTTATCTTCCGACAAATCGTCCCGCAAAATGTAGACGTGTAAATTTCCGTCGCCCGCGTGTCCGAAAGATTTTATCCGAATTCCGATTTCCTCGCGTAAGTCGTGAACGAACTCCACAAAATCATTGACACGATTGCGCGGGACAACAACGTCAACTTCGTCCATCATGGTTGTACTTCCCTTGATTGCCTCCAAAAATGCGCCGCGCGTCTTCCAAACGGGAGTACTGCGCTCCTCCGTGTCAGCGATAAGCAAATCGGTTGCTCCCCGGTCAAGACAAATTTTGGCAACGTCGTCATAGTACTTGGTAATTTCCTCTTTGGTGTTGCCGTCGAATTTCAACAGTAAATAAGCGTCCGCCTGATTGTCGGGGAATTTTCTGCCCAAATATTCTTCCGCGTCCAAAATGACTTCCCGCTCCATAAATTCAATGGCAGTGGGCACGACTTTTGACTTAATGATAAGCGGCACGGTGCGAATTGCCTGCGCCAAAGTCGGGAACGGAATCAGCAAACTGATATTGCACTTGGGCAACGGCACCAAACGAAGTATCGCCTTAGTGATAAATGCCAGCGTCCCTTCCGAGCCGATAATCATATTTTTTAAGTCGTAGCCCGAACTGTTCTTGACGACCTTGCCGCCGAGTTCGAGGATAGTTCCGTCCGCCAAAACAACTTCAAGCCCGCGAACAAAATCTCTTGTGACGCCGTATTTTACAGCAGTCATTCCTCCGGCATTTGTGCTGATGTTGCCGCCGATTGTCGCAGATTTTTCGCCGGGGTCGGGCGGATAAAAAAAGCCGTGCTCTTCCACGTAAGCGCGAAGTGTCATAATAAGCACACCCGGTTCAACGGTGAGCGTTAAATTTTCCTCGTCAAGCTCCAAAATGTGATTCATAAGCGTTGTATCAATCATAATGCCCTTTTCGATAGCGACGGAGGCTCCGACAAGTCCGGTGCCCGCGCCGCGTGGGGTCACAGCGATTTTTTTTTCGTTAGCGTAAGCCAAAATTTTTGAAACTTCCTGCGCCGAAATGACACGCGCCACCAAATCGGGATAGGAATGCTCGGCAGTCAGTTCGTCGTGGCTGTACTCCTCGTTAATCTCGTCTTTCCAGAGAATACGCTCGCGGTCAAGAAACGTGGCGATAACTGCCAAGTCTTGCTCGTCCATCGTTTTATAATTGCTCATGCCATGCCTCTCCCTTCTTAGGAGTTAGGAGTTAGGATGTAGGAGTTAGGGTTTTGTCCTCTAAATCCTAAATCCCAAATCCTAAATCCTAACTATTCCTAACTGTTCCTGCCTTGCTTAATTTTCTCAATCAACTTCGGAATAATCTCGTAAAGATCTCCCACGACGGCATAATTGGCAACTTTGAATATCGACGCCTTCGGGTCGCTGTTTATCGCGAAAATTTGTTCGGAATGTTCCATGCCCGCCACGAATTGTACAGAGCCGGACACGCCGCAAGTTATGATGAGTTTAGGACGAACTGTGCGCCCTGAAAGTCCGATTTGCCGCTTAGGCTCTAACCAGCCGTTTTCAGCCAAAGGTCGGGTGCAAGCATAATCGCCGTTGAGAACTTCGGCAAGCTCTTGAATGAGTTTCAAATCTTCCTTTTTCTTCACGCCGCGACCTGCCACGACCAAAACATCAGCATTTTCAATGCCGATTTCCTTCGGCTTTTTGGTTATGCTTAAAACTTCAACTTTGCTCGTGAATTTAGCGGCGTCCAATTCCAAAAGCTCGATACTTCCGGAAATTTCATCACTGCGCTTCGGCGCGTCCATAATTTTATAGCGAACGGTTGCCATTTGCGGACGGTGATTGGGCGTTAAAATTTCCGCCATGATATTTCCGCCGAACGCCGGGCGAATTTGAACAAGGTCAGTATTTTCGTGAATGTCAAGGATTGTGCAATCGGCGGTTAATCCCGTGTGGAAATGAGCCGCCACCCTCGGCGCAAGCTGTCGACCGACGGGAGTAGCTCCGACTAAAATTGCCGCCGGCTTAACCTTGTCTACAAAAGCCGCAAAAGCCGTGGTGTAGTTCTCAATGTTAAAAGCATGAAGTTCCTTTTTGTCGCAGACGTAAACTTTGTCAACGCCGTAGTGAAGAATTTCCTGCGCCTTCTTATCAATATCCGCTCCGAGAAAAACGGCGTACACGGGCTGATTGATTTTGGCGGCAAGTTCCCGCGCCTTGCCGATAAGCTCATAAGTGACGGGGTGAATTTTGCCGTCCACGTGGTCAACATAAACCGCAATGCCGCGCCAAACAGATTTATCAATTCCGGCAGTTGTTTCCTCGACGAACTCAAAAACGCCCTTGCCTCTTTTGACGCAGAGTTTGCAAAGGCGGCAGGCAGAATTTATTTCGATTTTGCCGTTTTTATCTTCCATAGCTCCGAAGGGACAAATTTTAATAAGCGCGGCAATGTCTTGCACTTTTTCTTGATGCACGATTAATTTTCCCATGACCGTCCTCCCGTCACGCAGTAAACTTCATTTTCTTTAACGCGCCATAAATACGCTCGGACAAATCTTCGCCGAAACCCGTCCACGTCTCTTGAACTTTGTCGGAAGTCGGCGGGAAAATTCTTTGAACATTGGTCGGCGAGCCGTCAAGACCGTAATGCTTCGCGTCTTTATCTTCCATGTCGTTTAACGAATAGCGACTGATTTCTCTGTTCGCCGTCGCCTTTTGCTTTTTATAAGAGGGCAAGCGCGGTTCGTAAATATCTTTTTGAACCGTGATAAGGCATGGAAAAGGAACTTTCAATTTCTCGATGTCTTCGCTCATTTCCATATCAACAATTATGTGACCGACTTCCACCTTGTCGATAGCGCGAACATTGCATACGCAGGGAATGCCGAGCATTTCCGAAACTTCCGGACCAACTTGAGCAGTATCACCGTCAGTGGTTTGAAGTCCGCAGATTATGATGTCGAACTTGCCGAAACTGCGAATGCCTTGTGAAAGGGTGTAACTTGTGGCGAGAACGTCCGAGCCGCCAAATTTTCTGTCGGTAATAAGTCCGCCCTTATCCGCACCCATAGCAAAAGCTTCGTAAAGCACAGCCGCAGCTTGAGGCGGTCCCATAGTTAAGACGCTGAGATTTCCGCCGTAATTTTCGCGGAGCCTGAGTCCCGTCTCCAATGCAAAGAGGTCGTAAGGATTCATTTTTGCATCTGCGCCGGTACGTTTCAGAACTCCGGTTACGGGATCAACTTCCACTTTGTTGGAGCCGGGAACTTGCTTAATGCATACTAAAATTTCCATCATTGCTCTCCTTATATAATAAAATTAAAAGGCAAATGCTAATTGATTTTAATTTATCGGTAACACCGCTGACGAAATTGTCAGAAATTCGGCTTGTGCTCAGACCGCGAGCATACATTGAGATAATTTTTCTATCAATTTCAGAAATATCCTTTCTATCAATCAGGAGTTAGAAGTTAGGGTTTTGTCTTCCTTAACTCCCAAATAGCGTTTGCCTTCTTCGACGAGTTTATCATAAAGTTCCATTGCTTCGGCATGATGAGATTTTATATATTCTTCCGCTTCGTGTTTGTCCGATTCGGAAGAATTATTATCTTTGAGAACATTACCTGCCCTTTCAAGTTTTTTTGCAAGCTCGGAACATTTTTCGCCGCCGATAGAAAGCGACGTTGACTTCAAGGCATGAACAAAAATGGTATAATTCTTCCAATTTCCGCTCTCAAAAGCTTTTTTGATTTTCTCTTTATTCCCGTCATGGAGGCTGCAGAATATTTCCATGACACTCCTAAACATATCTTCGCCCGTACTGTATTCTAAGCCCTTAGCAATATTCATGTGCTCATAACTTGCTTGAGGCGGTTCATTTTGAATTGCCGCTTCCGCACCGTTTATTTTTTCCTTCGGCAAATATTCCAGTAACATTTCTTCAAGCTTATCGGGATTAATCGGCTTGGTCAGATAATTATCAAATCCTGCCGCAATATATTGTTCCCTTGCGCCGGAGATAGCATTTGCCGTCAGGCAGACAACAATCGTGCGGTAATTGGGATTTTCCTTCTGCGTTTTCAATTCTTGCAGGGTTTCGATGCCGTCCTTATCGGGCATCATATGATCTAAAAATATGAGGTCATACGTATTGTCTTGAGTTAAAGTAAGTCCCTCGTCGCCGCTAATCGCCGTATCAATTTTTATTTTCGTTTGCTTCAGGAGATTTTTGAAAACCATAAGATTCATCGGATTATCATCGACTATGAGAACGTGAGCTTTTGGAGCGGTGAATTTTTCCTTATATTTTTTCTTTTCTTTCAAGCCGGCTTTGTAAGATGCTTCATAATCGCCCAGCGGCTCCCACTTGATTACCTTTTGCTTTAACTCAAAAGAAAATTTCGTTCCCAAGCCGTAAATGCTTTCCACTTTAAGATTGCTTTTCATCAAGTACAGCAAGTTTTTTGTAATTGCCATACCGAGACCGGTGCCCTCGACATTGCGGTTGCGTTCCTCATCAATGCGTTCAAATTCCGCGAACAACTTTTTCATATCCTCCGACTTGATTCCGATACCCGTATCTTTGACTGTAACCAGAAGGATTACGCTGTCCGGCTCTTCCTCAACGCGCTTAAACTTTATGGAAAAAGTTACAATGCCCTTCTCCGTGTACTTTACCGAATTGGTCAGAATGTTGGTAATAACTTGCTTGATTCGGACTTCATCACCGTTTAGCATTTTCGGCAAATTTTTATCAAACTCCAAAGCTAATGCAAGCCCCTTGTCGTCGGCTTTGGTTTGAATCATATTTACCAAATCGTTAATGAGCGAGGAAAGGTCGTAGTCCACGGGGATAATTTCTATCTTGCCCGCCTCAATCTTTGAAAAGTCCAGAATGTCATTGATTATCCCCAAAAGCGTGCTGCCCGCAGTCTTGATACTTTCCGCATAAGAGATAATTTCCGCGTCGTCAGATTCTCTCAAAATAATTTCGTTCATGCCCAAAATCGCATTGATGGGCGTGCGTATTTCGTGGGACATATTCGACAGGAAAGAAGATTTTGCCTCACTTGCGGCAAAAGCGCGTTCGGAAAGATTAATGAGCGCGTCGCGTTCCTTTTTCTCTTTGTCAATGTCTTCGATAAGCCAAAGCACATTGGAGACGATACCATTTTTTAAGCGTTGCGAGGCGATAAAGCGAACCCTGCGCCACTTCTGCTCTATGTTTTGATATTCAATCGCCACGGTGTCGGAATCTTTCAGGCGTTCGTTCAAAGTGTTGAGATTTATGAATCGGAGCATATCTTCCAGAGATATTTTGTTTACCCTTTGCCGCATGGTCGATTCTATCATGGTGCTTGCAGTTTTTTTATCTTCCGCCGACAGCTTAACGGGTATAGAATGTTTTGACTGTATTTCCTTGAAAGTGTTTTCGATAAGGTCTATGTCATATACGGATAAATAAATATTCGAGAGCGATGAAAGCTGTTCATTCAATTCTTTTGCCATGGTGTATCGCTGATTTGACTGGTTAAGGATATACGAGAGAATAAGCACGATTATAATTACGACCGCTATCGTGATTGCCAAAAGAATTTTCAAAGGCGTAAATGTTTTCGTTGCGTCTTTAACGGTCAGGCAACGCCAATCATGTTCAATTTTTTCGCAGTAAACGACATAGTGCGCGCCCTCATAATTAAACTCAAAAAAATCTTCCTCCGCGTTTTCTGCGTTCGCTAAAATGACACTCCAAATGCTGTTCTTCTCGTCGCTGTAATTCTTTCCAATCTCGCTTTTCATCGAATGGGCAACGACCATATTTCGGCTGTCCAATATGAATTCATAGTCGGATTTGCCCGATTTAACTGATTCCTCCGTAATGTTTTGCACTTTGTCAAGAACGATGTCCATAGCCACAATACTTTTGCCGTCGACAAGTCTTTTGGCAATGGTCATGGCAATTTTTTCTGTCTGGGCGTCAAGGTACGGGTCAATAAGCGTTATGTTTCCATTATTTGCCATTGTCTTTATATACCAAGGGCGTTGAGTCGGTACATAGTCCGCGTCGGGAACCCAACCCGCGCCGTCGAGGTACTCGCCATTTATGTAACCGTAAAGTCCGGTCGTGTTTTCAAAAACGGTGCTGGTGACAGCCGTAGATTGTCCTATTAAATAATCAAGAATTTCTTTGTTTGTCTTTTTATTGTTAAGCATTCCGTCTATTGTATATGCCGACAACTTGATTGCGTCAATGCTTGTGGAAAGATATTCGCTGAGATAATTTTTTGACTGGATTGCGGCTGCCTGTCCGTTTTTGATAATGCTTTCGCGCGTTTGATTGTAAAGCATGTTGTAATACGCCAGGACGACGCCGACGAAAAATGCTATCACAAGCGCGTAAACCAAAACTTTTTTTATGGTAAAGCGTTTTTGCATTTCGCTCATCGCAGTCCTTGCTTTTGCAGCTTGATTCATAATCCCAGCTCCTAAATCCTAAATTAGGAGTTAGCAGTTAGGAGTTAAGGGTTTTGTCCCTAAATCCCAAATCCCAAATCCTAAATCCTACTTCTACGATTAGCATGATTATAACACACACGACAAAAATATAAATAAGAATTGTCGTTTTATAAAAGTGATTAAAATATTCAAAAAGTAATTCGTATTCTTGCTTGACAACATATTATCATGCTGTAGATTTGACTGAATAAATATTCAAAATGTGAGGGGCATAATGTGATGAATGTTCCATCTGAGAAGAACTGACTTAAAATTTTGTTGGGCTTGGGCGGGCTTATTACAGTTGCGATAGTTTATCTGCTGATTTTTGCTTTCGATACCGAACCGGATAAACGTCAAGATAAAATCGGATTTATAATTCTCGGCGACATCAACGAGGCGGGTCGGAATGCGTCTCACTACAACGGGATAAAGGCGGCTTTTTTGGTTCGTGACCACGTTAAGGATTTTAGCGGGCAATTTGGCTGCCGAAGGAGCGGGCGCGATTTTCCTTGTCAGCTTTAATTACGCCTCCGAAGTTCGCTCGCTTCTCGATAAATATCCGCATATATCGTTCGTGAACACTTTGGAACATGTTTTGCCGGAATGTATTAAGAGCGTTATCTTTCGGGTATTCGAACGTCATCGAATTCGGAAGTTTGTCGCGGGATAAATGCTTTTACTCTCGGCGTTGAGCGCGTCAATCCCAAGGCTTCTTGTCGGACGGGTGATTGGCAAGTTGAAGACGTCGAAACCGAACACGCTAAAAAGTTGATTGAAAAATACGGCGCGGACGTTTTGACTTATCATCAAGACGTGGACGCGACAGCTAAGATTTCATTGCCTGCAATGCTCATCCGGAAGGTTATTCCGAACATTATTTGGCGTCGATTATTTGTCGGTGGGATTTATCCAAAAACGGCAAGAATACCCGGCGGGATGAATTGCCGCTTGATCAATTAGGATTTAGCAGTTAGGAGTTAGGATTTAGGAGTTAGGAGTTAGGGGGACAAAATCCTAAATCCTAACTCCCAAATCCTAAATCCTGTTTAGGAGTTAGAAGTTTTTTCATTCCACATTACACATTCCCAAAGAATAAGGGTTGCATAATCCCGCCTCTATAGAGAGGTTCAAATTACTCCAACGCCATGACCTTATACGATAAGTTATTTGAACTCGAATTAAATTTTCGTTGTTCTTTCAGCAAGGACGTTTAACGCGTGACGACTGAAAATCTTCGACGTAATTTGAATCTTAATTTTTTGCAAAGAAAATTCCCGCAGGAAAAGCGGGAGTTTTTTGTTGCCGTAATTTTTTTGTAAAACTCAACAAGCTCTGCTATAATGCAGGAAAAATTTTTTGGAGGATTTTTTATGAAGGTAGCATTGGCGAAACAAATGCACGAGATAGACAAAAGCGCAATCGAAGAATACGGTTTGCCCGAATTGTCTTTGATGGAAAGCGCAGGTCATCGCGTCTTTGAGGCAGTCAAAAATCTTTTGGGCGGCGTCGGCAAAAAAAGTATTTGCATATTGGCGGGCAGCGGCAACAACGGCGGAGATGCCTTGGCGGCGGCGCGTTATCTGTCGAATGCAGGCGCTCGCGTGAAAATTTTTTTGCTCGGCGATAAAGATCACCGCACCGATTCTCTTAACGTTCAGATGAGAATTCTGCGCGGCATGGGCGTCGAACTTCAACAGCTCGAAAGCGACAGAGCTTGGGAACGTCTGCAAGTCACGTTGAGATTTTCCGACGCGGTTGTCGACGGGATTTTGGGTACGGGTTTCAGCGGACAACTTCGCCCCGGAGCCTTGCGGTTGATTCGTCTGGTCAACGCCGCAAAAAAAATTACCGTGTCAATCGATGTTCCGTCGGGCGTCGACGCGGATACGGGCGCGGTCGGTGAAACTGCCATACAAGCGGATTGCACAGTTGCGCTCGGCTTGCCCAAAGTCGGTCATTACATTTGCCCCGGCGCGTCTTACGTCGGAAAAATTATCGTAGACAACATCGGCTTGCCCGCAGAACTTTTGAGCGATGAAATTCATCAAACTCTGGTCGACGACGAACTTGCTTTGACTTTCCTGCCCGCTCGTCCTAAAGATTCGCACAAAGGAACTTGCGGAAAAATTTTAATCGTGGCAGGTTCGCGCGGCATGACGGGTGCGGCATCTTTGGCGGCAATGAGTGCAATGAAAGTCGGCGCGGGGCTCGTAACTTTGGCGACGCCCGAAAGTCTCAATCCGATTTACGAAATGAAATTGACCGAAGTCATGACGGCTCCGCTCGACGAAGTTAAGCAGGGAATAATCGGCGGCGATAAAGCTTCGGAAAAACTTTTGGACTTGGCGGAAAAAGTCGACGCGATACTTTTGGGACCCGGACTCGGTCGCGAGCGCGAAACTCAAGCACTTGTCAAAAAAATAGTCACGGAAGTCGACAAGCCGTTAATCCTCGACGCCGACGCAATTTATCCGTTTAACGGCAAAGCGGACGAACTCAAAGCTTGCAAACAAATTCCAATCCTCACGCCGCATTTGGGAGAATTATCCGCGCTGTTAAATATTTCCGTCGAAAAACTTCGTCGAGCGCTTGTCCCCGAAGTTCGTCGCGCCGCGCAGGAATATCGTGCAATAATCGTGGCGAAATGCGAAACGACAATCATCGGCTATCCTAACGGAGAAATTTTTATCTCGCCGCTCGGCAACAGCGCAATGGCAACGGGCGGTTGCGGAGATGTTTTGGCGGGTGCGATTGCCGGACTTATGAAACAAACTCCCTTTGCTCCATTGACGGGCGTTTGGCTCCAAGGTACTGCAGGAAATTTCGCGGCAGAACAAAAGGCGGAAGGTCTAATCGCCTCGGACGTCATGAACTGTTTGCCCGACGCCATAAAAAAACTTCGCGCCATCGGCTATCAAAATTCATAAAAAAATAATCGCCTCTCAAATTCGAGAGGCACTTTTTATTTAACGCTTCCGGTGTTGACCGATGTTTTGTCACTTTCAAAACGATAAAAAATTTCCCCCTCCGAAGGCTGATAATATTTTTCCGCCTCCGTGACAAGTTGACGGATAATTTCCTTGACGGGCAAAATTTCTTTGATTCGCGGCATGTATTCGCCCGTAAATACCAAGCCCGTTTCCAAATCGCCCTGTTGTGCTCGCGTGAGTGCTCGGACGATGCAGAAATTATGTTTGCAAACCTTCAAGCACGAATCACAAGTTTTGGGCGGAACATTGCCTTCCATGACGCGTTTTGAAAAGGGCGTCCGAACTGCGCGACCGGGCAAGCCGACCGGACTGTTGATAACAACTACGTCTTCGGGCCGGGACTTGAGATAATATTCTTTTAAACTCGGTGCACCGTTTGCCTCAAGACTTGCCGCAAATCGTGAACCCATTTGAACGCCGTTTGCTCCCATTTTTAAAACTTCGGCAATGTCCTTGCCGGTAAGGACGCCGCCCGCCGCTATGACGGGAATATCGACTGCGGCGCGAATCGGTTCAATAAGCTCGCGAACTGAAATATCCGTGCCGAGATGTCCGCCTGCTTCCTTGCCTTCGACGACAACCGCCGTCGCTCCGAGTTTCTGTGAAATTTTTGCCAGCTTGACAGAGGAAACTATCGGGACTATCGGCGTGCCGGACTCCTTTCCCAGCCCGAAAATATCGCGTGAAAAACCCGCGCCCGCAACAATTAAATCAATGCCCGCGTCCATTGCCGTGCGAACAATGCCAAAAAAATCGCTTGCTGCGACCATTATATTTATCCCGATTATTCCGTCAGTCAAAGAGCGAGCCAATTTTATTTCATAGCGCAATTCTTCATGAGCCATGCCCGAAGCTGCAATTAAACCTATGCCGCCCTCGTTGGCAACCGCCGCCGCCAGTCGTGCCGTCGACAAACGTATCGCCATGCCGCCCTGCACTATCGGGATTTTTGCTGTTTTATTTCCTATTTTAAGTTCCGGTAGTCTCACGGATAATCCTCTCCAAAATCAATTAGGAATTAGGAATTGGGAATTAGGAATGGTTACGAAATTTTAATTCCTAATTCCTCATTCCAAATTCCTCATTGCTTGTCAAGCGTTGGTTTCTCCGTCTATGTACTTAACGACATCTTCCACAGTCTTGATTTTTTCGGCTTTCTCGCCGGGGATTTCGATATTGAATTCCTCCTCGAACGCCATAATCAATTCGACTATGTCCAGAGAATCGGCTCCTAAGTCAT
>JAFSOQ010000093.1 GCA_017446845.1 Selenomonadaceae bacterium | reverse complement strand
GTCGGGCAAATATTCTTCGTCCTTGACGTTCAAAGCTTCAGTCACGCCGTCGGTGTAGAGGAAAAGTAAATCGCCGGGCTTGAGTGAAATTTTCTGTTCGGCAAAAGGCATACCGTCCAACGGTCCGAGCACGAAATTTTTCTTAACGTCGAGGAAGTCGCAATGATTTTCTTCGGCGTGATAAATGACGGGCGGATTGTGCCCCGCGTTGACGAAAATAAATTCTCCCGTCTCCAAATCCAAAACGCCGACAAAAGCCGTCACGAACATCATCGCTTCATTGTTCGCGCAAAGTTGTTCGTTGGAAGCCTCCACGACGGGCGCAAGTCCGTTTTGTTTATAAAAACTCACGGCGAAATTGTTCAAAACAGTTTTGCTGATAACCATGAACAGCGCGGCGGGAATCCCTTTGCCCGAAACGTCAGCGACCGTAATTGCCAAGTGCGTCTTGTCGATAAAATAAAAATCGTAAAAATCGCCGCCGACTTCTTTGGCAGGAGTCATCGTCGCGAACAATTCAAAATCATTTCGTTCGGGAAAATCTTTCGGCAACATGCCGTTCTGAATTTCCGTGGCAACGTCCAATTCCGTGGCGAGTCGTTCTTTTTCTGCAGTCTCCTTAGTCAAATTCGCCGTGTAAGTTTTAAGCTCGTCGGTCATGGAATTGAAAGACTTTGCCAACTGTTCAATCTCGTCGCCCGTGTGAATATTTAATTTTTTGTCGAGATTACCGCTTGAAATTTCGCGCACGCCGTCCGCAAGCTCGTGAATCGGTTTGACGAAACGTCGCGATAAATTCGTACTCATTATAAATAAAATTATCAGCAGGGCAACGGGAACCGCAATAACAATGTTATTCAAGTAAGAGCGTTCTCGGCGCATTTTTTCTTGAAGATTTGCGACTTGCCTCAAAAAATAATCCTGCGTGCCCATTGTCGGCTTTAAAATTTCTGCTTCGGAAACAAGCATGCCGAAACTCCAGCCGGTACTTTTCATCGGCGAATAGGCAAGATAAAAATTTTCGTCGTCCAATTTTATTAAAGCGATACCCTCTTCGCCCGCAACCATTTTTTCAGCCGCAGATGCCAAATCTTTATCGGAACTTTTTCTTAAATCGCGTTCGTCGTCACTGCTTGTTGAGTTTTGATTAACCGCGAAAATTCCTTCCTCTTCCGAAGAAATCATAACTTCGCCATTTTTATTCAAAACAAAATTTTTGCTGTCTTTAGTCGAGCTGAGTTTGGCAATCCAAGCATAAAAATCTGCATTCGAGTAATCAATCCCGACAACTCCCAAAAAATTTCCGTTTGCGTCGTAAAACGGAACAGAGGCACCGATTTGGTCGTAAGAATTTTCGCCGGAAAGTTCAACCGTACGATAGATATTCAAAACAACGGGAGCATTGGCATTTTTTGCGGCAACGTACCAAGGGCGCGTGCGTGCGTCGTATTTATAAATCTTGTCGTAGCCCATACTGATATTTTCATCTAAATTTGTATTGCCCTCCTTGTCGTGAGCAAGTTCCGCGCATATGAACCAACCTTTTTCCGAGCCGATAAAAATGGTCATATTGTAACCCATGTAAGTTTTCAGCAAGTCCACGAGAAAATATTGGATATTTGCGGCAAGCGCGAGTTCATTTTGAATTTCGGGCGTAACTTCCATATCGGGCGCAAAAACCATATAAGCCTGAGCATTTTTAATCGGCGACGTTCGCGGGTCTGCCAAAGTTTTCGGGGAATAATTTTCGGGGTGCGACATTATTTCCGTCATTGCCTCCGACAAAATTTTAGCGTCTTCAAGAGTTACTTCCAATTCTCTGTCGATAAATTGCGCGTTGGTCTCCGCAAGTTCGCCGAG
Organism: Selenomonadaceae bacterium; assembly: GCA_017446845.1. Classification (GTDB taxonomy): domain Bacteria; phylum Bacillota; class Negativicutes; order Selenomonadales; family Selenomonadaceae; genus Quinella. Next base: position 5,111 of record JAFSOQ010000093.1, on the reverse strand, counting down.
AGTATTTTTTAATTGTCCGATAAGCAAATCTTCGGTATAAGTTGCGCTCTTTTCGCCGAGTTCGACGCTCATCAAGTTCATATCCCTTGTAAGAACTTTCCCGCCGTAATAAGCAAAAATACACAGCACAAGAAAAGTTACCAGCCCCGAACCGAGCACGAGAATCAAAACTTTTTTATGAATGTTAAGCTTCATGTTTAAACCTCAACGCGAACATCGTAATATCGTCGGATTGTTCAGCCGCACCGACATGAGCCGATACATCAGCGCGAACATTTTTTAACAGCGTTTGTAAATCAGCGCGGCAATCGGTCGAGTTCATAAAATTAATCAAGCGGTCGGGCAAATATTCTTCGTCCTTGACGTTCAAAGCTTCAGTCACGCCGTCGGTGTAGAGGAAAAGTAAATCGCCGGGCTTGAGTGAAATTTTCTGTTCGGCAAAAGGCATACCGTCCATCGGTCCGAGCACGAAATTTTTCTTAACGTCGAGGAAGTCGCAATGATTTTCTTCAGCGTGATAAATGACGGGCGGATTGTGCCCGCCGTTGACGAAAGTAAATTCTCCCGTCTCCAAATTCAAAACGCCGACAAAAGCCGTCACGAACATCATCGCTTCATTGTTCGCGCAAAGTTTATCATTGGCGGCGGCGACGACTTCGGCAAGCCCTTCACGATTTAGAGTAGATACCGCAAAATTTTTCAGCACGGTTTTACTGATAACCATGAACAGCGCGGCAGGAATACCCTTGCCCGAAACGTCCGCAACCGTAATTGCCAAGTGCGTCTTGTCGATAAAATAAAAATCGTAAAAATCGCCGCCGACTTCTTTGGCAGGAGTCATCGTCGCGAAAAGTTCAAAATCATTTCGTTCGGGAAAATCTTTCGGCAACATGCCGTTCTGAATTTCCGTGGCAACGTCGAGTTCCGTGGCAATGCGTTCTTTTTCGGCGGTGACCTTAGTCAAATTCGCCATATAAGTTTTAAGTTCGCCGGTCATCTCGTTAAAACAAATCGCAAGGTGTTCAATCTCGTCGCCCGTGTGAACGTCCAGCTTTTTATCGAGATTGCCGCTTGAAATTTCATGCACGCCGTCTGAAAGTTCGTGAATCGGTTTGACAAACAGCTCGGAAACTTTTTTGCCCGCACTGAACAAAATGTAGACAATAAACGCAAGCAAGTGCGCGCCGAAAAACGTCATGAAAATATATTCGTCCTGCAGACGCAAGGAAAATCCTTCAACCTGTGCAAGAAAATAATTCTTGCTGTTTTCGGCGGCATTAACGACATCATTTCTGAACGTCAAGGTGCCGAAACTCCAACCAATATTTTTCATCGGCGCGAAGGCAAGAAAATATTCTTTTCCGTCGATCGTCACGGGCAAAATTTCGCTTTTGCCTTTGACCATTTGAGTTGCCGCATTTGCCAAAGTTTGTCCCGGAACTTCTCGCAGATCTTTTACGCCGGAAGCAGTAGTCAAGATACCCTCGTTGCTCGAAGAAAAAATCACTTCGCCTTTTTTATTCAAAACAAAGCTGAAACCGTTTTCGCCGATAGCCGTATCGTTAATTGCCTTGTAAATATCCACGGAGGACACGTCAAGACCGACGACGCCCGCAATATTTCCGGATTCGTCATAGTAAGGCGCGGAACAGCCGATAAGTTGAAAGCCGTCCTCTTCAATATTCGTGTACAAGTCGGAAAAAACGGGAGCTTGGGCGTTAATTGCATTTTTATACCACGGACGCTCGCGGCAATCGTAACCGTAAAGTTCTTTCTCGCTGTATTCAAGTGCGCCGTTTGTTTCGGGATAAAGGCTGATACAAATGAAATAACCTTTCTTGGAGCCGACAAAGAAAGACGATTTGTACTTGGCAAAACTTTTTGAAATTGACAGGAGCACGGTGCCGATATTGCTTGCAAGCTCTATTTCGCGGCGCAATTCGGGCGAAAGTTTTTCGGGCGTCATGCCGTTTTGAAAAGTATCGGGGCTGTAGATTATGTACGGTTGAAAATTTTTTACTTTGTCAAAACGCGGGTCGAGCAATTTAATCGGCTTGTAGTTTGCGGGATTGGAGGCGATAAACGTCATGGCATTTGCCATAATTTCTACACTGGAACGAATAAATTCTGCTTCGTTGTCGATATATTCTGCGCGAGCCGTCGCCAACTGCCCCATAGATTTTTTCAGCTGAAACGTCATTAAATTTTCCGTGAAATTTGCACCCGCCCTGCCGATGTCGACGCCCATTTCCTGTATTTCGCCGCGCATGACACTTATAACATAAAAAGAAAGACCGCTCATAGTCAAGAATGACAATATCCCCGCCGTCATGACGAGAAAGAGCAGTCTCTTTTGAATGTTCCATTTCATCGAGTAACCTCAGAAAAATTTTTTCATGCGCAAAATATTTTTTCCGTCTGTGTATTCGTAAGAAATTTCATCGACATTTTTTCTGACGAGAAAAATGCCCAAACCGCCGACTTCGCGCCGGTCAATGTCAAGAGTAGTGTCGGGGGCGTCTGCCTCAAGCGGATTGTAATGTTTGCCGCTGTCAATGAAAGTCATCAATACCGCGTTGGGATTTTCTTCAAATTCCATGCAAAAAGTCGCGGGACCGATTTCGGGATGGTAAGCGTAGCTGGCAATGTTCACGAAAATTTCTTCGATAACAAGTTCAAGCTGCATAGAAATTTTCATGGAGCAATCGCGAGCCTCAAGCTTTTCCGTGGCAAAATCGATAACCGTTTGAAGATTTTCGAGCACTGCCTCAACCGTAATTCTTTCCATAAAATTTCTCCGTTAAACAATCGTCATCAAATTCGCGAAACCCGTCATATCCAAAATTTCCATAACCGCTTCGCTGACGTTGATGAGTTTCATGGAGCCTTGTTTGTTCATGCGTTTTTGAGCGACAAGCAAAACCCTCAATCCTGCTGACGCGATGTACTTCAGTTCCGCAAAGTCGAAGGTCAAATCCGTCACGTCGTTAAGAGCAGTCGTCAATTCCTTGGAAAGTTCGGGCGCGGAGCCTGCGTCAAGTCTTCCGATAACCTTAATCGTCAATGCGCTGCCTTGTTGTTCTTTTTTGATTTCCATTCTGCAATCTCCTTTACAAATCTTTTCTTGCTGCAATATATTTGTTGACTGCGGCGATAAGTTGCACCACGTCAAACGGTTTGGCAATGTGATAATTCATGCCGCTTTCCATGCTCATGCGTTTATCTTCGTCGCGAGAATTGGCACTTAGCGCGATAATCGGCAAAACTTTGGCGTCGGGTCTGTCCAGCGCACGAATTGCACGCGTTGCCTCGTAGCCGTTCATTATCGGCATTTGAATATCCATTAAAACTAAATCGTAATATCCGGGCGGGTGTTTGGTAAAAGCTTCGACTGCCTCAACGCCGTCGGCAACCGTTTCGACCGAAAAGCCCGACTCTTCCAAAATTGTTTCGGCGAGCATTCGATTTAATTCAATGTCGTCAACCAAAAGAATTCTGTCGCCGAAGCTGTCGGCGGTGGCTTTTTCAATGGGCGCGTCTTTTTCGGCATCGTCTTCGCTGCGATAAATTTTGAACGGCATACCGATTGTAAAAGTCGTGCCTTTGTCTTTTTCGCTGACCGCTTCGATTGAACCGCCCATTGCGTCGATAAGTTTTTTCGCTATCGCCAAGCCAAGTCCTGCGCTGATATATCCGGTTTTTGTCGAAGTTTCTTCTCGCTCAAACGTTTCGTACATGCGTTTCATAAATTCGGCGGTCATGCCTACGCCGTCATCAGAAATTATGAATTCGCAACGGAGATAGCCCGCGTCGGAAACTTTTTTCTTTTTGGCAGTCAATTTAACGTGTCCGCCTTCGGGCGTGAATTTGACTGCGTTGTCGAGGAGCGCGGAAAGAATTTTTCTCAAGTTCACGTCGTCGGTATAAACCAGCTCTCGCGGCAAATTCGTCACACATTCTAGCGAAACATTTTTTTTGTCCGCCTTGTGCTTGAAGGCGTGAACGACAACCAACACTTGCTCTTCCAAGTCGCAAATTTCGGAGCGCAGTTGCGTTTTGCAGTAAGTTATCTTGCTCATGTCCAAAAGGTCATTTACAAGCGTGAGCATTTGCAAGCTGCTTTCGTCGACTTTCTCAAGATATTTCTTCAAAAGTTCCGGTTCGTTGAGATGTCGGCGCGCAAGTTCCGTGAAACCTCTGATTGAGTTCAGCGGCGTCAAAATGTCGTGCGAGATGTTGAACAGAAACGCCGCTTTAATTTCGCTTGCCTGTTTTTCTCTTTCCAATTCCATTTCCATACGCAGCTTTTCCTCCTGAATCAGCCGTCGTTCGGTAATATCACTGATAAAAACATAAAATGCGTCGCCGTGTTCGGGGAAGGTCGCAAAATGCCCGTAGTCGTCAATCCAACGAATTTCGCCATCTTTGCGCGTGATTCGATATTCCACGTGGTCAAGGCGGTCATTATCGGGGTCGGCTATTTGTTCTTCGATTGACTCTTGAATTGCGTCGAAGTCTTCGGGATAAACCATACCTTGGAAGGTGTAGCCCGTCAATTCTCTGAACTCGTCGAGATTTTCGCAACCGTAAATGTCCAGAACCGCGCTGTTGGCATAGAAAAGTTCGTAGGGTTCTTTGGCGGAATAGACGAAGAAGCCGCCCGGCACTTGTTCCGCCACCCATTTTAACATAGGCAGAACCTCATACAAATATTTCTTGCCCAAAAAAGTACTTTTTCCCATTTATCCCTCCGAAAATTTTGTTCAATATCAATTTCAGTTTAGCCACGCCAATAATATCACATGTCATTGACTTTGTGCAAAAAATTTTTTTCGTCTCCGCTTTTTTTATTAGGAATTAGGAACAAAAAAATCCCGCCGATAATCTCGACGAGATTTTTTCAGTTAGGAGTTTGAAGTTAGTTAGGATTTAGGATTTAGGATTTAGATAAAAACCCCTAACTCCTAACACCTAACTCCTAACTCATTTGGAGTTCCAGTCGTTGGTCGCACGATTTGCCACGTGTCTGGAGCCGTCCGCAAGTTGATACGTTACCTCTGCCGTGCCTTCTACCGTCAGCGAACCGCCGTCCGTGAAGTTTATCACCACTC
>JAFSOQ010000092.1 GCA_017446845.1 Selenomonadaceae bacterium | reverse complement strand
TCGGGCTTAGCTTGTTTTTGTTGAGGTTGCTGTTTTTGTTCGGGCTTAGCCTGTTTTTGTTGAGGTTGCTGTTTTTGTTCGGGCTTAGCTTGTTTTTGTTGAGGTTGCTGTTTTTGTTCGGGCTTAGCTTGTTTTTGTTGAGGTTGCTGTTTTTGTTCGGGCTTAGCCTGTTTTTGTTGAGGTTGCTGTTTTTGTTCGGGCTTAGCCTGTTTTTGCTGAGGTTGTTGTTTTTGTTCGGGCTTAGGTTCCGGTTCGACAGGTTTACGACGAGCGAAATTAGCTTTGACCAATTCGTAAGCTTCTTCCTCTACGCCGCTGAAACGATTTTTAACTTTAATTCTGCGCTTGTTAAGAAAGTCAATAATGACCTGTTCTTCTTGACTGAATTCTTTTGCCATGTCATAAATTCTATGCTTAATAGGTTTTGACATAGGTCCACCCCCGTTGGAAATTTTTGTTTACATGAAAATTTTCTCCTTTATTCTGTCATAAATTTCGTCGGGCAATTTAGCTTTGAAAACTTTATCGAAATTGCGACGCTTGATTAAAGTTGCCGCGCATTCGGGCGACTTGCAGACGTAAGCACCGCGACCGAAAATTTTTTCAGGTTCGTCGAGTGAAATTTCTCCCGCCGCATTTTTAACTACGCGAATCAGTTCGGACTTGTGACGAACTTGGCGACAGACGACACATCGGCGCATTTCGATTTTTTTTATTGACGTGCCCTTAGCAGTTTTGCCCTTTGACATTTCAAACCTCGTTTTATAAATTGAAAAATTTTCCCCTAACTCCTAACTCCTAAATCCTAACTCCTAACTCCTAATTATTTCTTCTTAGCTTTTTTCTGACGCGGCTTAAAGACTGCCATTGCATCAGAGATATCGACTTCGTGCATGGAATCGGGAAGCGGATCGTTTTTTGATTGCCGCAAACTTTTTATATCAATCTTCCAGCTTGTGAGTTTTGCGGCGAGCCGAGCGTTTTGCCCTTCCTTGCCGATTGCCAAACTCAACTGATTATCGGGCACGACCACGCGACAATTTTTATCCTCGTCATTGAGCGCGACGCTGATAATTTTTGCGGGACTGAGCGCGTTGGCAATGAAAACGCCTGCCTTGGGACTCCATTCGATAACGTCAAGTTTTTCCTCGCCGAGTTCGTCAAGTACGGGCTGAATTCTTGTACCGTGCTGACCGACGCAAGAACCGACTGCCGCAACGTTGGGGTCTTTGGAACTGACGGCGATTTTGGAACGGGCACCCGCCTCACGAGCCACGCCTTTTATCTCCAAAAGACCTTCTTGAATTTCGGGAACTTCAATTTCAAACAGGCGACGCAAAAAATTGGGATGAGTGCGCGAAAGAAAAACTTGCGGACCTTTGCCGCTCTTCTCAACTCTGATTATGTAAGCGCGAACCATATCGCCGACTTTGTAATTGTCATTGGCAGTCTGTTCGCTCGGCTCCAAAATGGCTTCGGTTTTGCCGACTTCGATAATCAATTCGTTGTCCTCAATGCGCACGACTCTGCCTTTGACCAAATCACTGTCGCGGTTGGTGAATTCGTCGTAAATGACACCGCGTTCCGCCTCGCGCAATTTTTGAACGACAAGTTGCTTGGCGGCCTGCGCGGCGATTCTTCCGAAATTTTTCGGCGTGACTTCGATACGCGCCATGCCGTCTTCCTCGCTGACGATGTAGCCGTTGTTCTCGATGTCTTCCTCGGAAACTTCCGTTTCGGGGTCTTCAACAGTTTCGACGGGAATTTTCAGCGCGTAAACGTGAAAGCTGCCCGTCTCTCTGTCGACGACGACTTCAAAACTGTCTTCGTCTTGATGATTAAAATTTTTTTTGTAGGCGACTTTGAGCGCGGATTCCACTGCCTCGAATAAAACTTCTTCCTTAATATCTTTTTCGGCGCACAAATCTTTGAGCGCGTCAATCAAATTTAATTTTTCCTGTTTATTCCTTCTACCGGCCAAGTAAATTCTTCCTCCCAAAAAGTTTTTTTAAAAATCTATGTGCAATCTGACTTGCGCGACTTTTTCTCGCGGCAAGGGCGCAATGTCTTTAACATATAAAAATTTTTCGTCGCGACTCAAAAGTTCACCGACGAAAAGTTTTTTGCCGTCGAGCGGCGCGTAAAGTGTCACGTCAACGACTTTGCCCGCCTCGCGAACGAAATCTTTATCTTTCTTCAAAATGCGGTCGATGCCCGGCGAAGAGACTTCCAAAATATATGCTCCGCCGATTATGTCCGCCGTGTCGAGTTTCGCGCCCAACTGTTCGCTGATTTTTTGGCAGTCATCCAAATCTATGCCGCCTGCTTTGTCCACGAAAATTCGCAGATACCAATCGCGCTCCTTGATGTAGTCCACGTCGACAAGCTCGTAATCGGTGCCCGCCAAAATTTCCGCCATCAAGCTTTCCACTTGCGTTTCGACTTTGCTCAAGCTTCCACCTCCAAAAATTTTCCAATTAACAACAGAAGAGTGGGACGGGCCCACTCTTCCGGTAATAAGCTATGTCCAAAAAGTTTTCTTCCGCCTGTGCGAAGAGTTTAAAAAAATTTCTGCAACAAATGCCCTCCAAATTTTCTAATCGCAAGCGATATTCTACACAATGATTTTATTTTTGGCAAGCCTTTTCTTGACGGAAAAACCCGACGCGGTTTTCATTTAGTAACCAAAAAACATTACATATGGAAAATCATAATTTGCTCACAGTCCCCGGCTTAATTATTCTGAAATATTTTTCGGCGTAACAGCGTCCAAAGATTTTATCGCGACTTCAATCATCGAATCATCGGGTTCGCGCGTCGTTAAATACTGCAACCAAAGTCCCGGCAACGTCGCCAGCTTGACGAAAGAATTTTCCGAGCGGGCAGAGAATCGAATTATTTCGTAGGACAGCCCCGCCACTAACGGCAACAAAATTATCCGCGATAAAATTCTTATCCAAAGCTCCGGCCAGCCGAGAAATGCAAAGACAAAAATACTTACGAGCATGACGATTAATAAAAAAGCCGTTCCGCACCTGGGATGAAGGCGCGGAAATTTTTTTACGTTCTCGATCGTCAACGGTAAATCCGCTTCGTAGCAGAAAATTGTTTTATGTTCCGCGCCGTGATATTGGAAGACGCGTTGAATATCTTTCATGCGCGATATTGCGAACAGATACGCCAGAAAAATTATCAGCCGCAAAAATCCTTCCGCCAAGTTCAAAGCTATCGGGTCGTCGGTCAGCGTTCGGAAAAATTTCGCGGCGAAAGTCGGTATCGCCAAGAATAACACGCACGCCAAACCGATTGCCAAAATTATCGTGGCGATTAATTCTTTGTCGGAAAGTTGCTCGTCCTCTTCGCCCGCCACTTGCGCCGAAAATGACAACGACTTCATTCCCAGAATCAGAGATTCAAACAAACTCACCGCGCCGCGCAGGAGCGGCAATTTTAAAATCGGGAAACGTTCGGCTATTGAACTCACGGTTTTGACTTGCACATTTATATTTCCGTCCGGCTCGCGCACTGCCGTCGCAACTTTTCCAAAGCCGCGCATCATCACACCTTCGATAACCGCTTGCCCGCCGACGATTGGTTTTTCCATTTAATCAACTCCTTGCAGGAATTATTTCGCCGTTTTTGTATTCGTTATCTTTATAAATTCTTTTCCTTGTGATGTCAAAATCTTCGCTGAACAAACTTCTGCGCGAATCAAAATCGGGCGTTTGAATTTTCATCAAGTCCAAAACAGCGTGAATCATATCATCTGTCATGAAGGGAAGATTTTTTGCCTCAGAAATTTTTTCTACGAGGTCGGAATGATTTTCCTTGAATTGCTTAGAACACCAAATCACCATTGGAATTTCATATTGCCATTTATCTTTTCCGCCGGGTCCGTGCCCCAAATGGATTCCATCGTCGAAAACATTTTCGCCGTGGTCGGAAACATAAATGATAAGCGCATCTTTATCTTCAAAACGTTTAATAATTTCTTCTACGATAAAATCATTGTAAAGAACGGCATTATCATATTCAGCTTGAAATTTTCTTTGAAAATCTTCTGCGGCAGGCTCGCCATCCGCTTGAAAAATATCGAATTCTTCGGGATACCGCGCCTTGTAATTTAAGTGCGTGCCCAAAAGATGCAAGACGTAAAAATTTTTTGCGGAATGATTTTTCTGCAAAGAATCATCAAGCAACGGCAAAATTTTTTCATCAAATTCATAAACAGTGGTTTCGGTATCATGAATCGTTGTAAATCTTTTCTCGTCGCAACGGTCAGCATAGGCGCGAGGAACGTTGCCATAAATGCCGGTGACTTCTTGATTGGACAGCCATACAGTATGATAACCTGCCGCTTTCAAAATGTCGAAAAGATTTTTGTAATGATACCACGGTTCGGTAATTGATACCCGATTATCAAAAAACGTAAACAATCTTTGACAAACGGGCATAGTCTCTGTGGCTCCGCTTATGCAGTCGGTGAAGAGTATCAAATCGTCTTGCTCAAGCCTTCGCAAAAGATTTGGCGTCGTCATTTTGTCGTAACCGTAAATGCTCATGTGATTGCGATTGGTCGATTCGCCGAGAATAAAAATTATCCACGGCAGCTCACTTTCATTACGTGTAATTTCGATTTTAGTGCTGTCGAGATTTTTATAGACTTCTTGATATTCGCGAATCTCCTCAAAAGCTCGCGGGATTAAACAGGTCATGCGAATTATTGATACGGGATTTTTTGTGATAAAAAAATTCAAATTCCTCGACAGCAGAATGCTTGTCAAACCGATTGCAAAAAGAATTAACGTCAAACGCAAAAATCGAACGTTGAGATTTAGAAATAAGCTTATCAGACAGATACCCGATTTGATAAGCAATACTACAACTACGACAAGCGGAACTGCATAAAATATTTTCGTGACGAGCACGGACGAATAATCGCCGATATATTCCGCCACTTCTTGAATATTTGTATCAAGCAAAACTTGGAACATTCCCTTGTCGAAAAGGCTGCGGTACATTACCAAGGCAAACGCGTCTATTAAAAAAAATATTACCGTCAACGTGGCGACGAGCCATGTAAAAAATTTTGGCAACAAGCGGAAAATTAAAAGTATCACAAAAATTTCCGACAAGATATATCCAATAAAAAAAATACAAATTTTTATATCGGGGACAAAAATGCCGCGAAATTCAATGCTCATGTAAAAGTTGACGAAATATGTAAGATTTAAAACAAAGAGCAAGCAAATGATTCGTTTATTTTTTTCGAGGAGGCGAATAAGATAATCTGCAAGCGCGATATAAATTTTGTCCGGAGTTTTCAAATCGCCACCTCATTTCTTGCAAAGGTAGACGAATGCCGGAGGAAAATTCAGCAGGAAAAAACTTGTCTCCACCGAGGAAAAATATTCGTTCAGTAATTTTTTCATCTGCAAGGAATATTGAAACATGACAAAAATGCCGTCGCGTTTCAAAGAGCAGTGAACATTTTCGATAATTCGCCGCTGCAAATCTTTTTCCATATTTGCAAACGGCAAACCGGAAATCACGCAGTCCAATGGCGGGAAATTTATTTCTTGCAGAGTCTCATACAGATCTTCCGCGAATGAATCGAAGATTAAATTGCTTCGGGGGGGGTTATTATATTTTTCTTTCAACAAATGTTGCATGGAAAAATCTTGTTCAACGATTAAGCATTTGCACGCAGGCGATTTGCGCTCAATAATTTGTTCTGTGAAAATTCCCGTCCCTGCTCCCAATTCCGCAATATGTGAAAAATTTTTCCATGGCAAATTCTGCAACATTTTGCGAGCAAGAAATTTGGAACTCGGTGTCAAACTTCCGATTTTTTTTGGCTCGTCGATAAATTTTTTCAAAAATAAAATTCTGTTCATGAAACCTTCTCCATAGAAATTAAAACAGGCAAGGCGAATCGCTCACCCTGCCCGGAATTTTTCTTTCAAGATTTTTTGTAACGTCTGTTGAATTTTTCAATGCGACCGCCCGCTTTAACATCGCGCTGACGACCCGTAAAGAACGGATGGCATTTTGAGCAAACGTCCACGCGCAATTCTTTTTTCGTGGAGCCGGTTTTAAAAGTATTGCCGCAACCGCAAGTTACCGTTGCTTCAAAGTACTGCGGATGAATTTTTTCCTTCATGCTTAGCACCCCCCAAAAGACAGTTGACGCGAAAACCGCGCAAGGTGTATTATACGCGCTGTGAATTTTAATTGCAAGTTTTTTTGTTGACAGTGAACAAAGGAGAATTTTTTCAATGGCGAACGAAAGTTTTCATTGCAGTTTGTGCGGGCGGCGCGTAAAAATTCAAAGCCGTTCGGATATGCCCGTCCTCGACCCCAATACGGGCTTCGGCATTTGCAAAAACTGTATTAAAAATATTTATCACTATATCGAAGAAGACGAGATGCGCATTTCTCGCACGACCAAGAAAAATTTTAAATATGTGCTCGGCGAACTTTTGGCGAAAAATAAGCCGCACATCATCAAAGAATATCTTGACGAATTTATAATCTTGCAGGAGCGCGCGAAAAAAATTTTGTCCGTCGCGGCTTACAATCATTATAAACGCATGAAATACGATTTGGACAATCGCGGCGGCGACGAGGAAATCGACAAGTCCAACGTGATTATCATGGGACCGACGGGTTGCGGCAAGACTGCCATGCTCAGTCACCTGTCGCGGCTTTTGGATATTCCCTTTGCAGTAACCGACGCGTCCAGCTTGACGGAGGCGGGCTTTGTCGGCGCGGACGTGGAAGTCGCCGTTAGAAATCTTTATTACGCGGCGGGCAAAGACATTGAGAAAACCGAACACGGAATTATTTACCTTGACGAGTTCGATAAAATTGCTCGCAAGTCCGGCGCGAACAATTCGATAACTGCCGACCCCGGGCATGAAGGCGTTCAGCAAGGTCTTTTAAAAATGTTGGAAGGCAGTATCGTCGAATTCACCGAGCGCGGTCAACGTAAGCACCCCGAAGCTCCGACAATTAAAGTCGACACGAAAAATATTTTGTTCATCGTCGGCGGCGCGTTCGTCGGCATTGAGAAAATTATTGAGAAACGAGTTAAGAAGGGCGATACCAATATCGGTTTCGGCTCCGAAATTCCTTCCAAAGAAGATACCGATAAAAAATTCAACGAGCTGATTCATCAAGTGCGCCCCGAAGATTTAATGAAGTACGGAATAATTCCTGAGATAATCGGACGCTTGCCCGTCATTTGCACGCTGGAAACTCTCGACGAAGATGCATTGCTCAGAATTTTGACCGAGCCGAAAAATGCGCCCGTCAAACAGTACGAAAAACTTTTGGCGATGGATAATGTCAAATTGGAGTTTGAAGAGGCAGCACTTCGACAGGTCGCGAAAATGGCAATCGAACGCAAGACGGGTGCTCGCTCGCTCAAAGGAATTATCGAAGACGTTATGCTTGACGTCATGTTTGAAATTCCCAAGACCGAAGAGCCGCGCCGCATTCTCATAACCGAGGCTTGCATAAAAGGTGAAGAGCAACCGCAAATTTTCCCGCTCGAAGATAATATTTCCGCCTGAAAGAAATTTATTTGCCTGTTGAAATTTTTTGGTAGAAATACATTGACAAAACCTTTTGCCTTGACTTATTGTCGGGGCAAATTTTTTTATCGCTTGTCCAATTTCTTGGCGAGAGTGTTGCCGATAAATTGCACAAGCTGAACCAGAACTATCAGCACGACGACCGTAGCCAACATGACTTCGGGACGAAAACGTTGATAGCCGTAACGAATAGCCAAATCACCGAGACCGCCGCCGCCGATTGCGCCCGCCATTGCAGATTCTCCGACCAAAGCAATTATGACCGTCGTCAGCTGCGAAACTATTCCCGGCATTGCCTCCGGCAACAAAACTTTGCTGATTATTTGGAACGGAGTCGCGCCCATTGCCAAAGCCGCTTCGACTAAACCCGACGGAACTTCTTTAAGCGACGTTTCCACTTGCCGCCCGATAAACGGAATAGACGCGATAACCAAAGGGACAATTGCCGCCGTCGTTCCGATTGCACTGCCGACGATAAATCTTGTCAGCGGAATTATTGCCACCATTAAAATTATAAACGGGATTGAACGCACCGCATTGACGACCGAGCCGACGCTTTGATTTATTACGACGTTTTCTAAAATTTGTCCTTTGGCGGTCGTGTGAAGTAAAACGCCGAGCGGCACGCCGATTGCCGAGGCGATTGCCATTGACACCACGACCATATAAATTGTTTCGCCCAGGGCTTTACTTAACAGCGGCAGAATTTCTGCGAACATAACCGATCACCTCCACGCGCACTTCTTCGCCACTCAAAAAATTCAGCGCGCTGTTAATCGCGTCGTCCCCTCCGCTCAAGCCGACAATGAATCTTCCGAACGGCACGCCGTGAATTTCGTCCAAGTTGCCGAAAAGCATCGTACATTCCACGCCTTTGCAAGTCCGAATCATTTTTGCAAGGACAGGGTCGTCTGCTCTGTCGCCCTGAAAAATTAATCGAACCAAAAGCAAACTGCCAGATGTTCTGTCTTGAGAAATTTCGTTGCCGCGGAAGGCGGCGGGCAAATCATTCGACAAAAGCACGCTGATAAATTCTTTGGTGATTCGGTGTTGAGGATTGGTGAACACGTCGAGGACGGAGCCGCGCTCGGCAATAACGCCGTCGGAAATTACGGCAACTTTGTCGCAAAGTTCTTTGATAACTTGCATTTCGTGAGTAATGACGACGACGGTCAGCGATAAATTATGATTGATGACGCGAATTAAATCCAAGATTGATTTTGTAGTCTGCGGGTCGAGTGCGGAAGTTGCTTCGTCGCAGAGCAAAACTTTCGGGTCATTGGCGAGAGCGCGAGCAATGCCGACGCGTTGTTTTTGTCCGCCCGAAAGTTGAGAGGGATATTGATTGGCTTTGTCACTCAGCCCGACGAGTTCGAGGAGCGGCGTGACTTTTTTTTGAATGTTTGCAGAATTCGTGCCGGAAAGTTTCAACGGGAAAGCAATGTTATCGTAGACAGTCGCCGAGCTTAGCAGATTAAAATGTTGGAAAATCATTCCGATATTTTTACGCGCCGCCCGAAGTTCGCTTTCCGTCAAAGTGGTCATGTCTTGTCCGTCGACGATAACTTTGCCCGCGGTCGGTCGTTCGAGCATGTTAATACAGCGAACGAGTGTCGACTTGCCCGCGCCCGACAAACCGATTATTCCGTAAATTTCTCCGCGAGCAATTTCCAAGTCAATGCCCTTGAGCGCGTGCACTTTGCCCGACGGGCTGTCGTAAATTTTTTCTATGCCTGAAAGTTTTATCAAGCGTTACACCTCATTACTTCTTAAGATAGCGATACAAAGCTCCGAAAAGATTTGCGTCGTTGTGATATTTGCAGGCGACGACTTCGGGGCGCGGAAGATAATCGAGCATATTTTTATAAAGTTCGTCGATTTTGTCTTGCACTGCGTCGATAAAACTTTGCTGAGAACTTATGCCGCCGCCGAGTGCAAAGCGTTCGGGGTCGAAGAGCATTTGCAGATTAATAATCTTGACCGCGACGCCGTGAGCATAATTATACAGCGCGTCCAACATGTCATCATCATTTTCGGCAATCAAATCGAAAACCATTTCGCTCGTGACGTCTTCGGGAGCCATGCCCAAAATTTTAGCGCAATTTTTCAGCAGGGCAAGTGCTCCGAGATTTTCGCCGCAAAAATTTTCTTTGGAAGTATCGGCGTCGATACTTTTCAGCGTGAAAGAAACTTCGCCCGCGCAATAGTGAGTGCCGCGATAAATTTCCCGATTGTGAATAAACGCGCCGCCGACCGCCGTACCGAATACCAAAACAAATGCGTTCTTAACGTCGACGAGACTGCCCGATTTAACTTCCGCAATAGCCGCGCAGTTGGCATCGTTTTCGACGGTGACGGGAACGCCGCAAATTTTTTGAAGTTCCTCGGTTATGCAATGTCCGTTGCTGAAATTTAAAGCCCCGCTGGAAATGCAAATGCCGCGTTGAGTGTCGATAAGCCCCGGCATGGAAAGAGCAATGCCTTCCGCGTCGTTATTGGCGTTAAAAATTTCGGCGAGACTTTTTAAAAATTCCTCGTGATTTTTTTTCTCCGTGGGAATTTTATCCTTCGTGAGAATTTTAAAAGAGCGCATGCCGCTCATGACGGCATACTTTGTAAACGTGCCGCCGACGTCTATCGTCAAAATTTTTCTCACAGCAAAACCTCCCATAAAAAATTTACCTCAACAATAAGTCAAGGCAAGGAACTTTGTCAATATTTTTTCTAAAGAAAGTTGCAATCACTTCTTGCGATAAATTTGGTCGAAGGTCGCGCCGTCAGCAAAGTGATCCGCGTAGGCTTTGACCCAACTGCCAAACACATCATCAACAGTGAACAAAGTCAACGGCTCGAAAATTTCTTGATACTTCTCCAAAATTTCTTCGTCACGCGGGCGATAAAAATTCTGCGCGGCAATCTCTTGACCTTCGGGCGAGTAAAGATATTTTAAATACTCCTCGGCAAGTTCGCGGGTGCCTTTTTTATCGACGACTTTATCGACAAGCGCAACACTCGGCTCGGCGAGAATACTCAAACTCGGCGTAACAATTTCGTAATCGTCGGGATAAAGTTTTTCGGCAAGCAACGCTTCATTTTCCCACGCGATTAAAACATCGCCCTTGCCGCTCTCAAAACTTTTTGTCGCGCCGCGTGCACCGTCGTCGAGTGCAACGACATTTGCAAAAAGTTTTTTCATGAAGTCTTTGATAATTTCTTCATCGTCGCCGAAATTTCTGCGGGCATATTCCCAAGCGGCAAGATAATTCCATTGCGCGCCGCCCGAAGTTTTCGGATTGGGCGTGACAATTTTTACGTCGTCGCGAATCAAATCATCCCAGTCGCGAATATCTTTCGGATTGTCCTTGCGCACGAGAAAAACAATCGTCGAAGTGTACGGCGAGGAATTGTCGGGAAATTCTTTTCGCCAGCCGCCGCGAATCAATCCGGCATTTTTAATTTGCGTCACGTCATAAGACAGGGCGAGCGTCACGACATCAGCCTCAACGCCGTCGATAACCGAACGGGCTTGCTTGCCGGAACCGCCGTGCGATTGCGTCAAAATTACTTTGCCCTTGTGCAATTCGTTTTCCCAATGCGTTTTAAATTTTTCATTGTAATCGGCGTAAAATTCGCGGGTCGGGTCATAGGAAACGTTCAACAGTTCTTGCGTGCCGATATTTTTTTCCGAGCTGCAACCGATTAAAATCATCGCCGTCAAAATCAAAATCAGGGTCGCAAAAATTTTGAGATTAGCCATGATTCGAGCCTCCAAAATTTTTGACAGTATAGCGGGATTATTTTATAATCAAAAAAAAGTTTTTTCAAGGCGGGTGAGCAAAATGAAAATTCAAGGCGCGGTTATCATAGAACAGGGTGTGACGTTTGCAATCGTCGTCGTCAATCGTCTGGTTACGAATTACACTTCGCGGGCTGTTCGCGTCCGAAGTTATCTTTCGCAATTTTTCCCGAACATGCCGATAATTTTAATGTCGCAGGACTCGAACGGTACGCCGCATTATTACGGGCGCAAGGATATTGTAAAATTTTTAAATTCGATTCGGCTCGACCAAATTCCGTGGAAGGAGTTCAATATTTATTGATGGAAAAAATTTTGTTGCACATGTGCTGCGGACCGTGCTCGTGTTATCCCGTGAAAAAATTGCGCGAGGAAAATTTTGAGCCGGTCGGCTATTTTTTTAATCCGAACATTCACCCCTATCAAGAGTGGCGGCAACGTCTGCGAACGGCACGGGAATTCTCCGAGAAAGTCGGAATAAAATTTTTCGCGGACAATCATTACGGCTTGCGCGAGTATCTTGCAAAAGTTTCAAGCGTCGTCGACGAGCAAGACACGATTCAATTTGCTGACGGCTTCCATAAACGTTGCGGAATTTGTTATTCTTGGCGATTGAGTGAGACGGCACGCTTTGCGGCGGAAAATAATTTTGAAATTTTTACGTCGACGCTTTTTTACAGCCGTCACCAAAATCATGAGCTTATGAAAAAAATTGCCGAGCACTTTGCGAACGTGTTCGGCGTAAAATTTTTTTATGAAGACTTCCGCGCCGGTTGGCAGGAAGGCATTGATTTGAGTTTGGAGCTGGGACTTTATCGGCAAAATTATTGCGGTTGTATCTTCAGCGAAGAAGAACGATTCAGCAACGACCTGCGCAAAGCCCGCAAAAAATTTTTCTACGGAAAAAATAACGTAACTGTAATTTGAGATGTGCAAGTTACTGTTCGGGCGCAGCACCGCCTGCCGCTTTCGTAATGTCTCTGCAGTTCTTCGATGATGATTTTAATCATACATTACAGCTTTATTCAGAAAGTACCACCGCTCGCCGAAATAATTTTTCAAAATCGACTCGGTTTCCTTGTAATAAGTTATCGTTGTAATATTGCAACCCTCAAAAGCTCTGTAGCCAATCGACTTTAAGAACGTGTGTTCACAGCCAGAAAGTGATATAATGAACATATCATGAGAAAAAAATACGAAACAGATTTAACAAACGAGCAATGGGAAGTTATCGCGCCCTTGTTCTCCAATATGCGAAAGTACAAATGGGATAAGCGAGAATTGGTAAATGCGGTATTGTATTTGGTGAAAACGGGCTGTCAGTGGCGCAATTTACCGCACGATTTCCCGCCGGTCTTCACAGTACACAGTTTTTATCGTCGCGCACGCCTAAACGGCTTGTGGGACAAAATTCTCGAACACCTCGTCAAACTCACTCGTCAAAGAGCAGGATTGAGCAAAGAACCGACCCAAGCACTTATTGATTCGCAAACTGTGAAAACAACCGGTGCCGTTGACCAAAAAGGCTTTGACGCGGGAAAAAAACGAAAGGAGTAAAACGGCAAATTGTCACCGACGAGACCGGCTGTCTTTTATCCGTCACAGTTCACAAAGCCAATTTGCATGACACGAAAATAGGTTATTGGGCAGCAGGCTTGGCAACTTTTGCCTATCCGACGTTGAAGAAAATCTGCGGCGATGGCGGCTATCGCGGGTCTTTTGTTTACGAGGCATACAAATATTTCGGCTTGCGAGTAGAGATAAGTAAGAAGTTAAAGCCGCACGGCTGGCAAGTCTTACCAAAAAGGTGGATAGTAGAGCGAACGTTTGCTTGGCTCAATCATTCTCGCCGACTTAGCAAAGACTACGAGCTGACTGCTAATTCTGCTGAGTCCTTCATTAAAATTTCTCATATTCACACTTTGCTTAAGCGTTTGTGAACACGCGTTCTTAGATTCGTCTTTCGCGACGCCCCAACCGTTGGCGTACATATCTCCCAAATTTTTCTGTGCGGCGGCGTATTCGACGGGCGTAATTTTTTTTGACTCAACATCTCTTTTTTGGAAAGTTTCAGCTAAGATTCTGTAAGCTGTCTCATCGACTATGTTGAAACGATTCTTGACCTTAATTGCATATTTGTTCAGCAGATTTAAAATGACTCGCTCATCTTGATTGAATTCCCTGACCAGCTCATAAATTCGATATTTTTTGCCGCTGCTCGAAACGACTTGAGCAGTGACGGGCGCGGAAATTTTTTTGTGTCTGCCGACAAAGCCGTCTTCCGCCTCGTGAATAAGCTTATGACAATTCTCGCAGACGACCATTAAATTTTGACGGCGATTATCACCGGGCAGATGATTCTTGTGATGAATCTGCAATTCATTGGCGGGAAATTGTTCGCGGCAAATATCGCACGTGTAGTCGACGATTTTTTTCAGAGCCTCTTTAATCTGCGGGGAGAGCACATATTCATTATTTATGGCAGAAGACGCCGTGCCTAAAACAGGATGGTCAAAAAAATTATCCTGCCGCGCAGTTATAAGATATTCCTCAAGATTAAATTCGTCGACAATTTTATTGCGCATGTAAGAATTTCCGCCGCGCCACCATTCAAGACCGCCGCCGCAATACGACCGAAAATGTTTCCAGTTAATCTCGCGCAAGCAATGTTGACAAACTTTCAGCGGTCGAAAAATATCCTGTTCTTTTTTTTGCGTGTAAATGTTTCCGAGCGCATCTGTATCGCGAACAAACAGATTTACTTTAAATTTGCCGCTCGTGTTGTAAGTCATGACGTAGCGACCTTCATAGCGGTTTTTTCCGTGAGCCTCGCGCAATGCCTTGCAAAAACACAAATGATACGGACGATAACGACGTTGCGCGTAATTTTCCGGAGATAAAATTTGATTGCGCTGATACATAATCACAACGCGCTTTTTGTATTTGAAGTAAAGTTGCGGTTCGGAAAGCTCTATCCATTCATCGGCAAAATTTTCCGCTGCAAGCAAACCGTCCGTCGAAAGTTTCTCGTGAATTTCAAAATCCAAGGGCGGCAACGAAAAATCTTGAATGGCGGTGACGATTTGATAATTGCCGATTCCCATTTCGCGAAAAATTTTATCGAACGGTGCCAAGATATTTCTGTCGAGAAGTTCATCCGTTGTTTTCATTTGCTTTTTTCACTTCCTCATTAAGTTTTTCTATCTCACCTTCGAGCTTTTCTATTTCGCCTTCGCGGTGAATACTGATTTCCACACAACGAGAAGCGTCGGCGGTATCGGCAGTGGCTTTGCTGTAGGAGGCACCGTTTGCCCGAAGTTTTTCAATCATCCACTGACGTTTTTCCTGCATGGAATTGAGCGAGAAAACATATTGCAGAACATTGAAGGCGCGTTCTTGAGAAAGTTTCATGTTGTAAAAATAGGCGGTATTGGAATTAACGTCCCCATTGTATTCGAGCGAGGCATTTCCCTCGATTCGAACTTCGACAATGTCATCGCTGTATTGCTCCAAAACTTTGACATAACGCGGAAAGAAATCCGCCAATATTTTTTGAAACTCCGGCTTGACAGTGGTATCACCGACATTAAAATAAACTGACGGTTCAATAAAAGTTACGCGCAAATACTCATCAATGCGCACGACGCCCAAGCCGCCGTCAAATTCAGGTTTGAATTCTTCGATTAAGGCTCTGTGAATTCTGTCGCGAACTTCGTCATATTTGTTTACGGTTTCTTTGAGCCGGTACAAAAACCCTATGCAGACGAAAAGGAAGATAACCATTAAGCCGGTCATCAAGTCGGAGATTGATGCCCAAATTCCGTCCGATTGTCTCTTGAAAATCATGATTTGCGCCTGCTTTCATTAATGATAAGGTCGAGTTCGGTTATCTTCTGAATTAACGTTCTGTAGTTGGAAATCATCTGATTATTTATTGCAGCCAATGCGCCGGCAAGATTTTGAACGGCTTTTTGAGATTGAGCATCGGTATTCTTGGCTGTCTCCGATAAAAATTTAATAAGCCGCACACTGACTTTCAAAAATACGTTGTTTAAAATTGAATTAGCGGTCAGCCTTCCGCTTTAACAAAAATGTGTTTAACATCAACGATTGAAACGAAACCGTTTCAGAGTTCAAACTTCTCAAGAATCCTCCATGTGGGGAGTGTCAATTACCGGAAATAATTTCGTATACAGCCATTTCCAAATTAAGCAAATGCAACCTCTTATAAATCGAAAAAAAAATAAGCCTTGAAATTATACTTCAAGGCAAAATAACATATGGCAACCGGCAATGAATTGGCAATTACTTTTCTTGAGCGGCTTTGTGCTCTTCGATAATTTTTTCTGCGAGTTTATCGGGCATGGGGTCATAATGCGAGAACTTCAGCGAATAAGACGCCCTGCCTTGAGTTTGCGAGCGCAAGTCCGTTGCATATTTATAAAGTTCACTCGACGGAATCAAAGCTTTAACTTCGGTCATGCCTTTGCCTTTGGGGTCCATGCCGAGAATTTTTCCGCGCTTGGAATTAAGTTTGCCGATAATGTCGCCCATATAATTTTCGGGCGTGATGACAGTTATCTCGTCAATCGGCTCAAGTAAAATCGGGTCGGCGGAAAGGATACCTTTCTTAATCGCGATAGACGTTGCCATTTTGAACGCGGCTTCGGAACTGTCGACCGCGTGATAAGAGCCGTCAAACAGATTGACGCTGACATTAACGACAGGATAGCCCGCGATAACACCTTCGGCAAGAGTTTCCTGCGTGCCCTTCTCGACGGCGGGGAAATATTGACGCGGAACGCTGCCGCCGAAAATACTTTCCGACCAGACGTTTCCGTTGTTGACTTCGGTATTTGCCTCTTTGTTCGGACCGATTCTGAGCCAAACGTCGCCGTATTGTCCGTGACCGCCGGATTGTTTCTTGTGCTTGCCTTGAACTTCGACTTGCTTGCGAATTGTCTCGCGATAAGCAACACGCGGCTCACCCAAAACCATTTTGACACCGAACTTGCGCTGAATCTTGTCGCTCAAAATATCCAGGTGAACTTCGCCGATGCCGCGCAGAATTGTTTGTTTGGTCTCTGCTTTCTTTTCGAGCCAAATTGTCGGGTCTTCGTCTTGCTGACGAATAATCGCGCCGAAAACTTTATCTTCCTCGCCCTTCTTCTCGCTGGTGACTGCCATAGCCAACATCGGTTCGGGATATTTAATGCGCTCGTATTTAATCGGAGAGGCTTTGTCACAGAGAGTATCGCCGGTTTTTGCATTGGCAAGTTTGCTCGTGACGACAATATCGCCCGCGCGTGCCACGTCAACGGGAATTTGTTTCTTACCCTGCATGGTGAAAAGTCCGCTCAAACGTTCCTGACCTTCATTTTCCGCGCCGATAAGTTGATAAGTCGCGTCGCCCTTCATATCGCCGCTGATTACGCGCACATAAGACATACGCCCGACGAACGGGTCAACCAACGTTTTAAAAATTTGTCCGCTGAACGGCTCGGAAACTTTGCGTTCGACGAGTTCATCATTTTTCGGATTAATGCCGCTGTAGTCTTTGGAATCGGGCGCGGGGAAAAATTCTACGATACTGTTGAGGAATTTTTTCACGCCGATATTTTTAAGCGCGCTGCCGACGAACACGGGGAAAACTTTTGCTTCGCGAATACCCGTTGCCAAAGCTTCGGAAATTTCTTTTTCGTCCAAGTCTTCGATTTCGCCTTCGAGATATTGCATCATCAATTCTTCGTTGAATTCGGCGACCGCGTCGAGCATTTCCATGCGCATATCTTCAACTTCGTCAGCAACCGCCGCCGCGTCAATTTGCTCATCATCATTGGCAACTTTGCTGAACGCCTTGACCAAATCGACGACGCCTTTAAAGCTGTCTTCTTTGCCGACGGGAACTTGAACGGGGACGACGCTGTTGCCGAATTTGTTTCTGAGGTCGGCGAGAACTTTTTCAAAATCGGCGTGCTCTCTATCCATTTTTGTCACGAAGAAAGCGCGCGGGAGATTCAAACTTTCTGCAAGTGCCCAAGCTTTTTCGGTTTCGACTTCGACGCCCGCGCTGGCACTGACAACGATAACCGCTGAATCCGCCGCCGCAAGTGCTCCGTGCATTTCCGCCACGAAATCGGGGAAGCCGGGCACGTCAATGGCATTGATTTTAAAATTCTTCCACTCAAGAGCTGCAAGCGACGCGCTGATAGACATTTTGCGTTTGGTTTCTTCGGGTTCAAAGTCGAGGACGCCGGTGCCTTGGTCGACGTTGCCGAGACGAGTGGTCGCACCGCTGTCGAAAAGTGCCGCTTCGAGCAAACTGGTCTTGCCCGAGCGGCCATGTCCGCAGAACGCTACGTTTCTGATACTTTCGCTTTTGTAATCTTTCATATCTTTGAATTTCCCTCCGTAAAATTTTTTCGCGGGATTAATTCTATTGCCGCCGCGATTTTTCCTGCCGCTTGTTTGCAATAAAAAATCCCCGTCGAATTATTTGGCGAGGAAATTTTTTGCAGCACACCTAATTAAGAAGGTGTTTTCACAAGCGATTAAGTAAAGAATGTAGATGAGAAATTTTAATCATGGACTCGGCACAAGAAGTAAGTATCTCGTAATCTTTAGAAAGTCGGCGAGAATGATTGAGCCAAGCAAACGTTCGCTCTAC
>JAFSOQ010000091.1 GCA_017446845.1 Selenomonadaceae bacterium | reverse complement strand
GTTAGTGGTTAGGGATTAGCAAAAATCTATTCCCTACTTTCTACTTTCTACTTTCTAACAAGCGACTGAAAGGAGATTTTTTCATGGCTGAAAAAGTCAGATTTATAATCGAGCGGCAGGACGCGCCGGACGGTAAGCCTTACACGCAAGAATTTGACGTGGATTATCGCCCCGGTTTGAACGTCGTCGCCTCGCTCATGGAAATACAAAAAAATCCCGTCACTGTCGACGGCAAAAAAGTTCCGCCGGTCGTATGGGAATGCAACTGTCTGGAAAAAGTTTGCGGCGCGTGCATGATGGTTATCAACGGCAAAGCTCAACAGGCCTGCTGCGCACTCGTCGACAATCTCAAAAAGCCGATTAAACTTCAACCTGCCAGAACTTTTCCCGTTATCCGCGACCTTTTGATTGACCGTTCGCGCATGTTCGAAGCTCTCAAGAAAATTCAAGGTTGGATTGAACTTGACGGTTCGTGGGAAGTTCGTGACGCCCCGATTCAAAATCCTTACACCGCCCGCACTGCCTATGAAATTTCTCGTTGCATGACTTGCGGTTGCTGCTTAGAGGCTTGCCCTAATGTCGGCCCGCAATCGGACTTCATAGGCCCCGCTCCGACTGTTCAAGCTTATCTGTTCAACCTTCACCCGTTCGGGAAATTCGACGCGCCCAAACGTCTCAACGTCCTCATGGAAAAGGGCGGCATTACCAGTTGCGGCAACAGTCAAAACTGCGTCGAGGTTTGCCCGAAGTCAATTAAGCTCACGACTTATCTGGCACAGCTCAATCGTGACGTGAACATTCAGGCCTTGAAAAATATTTTCGACAATTAAACTCGGCTCAACAAAAAATTATCGGGACATTGCAGAAATTCTGTAGTGCCCCGATTTTTTTATCCATTACGCAAAAAAAAATCCTCCGCCGCAAGTTTTTCGACAGAGGTTTATTTTTTTCAGTAAATGTCAGCCGTTATAGCCGAGTTCTTTAGCTTTAGCGAAGTCGGCTTGCGCTTTTGCCTTGTCGCCGAGTTCTTGATAACAATATGCGCGGTTATTATACGCAGCTGCATAATTTGGATTGAGTTCGATTGCCTTGTTGAAGTCTTGAATTGCTTGTTTGAATTTTCTTAACAATGCATAAGCTGTGCCGCGATTGTAATACGCCATATCGTAATTCGGATTAATTTGAATAGCTTTGTCATAATCTTGAATTGCTCGTTCATTTTGTCCTAATTTATAGTAAGTGGCTCCGCGATCAGTATATGCTTCAAAATAATTTGGATTGAGTTGAATAGCTTTGTCGTAATCTTGAATCGCTCGCTCGTTTTGTCCTAAATCAGAGTAAGCATTGCCGCGATTATTGTACGCCATTAAATAATTCGGATTAATTTCTATTGCTTTGTCGTAATCTTGAATTGCTCGCTCATATTGCTTTAAGTCTTCATAAGCGTTGCCGCGATTGTTGTACGGCCACGACCAATCAGGCTTAAGTTCAATAGCTTCGTTGTAAAGTTTAATCGCGCCGTTATAATCCTTAGCATAATGGATTTTCAACCCTTCTTCGTTTTTCTGATTAGCCAAAAAATCGCGGTCGGCGTCGTTCATCTGCTCGCGAATCTTATCTTTCTCCGCTTGAGTTGTCGCGCGATTGTATTTTTCTCTCAAGTCTTCAATTTGTCGGTCGTTTTCTTCCGAAGACTTCAGAGCCTCGCGTGTTTGAGTGATTATCGTCGATTTTTCCTTGTCGTCGCGCTTAATCCAGCTTTGAATCTCGGAATCGTCGACGTTGACTTCAACCGTTGCCTTCCAAACAATAATTTGTGTGTCATCGGAGTGATTTATAATCTCGCGGGTGAATTTAGGCTCGCCGACGAGTTGCCAAGCGTTTGACGTTATCGCAGTGACTTCATCATCGGTTAATTCGCTGTTGACGGAGCGTGAATAGGTCTTCAGATAGACGCCGGCTTGCTTAGTCGCCTTTTTTATCGCCTTATAGAGTGCGCGTTGCTTAGAAATGTCCTGCGATTCGGCTACGCTGGGATAATCCTCGCCGGTCGCGGTGTACATTTGAATTTTTGCGCCGACGACAGTAGCGAAAAGCATAATCGAGACGGTCAAGAGAGTTAAAAGTGTTCGTCGAAAGAAATTTCCTCTGTTCATAGTGATTCCTCCTAAATTTTATTTTTAATTTCCTGTTCAAGCAACTTTTCCAATTCATCGGTATCAACCTGCGCAGTTACGAAAGATTTAACCGTAATTCCGTCTTTGTCATTTATCATTGAAAATTTCGTTTCAATCACGCGAATAATTCCCGCGCTTATCGTTATAATTTCGTCGTTATCAATTTTATTATCGATCATAGCAGATTGAGATTTGACATAGACGCAAATTTTTTCCAGAAGGTTACGCTGTGCAATTAGTTCCGCCTGATTTTTAGAGAAGTCAACAGCTTCATCTGTCATAAAGTATTCTCCGACGCCTTCATAAGTTTTAATCTCTGCATGAGCTATTGTAAAAAAATTTATCGTGAGTAGAAAGGCGATTAAACCTCGTTGAAGGAATTTTACACAATTCATACGTCATTACTCCCAAAATTTTTATCAAAATTATATTACAGAGACTTGTAATAAAAAATACACGCAAAAAATTTTGATAGGCTTTCTAGGCTAAAAATTCTGTAGTACCTCGATTTTTGTTATCGCGGGCGGCAAATTTCATTAAAGTTTTATAGACGCGGCGAATCAATTTGTGGTAAGATATGCAAACTTAGGAGGGGATTTCATGGGCAGTACAGATTCTGGACGCGTCGACAATCCTCAACCGACTG
>JAFSOQ010000013.1 GCA_017446845.1 Selenomonadaceae bacterium | reverse complement strand
CAACCGCTCTATGAGTAAATTTTTCTTCTCCGAGGTGCAAATCCGAAGAACTGTAATATATATTTTGGTTTTCGAGATTTGCACCTCGTTTTTGTGACACAAAACTTAATCCGTCTTGGACAACTTCTCTATGAGCAAATTTTACTTCGATGGGCGGTAAATACGGCAACCAAAACAACGGACAAGGCGCATCGGTCGGTTTGAACTTGCGATACATTTGCACGCCTTTGAATTCCATCGACGGCTCAAGCAACTTGAACAATTCGAGCAACCTGTCACCGATTAAAAACGTCGGCTGAAACAAAATGTCGCACGGAGAAAATTTATCCCTCTCGTAATGCACGACCGAATGATCTAACGCAGCAAAAGATTCGGCGTCTGTGAAGTAGGGATATTTTTTTGCGTCGAAGCACTCAACTTCAACGGCAGGCGCGTCGGGGTCCGGTTTTATTCGGAACCACTCGGTATCAATCATTGTTAATCACATCGCAATCGGTTTTTGTCAGTTGATTAAAATCACAACCATCACATTGCACGCAAAATATTTTGCAACGCGTTAATCGTAACGGTGCAAAATATTCGTCGTCGTCAACATCTTTTGGTGCAGACGATGAATTTTCAAATGCACAATCGCGAAATTTGCACTCGATAAAATTCGCACCTGCAAGTTTTACACTTTTAAAATGCGACAAATAAAATCTGCAGTGCAAAAAATGCGCGTCTGCAAAATTTAAATTCGTGAATGTGCAATCGTGAAACAAACAATCTTCAAAATAACAACCGCGCAAATTTAAAGACGCAAAATTTTGTTGACGATAAATCTTCCCGACGAAATTTCGAAAAGTTGTATCCTCATTTGCGTCGGGATTCGTCAAATCAATTTCGGGCAAGACCGCACACAATCGATTTTGCCAATCCAAATACGTGCCGCACGTGACGTAAAATTTTTCCGCTTTGACAAGCGCGGCAAATTCGGGCGACGATTTCAAATCCGACACGAAATATTTCGCGTAACAGGTAAAAAGAAAAGTCACTTTGTCCAGCGTGCGCCAAAACAGTGACTTAATTTCTACTCGTGTGATTTTGCTGCGGACAAAAAATTTGTCGTCGAGTGCATCGGTCGTAAATTTTTTCCAATGCGTCAACAAAAATTCCGCATTCATGCGACTGCGCGAAAATGGTTCGCCGAACACCCATTGCCTGTCGTAAAAATCAATTTGCAAAATCGGATGAGCGACCGACGTGTTGAGAAACGAAACGCTCATATACGCGCACGAAATTTTTTTGTCGCGCTGAACGTCACAAGCCTCCGACAAAGCTTGTCGCCACGCGGTTAATGTGCGAGATTTAATAGTCGGCAGGTCGTCGCTCAAAGATTTTTTCGTCGCCGTGATAAATTCAAGTTCAAGCGGCTCGTAGCGTTCCCGCGTGTAATCAGAAAAAGTGTCAATCATTTTTTCAGCTTTTCGATGTACTTCATCTTGTCTTCGAGGCTCATCTTGTCGTAGCCGGGCACGTTCGCCAAAGTTGCCTGTTGCTCTTTGGTGAGCTTGTCGTACGTCTCTTGGTAATTCTTGGCGTCGTCAAGTGCACTTTGAACCGAATCGTTGATGTAATCGTCCATGACGTGATTGGTAATTTCTGACATCTTGTCGACCGAATAAGTGTCACTGTCGGCGAGAACATTGGGAAGTTTCGATGCGTCTTCGATACCCGAAAGACCTTTGTCGATCTGTTTGACAACTTCGTTGTCTTCGACGCCCATTGCTTTGGTCACAGTCTTGAAACCGGTATGGGTTTCGCTTGCAAGCGTGCTTGCCGTTGTCGAAACTTGATCCATCATGGCGAGATACGAGAATTTGAAGGTTGGTCCTGCGACGAAGACATCAAAAATCGAAGCCGCTTTACTTTGCATGACCAGCGTGAACGTGCCGTTGCCGTCTTTGTCGGTGTAATTTTCTTCGTAGCTTTTAACGAAAACTTTGTCGTGCAGGACGGCTCGAAACTGCTGATCGTCGACGGAATAAACCGTCACAATTACGCGGCGCAAGTAAGAATCGTTGTATTCCTCTTTCATTTTCTTTTGAATTCCGGCCGAGAGCAGGAGCGATTCGCCTTTTGCCTCTTTGGTGGTGATGTCACCTTTATAACCGTCTGCGTCCTCGCTACCGTATGTAGGTGCCAAACTTGCCCACGCCATGACTCTTGCCATGCTTTTCAGGCGCGTTGCTTTGGCGGCAGTCTGTGAGAATTCCGGCGCAAAAAGAGTGCCCTTGACGGTTATCGTCGTCACCAGCGAAGAGTCCAGCGTATTGTATACCGTTCGGTTGAATACGCCACTGTTGAAGACTTCGCGCTTGATCAGCTCTTTTTTGATTTGCACGCTTTCTATCATCTTGCCGGTAATGGCTATACCGGTCTCGCCGATTTTTTCAGGGTCGGCGTAACGGTCGTAAATATCCACACCGATTAAATTTGATGCGGCATTAATGGCTGCCGTCGCGGCGTGTTCCTTAAGATCAACGTCGCCCGCAACATTTTGGAAAAGATCTTTGTTCTCTTTACTTCTGTCTTGAATGATGTAAACCGAAAAATCCAAAGTTAAATCGCCTCCTTAACTGCCGACAATTACGGTACCCGCGCCCATGTCAATTTGGTTGCTCAACATTTTAATGTGCGAGTCCCCGATTTGTGACGTGATTTCTTTCTTCGCAACCATCTGGATTTTGCCGTCTGCCTTGAAAGAAATGTTTCCGTCGGCAAAAATCGTGATGTCATTGGCGGAAACGACGCTGATGCCTTTTTTTGTGTCGAGCTTGATAAAAGTCTCTTGGTGTTTGGCGATAATCTCAACACCTTCGTCGGTCAACAAAAGTTCGCGCCCGCCCGGAGCTTTGAGACTTTTGTTGTGCGGCTTTTCAAGAGGCGCGGTATTGATTGAGCTGCTTGCGAAGGCGTCACCTGCATCCTCGGTCGGAAAAATTATTCGGACAAAATCTTTGTCTTCGGGCATGACGTACCAGCCCGAATCTTTGGCACTCGAATAAGGCGTAGCGAACGGAAACCACGTCGTTGACTTATCGTCATACTTTTTGTCAATGTCAATCAGATGAGCTTGGATTTTGTCCT
>JAFSOQ010000090.1 GCA_017446845.1 Selenomonadaceae bacterium | reverse complement strand
TAACTCCTAACTCCTAACTCCTAATTCCTTGTTCCTAACTCCTAACTGAAAAACGCCCCTGCGAGGCGGGCTTTCTTTTTGCTACTTTTTCTTTGACCCGAACAAAGAAAAAGTAGATTCTAAAAATAAATCATGGTTCTGCGCAGTCCACTCTTGATTGAAAAGAGGGGACTCACTCCGCATGGTCTTCCTTAACTGCGTTGGCAAGATAAGCCATGCTCAGCATTGTAAAGATAACCGCCTGCACGCAGCTGATAAAAATACTGAACGCCAACCACGCCACAGAAGGTATCGGCATCCAAATCGGCATCAGCTTTAGCAAAACGATGATTAAAATTTCGCCCGCGAGAATATTTCCGAATAGACGGAAGGCAAGCGTTATCGGCTTTGCAATTTCCTCAATCATGTTGATGACGACGAAAACCGGCGTGGGTTGGAAAAAGTGCGCGATATAATGTCCCCGCTTGAAATAAAGTCCGAGGCAGTGGACGATACAGACGACCAACAGCGCAAGTCCGAGCGTCGTGTTCAAGTCATTTGTAGGCGACGCCATGAGCGGCACCAGTCCGATTAAGTTACTCGCCAGCAAAAACATGAACAGCCCGACGATAAACGGCGCAAGCATTCTGCCGCGTCTGCCCATCATTGCATCAATTTGGTCGTGGAGCCAGAGGATAATCATTTCAACAAAATTTTGCCAACCTTGCGGGACGACTCTCAAGTTTCGTGTGGCAAGACACGCGACTAAAATTACAATGCCCATTGCCAGCCACGTCATCTTGAGCGTCTCGATGTTGAACGTCAAGCCGAGGAAAGTTATCGTCTCGCGGACACCAATTTCATGCATAAATTCACCTCCCTTTCTATCAGTTAGGAGTTAGGAGTTATTTTTTTTATTCCTAATTCCTAATTCCTACTTCCTAATTCCTAATTAAACTGCACCTCCTTTATATCATGCACAAAAAATTTTTTCCGTAACAAAAATCACCGATTAAAATTTTCGGTTGATTTCGGAGCGAGCCAGGACGAACAGCGACGCAAAATAAAATACGCCGAAAGAAACTGCCGTTGCCAAGAAAAGTTCGGTGGAAATGTGAACGGCAACCGCCAAGACTGCGAAAATCATTCCGAGCCGCAGGAGCAAACCGATTAACATAATTTTTTTTGCTTGAGGCGCGGGAGAATTTGCGGCGGCTTCCAGTCGCGCTGCCGTCGACAGCCAATAAAAAAAATTTAACAGCGCACCGATTAGGACTGCACCGCACAATTTTAATTGTCCCGCCGATATTAATTGCAAAGATAGAACTGCCGCGATTACCGAAAAAATTTTCCAACTTTCCTTGAATGTACTCAATACCTGTCTCATGCAATCACACTTCGACGCCTTGAAGATTTTCCCTTCCCTACAAAAAAATTTCCCGATAAGCTTTCGTTGATGTTGCCGCGCAGAAAAATTACACTTTAATTTTTAATGCTCAATGAAATTTTATTCGCGCCGTCGACGTAAGCGTAAGAAAAATTTTTCGCGTAGCCCTGCAAAATTTTCAAGCTCCAATCATCGTCGTCGTCGGAAATTTTTTTCTCGAACGGATTGTAAGCTCTGCCGTCGCAAATCAAAATCACTTCCAAAATTTTTTCCGCCTCAACGTAAACGATTTCAAGCGTCATGGAAATTTTATCGCCTGCATCATAACAGCCGCCGAGCATCTCAAAAATAATTTCCTCGCAACAAAGTTGAAGCCGTTGCAAATATTTTTCCCCCAGTCCGTATTTTTCCAAGAACGTTTGAATTCTTCCTTGCATGTTCGGCAAGTCGAAGTGCCTTGAAAAAATTTCGTAGTGGAAATATTTTTGCCGCCGAATAAAATCAATCGTCTTCGGACGTTTGGGCGCGTCGAAAATTTCTGCGGGCGTTCCTTGCTCGTAAATTTCTCCGTCCGCAAAAAATAAAATTCTGTCAGCGACTTCGCGGGCAAAATTCATCTCGTGAGTGACTATCAGCATTGTCAAATCTCTTTTGGCAAGCATTCGGATAACCGCCAAAACTTCGCCGACCATCGTCGGGTCAAGTGCACTCGTCGGCTCGTCTAACAGTAAAATTTCCGGTTCCATCATCAATGCCCGAACGATTGCCGCCCGTTGCTGTTGTCCGCCGCTCAATTCATCGGGGTAGTTGAAAAGTTTATCGGACAAGCCCACGCGCTCAAAAAGTTTTTTTGCTTTGTCGTAAGATTCCTGCTTTGAAAGTCCTTTTAACTCGACGGGCGCGGCGATTGCATTTTCAATCACCGTCAAGCCGTCGAAAAGATTAAACGCTTGGAAAATCATTCCGATTCGTTGCCGCATTTTTTCCGGCTGAAAATTTCCCGCCGTAATTTCCTTGCCCGCGAAAAAAATTTTTCCTGCCGTCGGTCGTTCCAAAAGATTTATCATGCGTATAAAAGTTGTCTTGCCCGTGCCCGACCCGCCGATTATCGAAATAATTTCTCCGCGCCGAACTTCCAAGTTGATATTTTTCAGCGGGATAACTTCGCCGTATTCTTTTCGCAAATTTTCTATACGCAAAATAATTTCGTTCATGAAAATTCCTCCTTTGAATCATTTGCCAAAATTTTAGTGATTAGTATTTTAACTCCTAATTCCTAATTCCACACTCCTGACCGGTAGAAAAAACTCCGCTTGTTGCTAAAACCTGTCGACAATGCTAAAATTAAAAAAATTTTCATCTGAGGAGAGATTTTTCATATGGTATCAGCCAAGATGTATGAATTGGGAACGAAGAAATCTACAATCCGCACGATTTTTGAGTTCGGACGCAAACGCGCGGCTGAAGTCGGCGAGGAAAATATTTTCGATTTCAGCTTGGGCAATCCGAATGTCCCGACGCCCGACTTTGTTCGCGACGCGGCGATTGACATTCTGCAAAATTGCGAGCCTGCCGCAGTTCACGGCTACACGGTCGCGCCCGGCAATCCCAACGTCCGCGAAACACTTGCCAAAAGTATCAACGCCCGATTCGGGACAAAATTCGCGGGGAAAAATATTTTCATCACGAGCGGCGCGGCGGCGGCTATCACGATTTGTTTCAAAGCTCTTGCCGAGCCGGGCGACGAGTTCATAACTTTTGCGCCGTATTTCCCCGAATATAAAGTTTTCGTCGAGTCGGTCGGTGCCGCGCTTAAAGTGGTCAAGCCGCGTCCCGAAGATTGGCAAATTGATTTCGACGACTTCCAAAAACTTTTGAGCGACAAAACCAAAGCGGTCATCATAAATTCGCCGAACAATCCGAGCGGCGCGATTTATTCCAAAGAGACAATCACGAAATTAACCGACATGCTCAAGGCGCAAGGTCAAGATATTTTCCTGATTTGTGATGAACCTTATCGCGAGCTGGCTTACGCCGTCGACGTTCCTTGGGTCACGAATTTTTATAAAAATGCTCTGGTCTGCTATTCCTACAGCAAGAGTTTTTCATTGCCGGGCGAGCGTATCGGTTATATCGTCGTGCCCGATGAAGTTGCCGACTTCGACAAAATTTTCGGAGCGGTTGCAGGTGCGGCGAGAGTTTTGACTCACGTGAACGCGCCGAGCTTATGGCAGTTGGTCGTTGCAAAGTGCGCGGGCAAAGCCGTCGACATTACGCCTTACGAGCGCAACGGCAAACTTTTATACGACGGATTGATTGCGGCGGGTTTCGAGTGCGTCAAGCCTCAAGGTGCGTTTTATCTTTTCCCGAAAGCTTTGGAGGCGGACGACTATGCATTTTGCGAACGCGCCAAGAAATTTGATTTGCTGTTGGTGCCGGGCGCGGATTTCGGTGCTCCCGGATATTTTCGCGCGGCTTACTGCATAAAGACCGAGACGATTGAATGTTCCTTGCCTCTGTTCAAAAAACTCGCCGACGAGTATCGAGGTTAAACCATGAAAAAATTTTTATTAATCTGCTTGTTCCTTGTTCATTGTTCCTTGTTCCTTATCGGTTGCGGTTCCGATAAAAAAGACGACGGCAAATTGAAAATCGTCACGTCGTTTTATCCGATTTATCTTGACGTAATGAATATAACGCGCGGCGTGGAGGGCGTGGAAGTCGTGAACTTGACGCCGCCGCAAACGGGTTGTCTGCACGATTATCAGCTGACGCCCGAAGACATGAAAACTTTGGAGACGGCAGATATTTTCGTCGTAAACGGTTTGGGCATGGAAAGTTTTTTGGACAAGGTAATTGAGACGCATCCCAATCTGAAAATTATCGACGCGTCCGACTCGCCCGAAATTGTTCCGATTGTGGAAGACGGCGTGCCCAATCCGCATGTTTGGATGAGCATAACTTATTCGATTCAGCAGGTGAAAAATATTTCGTCGAAGTTGTGCGAACTCGACCCCGAACGCGCCGACAAATATAAACGCTACACGCTGGACTACGTTGACGAGCTGACGACTTTGCGCGACGAAATTCACATTTCGCTGACGATGTTGCCGAACAAAGAAATCGTGACGTTCCATGAGGCATTCCCGTATTTTGTGGCTGAATTCGGATTAAAAGTCGCGGCAGTCATTGAGCACGAACCGGGCACCGAGCCGACACCGCAGGAACTTGCCGAGACGATAGAAAAAATAAATTCGTTGCCGGTCAAAGTCATATTCACGGAGCCGCAATATTCGTCCAAGGCAGCGGAAACAATCGCTCGCGAAACGGGCGCGCAAATTTTTGAACTCGACCCGATTGTCACGGGCGAAGCCAAGCCCGAAAATTTACTTGACTACGTGGACAGAATGCTGACGAACACTTTAACTTTAGCAAAGGCATTGCAATAAAAAAATGGCGAGCAGTCAATCGACCGTTCGCCTGATTTTTTTTATGTAAACGACGCTCAATAATTTTCTGCGTTGACTTCGAAGAAAGATTGCGGGTGATTGCAGACGGGACAAAGTTTGGGAGCAGTCGTGCCCAAAACAAGATGTCCGCAATTTCTGCACTCCCAGAGTGTGACGCCCGCTTTCTTGAAAACTTCTTGCGCTTCGACATTTTTCAACAGCTTACGATAACGTTCCTCGTGGTGTTTTTCGATAGCCGCGACGCCGCGGAACTGTTCGGCAAGTTCGTGGAAGCCTTCTTCATCAGCCTCACGAGCCATGCGCGGATACATGTCCGTCCACTCGAAATTTTCGCCGTCGGCAGCGTGCAAAAGATTTTCTTCCACAGTTCCGAGTTCGCCCAGAGCTTTAAACCAAAGTTTAGCGTGTTCCTTTTCGTTCTCGGCAGTTTTAAGGAAAAGCGCGGCGATTTGCTGGTAACCGTTCTTTTTCGCGACGCTTGCAAAGTATGTGTACATATTCCGCGCTTGAGATTCGCCCGCAAATGCCTCACGAAGATTTTTTTCCGTTTTAGTGCCGGCTAATTTATTTTTCTTCGGAGCTTCGGGAGCAGACTCGACAACTTTATCAAAATCGGTGGAAGGGTGCTTGCACAGCGGACACACTGCCGGAGGCTCGTCGCCCTCGTGAACGTAGCCGCAAATTCTGCAAACCCATTTAGTTTTTCCGGTAGCTTTAACGGCGGGTTTCGGTTTAATGTGTGCTTGATAGAAATTGTAAGTCGTGGACGGAACGTCGGAAAGTTTTTCCATGTCGACAACTTCAGCGATAAAAATCGAATGCGTATCAAGTTCGACCTGCTGAATCACGTTTGCGCTGATGTAAGAGTTCGTGCCTTCGGTTATCGCAAGCGTGCCGTTGGCGGTGCGTTGAACTTTATCGAAGTCTGCGAACTTGTCGACGTTTTTACCGCTTTGGAAGCCGAAACGCTTAAATAAATCGAAGGTCGCCGCCTCGGAAATAATCGACGCGGTAAATTTTTTTGTCTTGGCAATTACGTCGTGCGTGTAGTTCGATTTGTTCACGGCGATTGAAATTCTGTCCTTAGTAATCGGCGCGGCAGTCACTTGCGTCACGGTGTTGATTATGCAAGCGTTATCCTTGTCGCCGTCGCGTGCGCTTAAGACAAAAAGTCCGTATTGAACGTTAAACAAAACTTTGCTATCCATTAAAATCACCTCTCCTAAAAATTTTAGTC
Source organism: Selenomonadaceae bacterium (assembly GCA_017446845.1). GTDB lineage: Bacteria > Bacillota > Negativicutes > Selenomonadales > Selenomonadaceae > Quinella. The sequence continues at coordinate 43,633 of JAFSOQ010000090.1, read as the reverse complement.
ATGATAGCAAAAAAAATCCTCCGCCGCAAGTTTTTAGGCAGAGGATTTTTTGTTTCAAATTATTGCTCTTCCGTAAAGTTTACGTTGTTTTTCGTGTCTTTCCTGTACGTGTTTAGGACAGTATTTATAGTATTGTTCCCATTGTTCAGGAGTTCTTGGATTAATTCGGAAAAATCTCTTAAATTCTTCATCAGTCGTAGGTGGAATGTCGCTGAAGTCAATATCTTTGTCGTGTTCTTCGTCACTTATATTTTTTAGCCTTTCGAGTTCAACTTTTGCTATCTCGCACATCTCTTCATACGTATAAAGCGGTTTCATATCAGGTTTAATTGTAAAACTGCCCATAATAATCCTCCTTTTCTCTTCTGGCAGCATTTCGAGCCGATATAAGCCTCAATTTCTCTCCGCGTTCAGTATATACAACGAATAATATATTTTCAACCATTCCGATTACTTTTCTGCGTTCCTCATAGTCGCTGTGCTCTTCATCAAACTCATCAATCCTGTTTTCGTCAAGAAAAACTTTCGCCGCGTCCTCAAAATGTATTTTATGCTTTTTCCAATTCAACTAGGCTTTATTATCGTCCCATTCGACAAAATACTCGCCAATTTCAATTTCGCCCATAAAATCATCTCCAAGCGAATATTAGCAAAAAAAAATCCTCCGCCGCTTTCGACAGAGGTTTATTTTTCAGCTTACAATATTTTGTTTTTGTCTGCGAAGCCGCGCAGGCTTAAATTTTGCTAATTCTTCTTTTGTCAGTCGCGGAATATCGCTGAAATCAATCTCGTCATCGGATTTTGGTTTGTTTCTATCAAGTTCTGCAATTTCTTCTTCCGTCAATGGCGGCATTCCCTTATAAATTCGGATACTGCCCATAATATTCGTCCTCCTCTTCTGTAGTGGCATATCGCGCCGAAATAATTCTGTACTTATCGACTCGTTCAGTGTAAATCACTGCCAAAATATCTCTTACCTTTCCAATGACTTTCCATATGTCCTCGTAATCGCTGTGAAGTTCATCATAATCTTCAATCCTGTTTTCGTCAAGAAAAACTCGCGCCGCAACTTTAAATCTTATTCCGTGCTTTTTAAAATTCAACTCGGCTTTATTATCGTCCCATTCGACAAAATACTCGCCAACTTCAATTTCGCCCATAAAATCATCTCCAAGCGAATATTAGCAAAAAAAAATCCTCCGCCGCTTTCGACAGAGGTTTATTTTTTAGCTTGAAATATTTTGTTTTTGTCTGCGAAGCCGCGCAGATTGTAAACAAAAAATTATTTCTTGTCGTCGACGCCCCAAGCGTGAATTCCTTCTTTGTCGGGCATGATATTTACGTCGAATTCAGGCTCCTCAACGCCGCGACTTTTTTGAGCGACATAATCATCAAGGACAAGGAACGAATACTTGCAAAGGCGAGCGACCGCGTAAAGGTTAGTCAAACATAAAAAGCCCATGAACAAATCGGCAGAATCCCAAACGAAACTCAATTCCGCGAAGGCTCCGACCAAAACCATTCCGATAACACCGACGCGGAAAATATTCATGGCATGACGCGCTACCGAACTCGGCAAAAAGCCCGACTCATCGCCCTCGAAAAATGCGATATTAACTTCGCCGTAAAAATAGTTGCCGACAATTGAACTGAACGCGAACAGGAAAACTATAAATGCCAAGACGTGCGGAGCGTAAGTTCCGTAGACGCTCGCCAAAGACATTTGAACGAGTGAAACGCCTGTAAGTTCTCCGCCGATAACATATTCGCCCGTTAGCAGAATAGAAAATGCCGTCGCCGAACAAACCAGCCAAGTATCGACGTAGACGCCGAAACTTTGAATAAGTCCTTGCCGCGCAGGGTGTTTGCCGCTGGCAGTAGCCGCCGCGTTCGGGACGGAACCTTCGCCCGCCTCGTTGGAGAAAAGTCCGCGACGTACACCCGTCATGAAAACTGCACCGAAGCCGCCGCCGACTGCCGCTTGAGGCTCGAAGGCGTCATGAAGAATCAACATAAACATTGCGGGCACTTTATCGAAATTCATCACGATAATTACCAGCGCGGATAAAAGATAAAGTCCTGCCATACTCGGCACGAGCATTTCAGTAAATTTTGCAATTCTGGTCGCGCCGCCGAAAATAACCGAAGCAGTCAGACCTGCCACGACGAACGCCGTTATCGCGTGGTCAATGCCGAATGCAGTTTCGACCGCGCCGACGATTGTATTTGCCTGAACGGAAACATAAATCAGACCGAACGTCACGGAAATTAAAATCGCAAAAAGTTTCGCCAAGCCCGTCATGTGCAGAGCATTTTTCATGTAATATGCGGGACCGCCGAAGAAAGCTCCGTCGCCTCTTGGCAATTTATAAATCTGCGCGAGCGTACTTTCTACAAAACCTGTGGCGCAACCGATGAAGGCGATTAACCACATCCAAAATACTGCGCCGGGACCGCCGGTTACAATGGCAATGGCGACGCCCGCAATGTTGCCGACGCCGACACGCGACGCCGTCGATACGCAAAACGCTTGAAAGCCGCTGATTTCTTTGCCGCTGGTTTTTTGTCCCGCGCTCCCGAAAATTAGTTTTATCATCTCGCCGATAAGTCGCAGTTGAACAAATTTTGTCCTCAACGTGTAGACGACACCCGAACCGATAAGCGCGACAATGATTACATACGTCCAAAGGAACGAGTTAATTTCGTTAATCACGCCGTGCAATGCTTCCATAAAATCTCCTCCTGTTTTTAGGATTTAGGTGTTAGGAGTTAGGAGTTAGGGGTTAGGTGTTTTTTCTCTAAATCCTAAATCCCAAATCCTAAATCCTAAATCCCAAATCCTATATCCTGTTAATTGATATGGAAATTATAGCACAAGCGGCATAAACGTTAAAGCGGAAATTCCATTGACTTTCAAGCGGCGGCATGTTAAACTGCGTTTTAGTGATTAGTGGTTAGTATTTAGTGGTTGGGGGAAAATTTTTTCTAATCGCTAACAACTAACCACTAGCCACTAAAAATGTGCGGTTGTAGCTCAGCAGGATAGAGCAACTGCCTCCTAAGCAGTAGGTCGCGCGTTCGAGTCGCGCCAATCGCACCAATTTTAGAAATTAGGAAGTAGGAATTAGGAAGTAGGAATTAGGGAGTAGAGAATATAGAACGAGAAAAAATTTTTTGGCTCTTCGCAGTGAAGGGCATTTTTTGTTTAAAGGGGAGAGGAGAATTTTTATGTCGGGGAGGAAAATTTTCATGAGTGTTTTGGCGGTGGTGGTGGCAATCGCAATCGGAACATATTTATCTTTTACGCCGAAAAATATTTCCGCATCAAAAAATCCTGTTCAATCACTGCCCGAAGAAATCATTCAACAAAATCAAAAAGCCGACGGCGAGGCAGAAATTTACCTTGCGGGCGGCTGTTTTTGGGGCACGGAATTTTTAATGCGCAACGTTCCCGGCGTCACCAGTGTTGAAGTCGGCTATGCAAACGGTCCGACGAGTAATCCCACTTATCGCGAGGTCTGCAATGATTCCGGTCATGCCGAATCAGCTCACGTTATCTACAATCCCGACACGATTACCTTGCAGAGACTTTTGAACATTTACTATAAATCGATTGACCCGACGCTTGTCAATCAGCAGGGCAAAGATAAAGGCATTCAATATCGCACGGGCATTTATTTCAGCAATCCCGCCGACGAAAAAATTATCAAAGAATCCTTGCAAGATTTGCAGAACAATTTCTTCAAGACGATTGCTGTCGAATGCGCTCCGATTAAAAATTTTTACCGCGCAGAGGAAGAGCATCAAGAGTATCTGATTAAAAATCCCAACGGCTATTGTCACGTGTCGCGCACTTTCATCAGTGAGCAGGCTAAAGAAAAAGCCGCCCAAGATTTTTCCAACAAAGATTTTTCTCGCAACAGAGTTTACGGCAAGCCCGATAAAAAAGTTTTGGAAGATTTGAACGAAATGCAACTTGCCGTTACTCAAAACGCCGAGACCGAGCCGCCTTACAAAAACGAATACAACGACGAATTCGACGAGGGCATTTATGTCGACGTGACGAACGGGCAACCGCTTTTTTCTTCCAAAGATAAATTTGATTCGGCTTGCGGCTGGCCTGCCTTCACCAAGCCCATTGATAAAAATACCATCGTCGAGCGCAAAGATTTTTCTTTCGGCATAGACAGAACGGAAGTGCGTGCTAAGGCGAGCGGCTCACACTTGGGACACGTTTTCGACGACGGACCCAAAGAATTGGGCGGCATGCGCTATTGCATTAACAGCGCGTCGCTAAGATTTATTCGCCGCGAAAAAATGCAGGAAGAAGGTTACGGCGATTGGCTTGACATGTTTAACTGAATATTTTTGACAAAAAATTAGGGATTGAGTTTTTGCTCGTCCCTAAATTTTTTTACGCAAATCGGAATAAAAAACAGCCGCAAAACTTTTTGCTACACTAGGAACCAGAAAAACTCCTAACTCCTAACTCCTAAACAGGAATTAGGAACTGGGAACTAGAAAAAACCCTAACTCCCAACTCCTAACTCCTAACTCCTAAACAGGAATTAGGAACTGGGAACTAGAAAAAACCCTAACTCCCAACTCCTAAATCCTAACTCCTAACTCCTGTTTAAGGCTCGTGATATACTTGATACCCGGCACCGGAAGCATTAACGGGTTGGATAACTTTGTTCGCGGCACCGTTGAGAACGATGGACCCGCTTTCGGTGAACTTGAAGGCGACATTATCATTTTTATCGGTGCTTTCGGAATAGAGATTGCCCGAAAGGACTCTGAGTATGTCGCCTTTCTGGAAGTCATTGATAAGTGTGTTCGCCGTCATCGCCGCTGTTTATGATTGAATCGTTACCTGCGCGAGATTGAACCGTTGCGCCTTCGACAGTATTATCAATGTTATCTGCGCCATCCGTGCCTGTGATAATCATATATCTTCCTCTCCTTTTGTACTCCGATAAATATAACTGCAAAGATTATAAAATATTAAAAGGGGGGGATATAGCAATAGGTTAAGTTATATATTTTCTTAAATTTTAACGGAACATTAAAAAAATCCCGTCGAGTTTTCCGGCGGGATAAATCAAAAAGCGACCTCAAGAATCTGAGACCGCTTCTTTTATTTCAAGTTTTGCTTCCGGACATTTTTCTGTCAGCCAACGGGTGCTTCTTTACGTTTTCGGGTTGCCTTATTTCATCTCTGAGACTTTTGATGGCATTTTCTCCGTTGCCTTTAGAATTTTCCTCGTCCTTTAAATTGCGAGCCATATCTTTCAGTTTGCCGGGTATTTTTATTTTTGCCATAATAATCACCTCTTGGGGACTATAGCAAATTTTTATTCGGTCGTCAAGCTTGACGGGTTTGTCGGCATAAAATAAAATTTCAGGAAAAAACGGAGGGCAATTCATGCACGAACATAAATTGGAAGACGGTACGATAATTCGTCACAGCCACACGCACACACAAACCAAAGCAGTATTGAATCGTATGGCGCGGCTTATAGGACATCTGGAATCGACAAAAAGAATGATTGAGGACGGGCGTGACTGCTCCGAAGTTTTGATTCAGTTGTCCGCAGTCGACGCCGCAATCAAAGCCGTCGGCAGAATCATTTTGAAAGACCACATTGAGCATTGCATAGTTGACGCCGTAAAAACCGGTGACACTGCCGAAATTGAACGCCTCAACAAAGCTATTGAACAATTCATCCGCTGAACCGAAACTTAATTTGACAGTGGGGCGGGCGTGATATAAAATTCTGCGCGGAAAAAAATAAGCTTGTACTCTTCTTTGAGAGGAGACGAGACTTAGGAGGTTTCAGCATGAAAAAAAATAAACGTGCGTCGATGAGTGACGCGCAAAAATTCAGCTTGGTCAGGCGCGAAGCAATTTACACGGGGCTTGCGCTTTGCGGGCTGATTATTTTTTGGCTGATTGCGGGTTTCGGCACGGCGTCGAGTGACGTAAAAATTTTTCACTTGCCGCTATGGGCTGTACTCGGCTCAATCGGCGTATGGCTCGTCGCGATTTTAATCAGCGCAATCTTGAGCAAAGTTTTGTTCAAAGACGTTGACTTGGGAGGCGACGACGATGACTGAAGGAAATTTGTCCGCGCTGGTGCCGCTGATTTTTTTTATGGCGGTCATGGTTGGAATAAGCATATTCGTCAGACATAAGCAGGCAGGAAAAAATTTCGTCAGCAATTATTTCATCGGCAACCGCGAACTTGGCGGCTTTGTTTTGGCAATGACGACGGTCGCAACTTACAGTTCGGTTTCGAGTTTCGTCGGCGGACCCGGCATGGCGTTTCAAGTCGGTTTCGGCTGGATTTATATGGCGGTCGTGCAAGTGACGGCGATTTTTTTGGTGCTGGGCATTTTCGGCAAGCGAGTCGCCCTCTTGGCAAGAAAACTAAATGCCGTTACGGTCGTGGACATAATCCGCGCAAGATTTCAATCTGATTTTTTGGCGGCTATCGCGGCGTTCGTCATCGTTTTATTTTTCTGCGGGACAATGACGGCGCAATTTGTCGGCGGCGCAAAATTATTCGCGGCGGTCACGGGCTACAGCTACGAGGCGGGCTTAATCCTCTTCGGCTTGACGGTCGTTATTTATACATCAATCGGCGGCTTTCGCGCAGTTGCATTAACAGACACGTGCTGCGCGATAATGATGATGATTGGAATCGTTTTGCTGTTGAAATATGTTTTGCAAGCGGGCGGCGGCTACGAAAATATCATGACGACGTTGGAAACAAAAAATCCCGAACTGTTCGAGCCGTTCAGTTTCGGGAATATGCCCTGGACGATTTATTTTACGCAATGGCTGCTTGTCGGCATTTGCACAATCGCCCTTCCGCAATCGGTCGTTCGCGGAATAAGTTACAAAAATGCTCAAGGACTTCATCAAGCAATGTTAATCGGCACGGTCGTCGTCGGCTTTATGAACATCGGAATAAATTTTACGGGAATTTTGGCGCACGGAGTTTTACCCGGCACGGCGGCGGATTATGGCGGCGTCGATAACATTATCCCGACAGCGATTGTCATGGCAATGCCGATAGAACTTGTCGGACTTGCGATAATCGGACCGTTGTCGGCGTCAATCTCAACGATTTCCGGATTGTTAATCGTGGCGTCCAGCGCAATTATCAAAGACGTTTATTTACATTGGGCAAATAAAAATAATCACGTTGTGACGGCTGCGCGTATAAGATTTTTATCAATGGCGGCGACGGCGATAATCGGCGCGGCAGTTTTCGTGATAGCGTTGACACCGCCGAGTTTAATTTGGCTGATAAATATGTTCGCGTTCGGTGGCTTGGAGACAGCATTTTTCTGGACGTTGCTTTTGGGATTATTTTGGAAGCGTGCAAATAAATTGGGCGCGTTGCTCTCCATGACGGGCGGCACGATAATTTATTGTGCGACGCAGGCGGCGGGCTTTAAAATTTTCAACTTGCACCAAATCACAATCGGGATAACTTGCTCGCTGATTTTATTTCTAATCGGCTCGTACTTGGGCAAGCGTTCGGACGACGAAACTTTAAAAATTTTCTTCCCCTAAAAAATTTTGCACGAAAAATCCCGCAGGAAAAATTCTTGCGGGATAATTTTTTGTCGCTCGGAAAAATCCTCAATCGGCGCGCGCCATTAAATATTCGGCAGGTTTTCCGAAAATCTCAACCAGCTTGGCAATGTCCTTTGCCGTGAATTTAATTTTGCCGCGCATTTTACGAGAAAGATTTGACAATGACGAGTCCATACTTTTTGCCGTTGACCAAATTCAAGATGAGATAAACCACGCCATACACTTTCATAATACCAAGCCGCCTTTCGTTGACAGCGCGGCGCAGGCGTGTTAGAATTCCGAATACAGAAAGGCTCTGCGCCACGCTTAGATTTGTTTTTGACGATTCAATCTTAGCACACGCAGGGCTTTTCTGCAATAACGAATGATTTTTTTTATTTGCGGCGTTGACAGTGGGCATTAGTTGTATTAATATTTTCCATATACAACAATAATCACGTAAACTTTTTAAAGGAGTGAGAAAAACTTTTCGCGAACATCATCAAAAATTTTTAGGAGGTTAAAAAGATAGTATGAGCAATGAAAAACAAAACGCCGAACTTGACCTTCAAGCACTTATAAGACGTGCTGAGGCTCAAGAAAATTTTCCTGAAGTCCCGCTTGACGAATTCGCAATCCCGACCTACGACGAATGGAAAGATGCCTGTATCGCCTTACTTAAAGGTGCACCTTTCGAGAAAAAACTTTTCACTAAGACTTATGAGAATGTCACGTTCAGCCCGATATATTTTCACGCGGACACCGAACCGATTCAGCCGACAAAATCTTTCCCCGGCATGGGCGACTATCTGCGCGGCGTGACTGCCAACGGTTATATAAATGAACCTTGGAAAATCGCCCAATCGTGCGACGAAACATTACCTAAAGAAAATAACGAACTCCTCAAGCACGAGATTGAAAAGGGCAGCACCGTTTACAACGTCAAAGTTGACTGCGCGACCCGTAAAGCTAAAGACGCCCGCGAGTGCGAACACATCGGCAAGGGCGGCGTAAGCTTGACTACTCTCGGCGACGTTACATCTTTGCTTAAAGACCTCAAGCTCGACCAATATCCGCTTTACGTCTACGCGGGTGAATCCTCTCTTCCTCTGCTTGCGTTGATTGTCGCGGCTGTCAAGAAAAACGGCGGCGACGTTTCCAAACTCAAAGGCGTTATCGGCGGAAATCCGATTGCTGAATACGCGGCTAACGGTCGGCTCGGTCAAGACCTCGAAAAACTTTTCGACGAGGCGGCAACTTCTGCCAAGTGGACAATCAAGAACGCTCCCGAAGTCAAAACGCTTTTTGTTCAAAGTGACGTCTTCAGCGACGGCGGCGCGAATGATATTCAGGAAGTTGCCTACACAATTTCGACGGGCGTTGCTTATCTGCGTGCCCTGCTTGAACGCGGCTTGACCATTGACGAGGCGGCAAGTCAAATTATGTTCGGATTTTCCATGGGCGCGAATTTCTTCATGGAGATTGCAAAACTCCGCGCAGTCCGTCCGATTTGGGCGCAGATTGTCAAAGCGTTCGGCGGCAATGAAGAATCTCAGAAAATCCACATTCACGGACGCCCCGCAAAATTCTTCAAGACCGTTTACGACCCGTATGTCAACATGCTGCGCGATACCACGCAACTTTTCAGCGGTGTAGTCGGCGGCGTCGACAGCTTTGAAAATTCCACGTTCGATGAACCGATTCGTAAGGGTGACGAGTTCAGCCGTCGTATCGCTCGCAACATGCAAATCATCTTGCAAGAAGAATTCGGACTTCTCCAGCCGATTGACCCTGCAGGCGGCTCGTGGGCTGTCGAAACTTTGACCAAACAGATTAAAGAAAAAATTTGGGCAGAGTTCCAACTCATCGAAGGCAAGGGCGGAATCGTCGCCGCGCTCAAGGAAGGTTATCCGCAAGACGAAATCGCTAAAATTTGTGAAGCTCGCTTCAAAGCGGCGGAAACTCGCAAAGACAGAATCGTCGGAAACAACATGTATCCGAACATGACCGAGGAACGCCTTGACGCCCGCGCAGAAAGTCAGTCCGAAAATATGAAGGTCCGCAAGGTTACGATTGATGTCTATCTCTCCAAAGTTGATTCTGCCGCCGTCAAAGATGCGCTCGCCAATGTTAAGGACGGTTGCGCATGTTGCGTGATTGCCGCCGCTGAATCGGGCGCGACCATTGCCGAAATCAGAAAAGCTTTGGGCACCGCTGAAGTTGAAGAAATTAAAAAGATTGAGGCTCATCGTTGGAGCGAACGTTTCGAGGCTCTTCGCGAAAAAACCGAGAAGTTCAAAGCCGAGACCGGCGACAACGTTAAAATTTTCCTCGCGAACATGGGTCCCATTCCTCAACACAAAGCCCGCGCAGATTTCACCACGGGATTTTTACAAGTCGGCGCGTTCCAAGTTTTGGGCAACAACGGTTTTGCAACTGTCGACGACGCAGCACAAGCGGCTAAGGAATCGGGTGCGGACGCAGTTGTCATTTGCTCCACCGACGCAACTTATCCCGAAATTGTTCCCGCACTCGCTCCGAAACTTCATGAGGCTCTCCCGAACGCGATAGTTTATCTCGCCGGCACCGCTCCCGCAGAACTCGTCGAACCCTACAAGCAGGCGGGCATTGACGACTATATCAACGTCAGGGCGAATTGCTATAAGGTTATTCAAGCACTTCAGCAGAAAAAGGGGATGGAATAATGGCTGGTTACAACAATCCGGATTTCACGCAGATTGGTCTTCAAGACGCCCCGACTTCTGACGCGGCGGCTTGGAAGGAAAAATTTGAACAGGCGGCAAAGGAAGACTACGACAAGCTCGTCTATAAAACTATGGAGCATGTTCCCGTTAAGCCGCTGTACACGCACGACGAATATGCGCACATGAATCATTTGGACTTCGTGAGCGGAATTCCGCCGTTCCTGCGCGGTCCCTATGCTACAATGTACGTTTTCCGTCCGTGGACTGTTCGTCAATACGCGGGCTTTTCGACGGCTGAAGAATCCAACGCTTTTTATCGTCGCAACCTCGCCGCAGGTCAAAAAGGTTTGTCGATTGCGTTCGACCTTCCGACACATCGCGGCTACGACGCTGATAATCCTCGCGTCTTCGGCGACGTCGGTAAAGCGGGCGTTTCAGTCTGCTCAATGCTTGACATGAATATTTTGTTCAGCGGCATTCCCCTTGACCAAATGTCCGTCTCAATGACGATGAACGGCGCAGTTCTTCCGATTCTTGCTTTCTTCATTCAGAGCGGCATTGAACAGGGCGTCGACAAGTCAATCCTTAACGGCACGATTCAAAATGACATTCTTAAAGAATTCATGGTGCGCAATACCTACATTTATCCGCCCGATATGTCAATGCGAATCATCGGCGATATTTTTGAATACACGACGAAATATATGCCGAAATTCAATTCCATTTCAATCAGCGGTTATCACATGCAAGAGGCGGGCGCACCTGCTGACATTGAACTCGGTTACACGTTGGCTGACGGTCTCGAATACATTCGCACGGGCATTAACGCCGGCTTGAAGGTTGACGCCTTTGCAAAGCGTTTGAGTTTCTTCTGGGCTATCGGCAAGAATTATTTCATGGAAGTTGCCAAAATGCGTGCGGCTCGCGTCCTCTGGGCGAAAATCGTCAAGCAAATGGGCGGCACCGATGCAAAGTCAATGGCTCTCCGTACACACTGCCAGACTTCGGGTTGGTCGCTTACTGCGCAAGACCCGTTCAACAACATTTCCCGCACGGTTATGGAGGCAATGGGCGCGGCTCTCGGTCACACGCAATCGCTCCACACCAACGCACTCGACGAAGCTATTGCCTTGCCGACAGACTTCAGCGCACGTATCGCACGCAACACCCAGCTTTACATTCAAGACGAAACTTCCGTTTGCAAAATTATCGACCCGTGGGGCGGCTCCTACTACGTCGAAGCTCTCACCAACGAAATTATTCGTCGCGCATGGGCGCACATTCAGGAGATTGAACAGCTCGGCGGCATGGCTAAAGCTATCGCAACCGGCTTGCCCAAAATGCGTATCGAAGAGGCGGCGGCTCGTCGTCAAGCGCGTATCGACTCCAACAATGAAACGATTGTCGGCTTGAACAAATTCCGCCTTGACAAAGAAGACCCGCTCGAAATTCTCGCCGTCGACAATACTGCCGTCCGCAATGCCCAAGTTGAACGCCTTAACAAACTCCGCGCCGAACGTAACGAAGACGATGTACGCGCCGCGCTTGAGGCTATTACCAAAGCGGCTGATTCTCGCGACAACGGCAACTTGCTTGAATGTGCTGTTGAGGCGGCTCGCGTCCGTTGCTCGCTCGGTGAAATTTCTGACGCTGTTGAAAAAGTTTCAGGACGCTACGTCGCGACGATTCATACAATTTCCGGCGTTTACTCCAAAGAATTCGGCGCACAGACTGAACTTGATAGAGTTCGTGCCCGCGCAGATGAATTTGAAAATCTTACCGGTCGTCGTCCGAGAATTTTCGTTGCCAAGATTGGGCAAGACGGTCATGACCGCGGCGCAAAAGTTATCGCCTCCAGTTTCGCCGATATGGGTTGGGACGTCGATGTCGGTCCTCTCTTCCAAACTCCTCAAGAGGCGGCGCAAGATGCTGTTGATAACGACGTTCACATTGTCGGATTCAGTTCATTGGCGGCGGGGCATAATACCCTTTTGCCCGAACTCGTCGACGAACTCAAAAAACTCGGTCGCGAAGATATTCTCGTTGCTATCGGCGGCGTTATTCCCGTTCAAGACTACGACCACCTTTACAAGAGCGGTGCCGTTGCAATTTTCGCGCCGGGCACCAACATTCCCGAAGCGTCGGTTAAACTTTTGAACATCTTAATTGACCGCGCTAAGGAAGAGGAAGACGCAGGCTGATTCAATCAGGAATTGGGAATTTGTAATTGGGAATTAAAAAACCGTCAGGACGAAATGTCTTGGCGGTTTTTGTTTGCCCTGCAAGTTCTATCAGTTAGGAGTGAGGAGTTAGGAGTTAGGAGTTAAAAACCCCTCAAGCAACTACAAACTCCTAATTCCTAACTCCTAACTGAAAAACGCCCCGACTTATTGTCGAGGCTAAATTTTTTTACGTAGCGATATATCTTGCAGAAAAATTTCTTAGTATTGGAATCTCTGGAGAGAATTCTGGAGGTCTTGAGCGAGGCGAGCGAGTTCGTCTGCTGCAGAGGAAATTTCTTCCGCCGAGGCAGATTGTTGCTGAGCTGCTGCAGAAACGCTTTCCATTTCCTTGGAAACGCCAATGCCTTTGTCCAAAATTTTCTCGGAGCGGTCGCGGATAGTGTAGGTAAGTTTTTCGACTTCCTTGAGTTCCTTGACCATGTTCTGTGCTTCTTTTTCGACGTTGTTGGAGGCGTCGCGAATGCTGTCGAAGGTGGAGCGCAATCTTTCGACGGAGCGTGTGCCGTCGCGGACAGCGGCGTTACCTTTCTGCATGGAGTCAACCGCGTCTGTGGTATCGGATTGAATGTCGCCGATAAGGGTACCGATTTTCTGAGCCGCCTCTTGAGATTCTTCGGCGAGCTTACGGACTTCTTCGGAAACGACTGCGAATCCGCGACCGTGTTCACCTGCGCGGGCAGCCTCAATTGCCGCGTTCAAAGCAAGCAAGTTGGTTTGTTCGGCAATGCCGCTGATAGCCTCGACGATTTGTCCGATTTCTTGCGAACGTTTGCCGAGCTTGTCGACGGTGAGAGCAGAATCATTAACAATCTTTTCAACGCTGATAATCTGATTGACGGCAGTTTCGACAGCCTCGGTACCGGCAGCCGCCTCGTCATTGGCGGAGGCAACGTGTTCGGCAACTTTGTCTGCAGTTTTTGCCAAAGTGTCAATGGAGGCAAGAGCATTGTTGATGGCGTCCATGGCGTCGTTGACATAAGTCTGTTGCTCGACGACTGCGCCTGCGGAATTGGTAACGGATTGAGCAACCTGCTCGGAGGCCTGCGCGGACTGGTGAGCACTGGCGGTAAGTTCTTGAGAAGATGCCGCGAACTGGCTGGAGGAGTCGCTGGTCTGATGAATCAACTTACTGATAGCCTGGCGCATTTCGCGAACGGCAAGAGCCATGGTTCCGAACTCGTCGCCGCGGTCAGCGTCAAGCAAATCGGTACGGCGGAAGTCGCCGTCTTTGAGAAGGTGCAAAGCTTGAACCATGTTGCTGAGCGGACCGGTGACAGCTTTGGTAATGGAAAAGCTCAAAACAATCAAGATAACAAAAGTGCCGCCGAGTGCAATGAACAAATTACGAATGGAGCCGGCGATAGATTCGTTGCTGCGTTTAATCGTGGCGTCAGAATCTTCGTAAGCCTTTTGCTGGATAACCAAAATTGCGTCGCCGCAGGAAACAGCATAGGGCATGACTTCATTCTGATAGAATTCCAGAGACGCATTGCGGTGCGCGGCAATAGCTGAAGTGTCACCTATGGGCGATTTCATCGTGAACATTTTGTCTGCGCCGGCTTTGAATTTGCCCCATTCGCGTTTGGCAGCGTCGACTTGTGCACGAGCTTGCGCGTCGTCTTTAATTATCTCTTCGTAAGTTTTCAAGGATTCTTCCAACTCTTTAACACCGCCGTTGTATTTGTCAAGGCGCGACTGATAAAGAGCAGGGTCAACCGTCAAAGGAGCCAAAACAGCTTGAACTTGTGCATAGCGGACGGCGTGACGGCAACGACCGATTTCAAAGATACCTTTCAAATAAGTTTGGCTGATTTTGTCCAAGTCGGCTTGTGCCTCTATTACGGCGAAGTAGCCGACCAGCCCGATGACAATCATACCGACGAGCGCGATAATGTTAAGCAACAAAAACTTATACGCCACTCGCATGTTGTTCAACCACGACATAAAAACATTTCCCCCTTTTCTTGGCGGATTGAATTTTTTTGCGCTTGAGATTTTACGGCAAGAGCGTTCGTCCTGCCAACCGCCGGTCTCAACTTTAGGATTTAGGAGTTAGGATTTGGGATTTAGGGTTTTATCTTCCCTAACTCCTAAATCCCAAATCCTAATCACTAATTCGCCTCCTCCCGCAAGGTTCCTTTCCGCGTAATTTTTTTCAGGCATTGTGATTGTAGTTAAACGAAAAAGGAATGTCAATTATTTGTGCCGCTCGGTAAACAAAAATCGGCGGCAAAATCAATCTTTGCTATGATAGCATAATCGGCGGCATTAAGTCTAGGATTTTACAAAAAAAATTGACGGGCAGAAAAATTTTTCTTCCGTCAATTTAGGATTTAGGAGTTAGGATTTAGGATTTAGGGATTTTCCTTAACCACTAATCGCTAACCACCAATCACTTAATAAGAGCGTCCCACGCCTCGTCGGCGCGTTCAACGAAAATGTCGCGAATTTTTTTATTCTCGCCGAGACCTTGCAATTTCGTTTCGACCTTGAAACCCATTTTTTGCAAAATGACTTTGTGGGAGTCTTCTTCGTCGCCCGCCATGTCGTTGTTGGCGTGGTCACCTGCAACCATCATCAGCGGCATTAAAATTATTTTTTCGACCTTGTGCATTTTGAGTTTGCCTGCCCAATCGTCAAGACGCGGCCAACCTTCGACGGTGTAAATGTGAACGTCGTTGCGTTTCATTGCGCGAAGTTTTTCCTGCATGACGGAATAATAAGCATTGGACGGGTCGGGCGTGCCGTGCGCCATTAACAATATCGCCGTGCCTTTTTTGTACGCGGGCAAATCGAGTGAGCGCATGACTTGATCAACGTCGTCGGGCTGTTCTTCCTGCCCTTGCCAATACATAAGCGGAGTGCCCAGCGTCATTTTCTTGAATTGCGTTTTGTACTCGTGGAAAAGCGCAATGTCGTATTTATATTCCATACCGGGGATTATGTCGAGCGACACCAGAGCAACTCGCGTGTAACCTTCTTTTTTAAGTTGGTCAAGCGTTTGTTCGGGCGTCAGGTAATCGCATTTGCCTTCGTTCTCAATTATGTGTTTGATGACGATATGGCTGGTGAAAGCCGTGAGGACTTTGGCTTTGGGGTGCGCGGCTTGAATTGCTTTGGCAGTCGCGTCGATTGCTTTTGTGCGCTGGTCTTTGAACGTCGTGCCGAAACTCAAAACAACAATCGCGTCTTTGTCCATGTAGCTTTGAAAGTTCGGATTCTCGTATTTGAGGACGCCGATTTGAGTAGCCATTTGCAGAGCAACGGGCGGATTGGCAACCTCTTCGTTAAGCGTGTAGGCGGCGTCGGCGGGCGCGGCTACAAATAAACTCGAACACGCCACACTCACCGCCAAAAATTTTTTCCAAGACTTCATTTAAGCTCCTCCCTTTTATCAATTAGGAGTTAGGAATTAGGAATGAGGAATTTTTTCCCTAATCACTAACCACTTACATAGCTCATACATTTCTATTGCTGAGGAGTCGAATTAATTTTATATCAGCAAAGAAATTTGTCAAATCTTTTTTTATGATATAAAATACAGCGGTTATAAAGGAGGCAGAAAAATGAAATTCAGTTGCTACAAAAGCGATTTAACAGAGGCATTGGCATTCGTGATTCGGGCAGTCGCCGTTAAGCCCATGACGCCCGTCCTTGCCGGCATTTATCTCAAGGCGGAAGGTTCCATGCTTGAGTTGCAGGCGAATAATTTTTCTACAGGAATTGTCACGCGTATTCCCGTCAACACCGAAGTCGCGGGCGAAACCGTCGTAAGCGGCAAAAGATTTCAGGAATTTATACGCAACATGCCCGACGATACGATTACTTTTTCCGACGAAGATGCCGGCAATACTTTGGCGATTGATTCGGGCGGTGCGAATGTCGAACTGCTTACAATGTCGGCGAGCGATTTCCCGAAAGTTAAAACGCCCGAAACCGACAGAGTATTTAAGATTCGCACGACTTCCCTTAGGGATTTAATTCGCCGAACTGTTTTTGCCGTCGCCAAAGATGATTCACGTCCCGTTTTTACCGGCTGCTGTTTCGAGATTAAGGGCGATAAAATTTCGCTGATTGCCACGAATACTCATCGCCTGGCTTTGGCGTCCGAGCAACTTGCCGACACTTATCCCAATTCCAGTTTCATCGTTCCTGCGGATACTTTGCGCGGAATCATGTTGCGCATTGACCCGAAGGACGTAGAAAATTACGTCACGATAAATTATTCGACGCGTTATCTGACTTTTACGTTTGATAATGTCTTCGTGAACTCGCGGCTTATCGAAGGTGTCTTCCCGCCCTACGACAGAGTTATCCCGTCTTCGAGCACCACGCACGTCACGACTGACAGCGTAGAATTTAAAAACGCCGTCGAGTTTGTTTCGCTCATGTCTAAGGAAACGGAATATAACACGGTTAAATTTGTCTTCGCTGACGGCGGCATAGAAATTTCTTCCAACTCGCCCGAAGTCGGCGGCGCGATTAAAAATGTTGAGGCGCAAATCGAAGGCGACGACTTGGAAATTTCCTTCAACGTCGATTACATTGCCGACGTTATGCGCGTCGTCGATTCAAAGCAAATTAATATCGCGCTCAACGACAAATACAGCCCCGCCGCCTTCACCGAGCCGGACAACGAAAATTATATTTATATCGCCACGCCGGTCAGAGCTTAAATGCACATTGCCGAAATTTTTTTAAAGGACTGGCGCAACATTGCCGAGATAAAATTTTTTCCCGACGTCGCGACAAATATTTTTCTCGGACAAAATGCGCAGGGTAAAACGAATATTCTTGAGGCGATTAATTTTGCGTCGCTGCTACGTTCGCGGGCGGGCAAGGAAGCCGAACTGATTCGTTGGGGAGAAAAATCCGCGCTCGCCCGAATAAAATTTTTCAAAGCGGACATCTCGCACGAATTGGCGATAGAAATTTCTCACACGCAACGCCGAAGAATTTTACTCGACGCCAATCCGATTCGTCCGCGCGAACTCGTAGGAAAATTAAATTCGGTACTCTTTTCGCCCGAAGATTTATTTTTGTTCAAAGGTTCGCCCATGGGTCGCAGAAAATTTTTGGACGCGCAAATTTCTCAAGCGTCGTCCCTTTATTTTTTTAACCTGCTAAAATACAATCGCATAATCGAACAAAGAAATATTCTGCTGAAAAAAATTCGTGACCGATTTGCAAAGGAAAACGAGCTTGAACTTTGGGACGAACAACTTGCCCTTATCGCCGAACAAATTTTAATCAAGCGGCTGAAATCCGTTGAAACGCTGAATCTTTTGGCGAATTCTATGCACCAAAAAATTTCCGCGCGGAAAGAAGATTTGTCGATTGTTTACGAAATGCACGGGCTTGAGTCCCAAGAAAATATTGCCGAGAAATTTTTGAACTTGTTAAGGGCAAAACGTGTCGACGATATTCGGAACGGCTCGACCGGAAAAGGTCCCCATAAAGATGATTTAAAATTTTTTATCAACGGACGGGAGCTGAAAATTTTCGGCTCGCAAGGACAACTTCGGACGGCGGCACTTGCCTTGAAACTTTCCGAATTGCAATTTTTAAAATCGGAAACGGGCGAATATCCTTTGCTGCTTTTGGATGACGTGATGAGCGAATTGGACGCCGAACGCCGCGAAATGCTGTTGGAATTTCTGCGCCGCGAAAAAATTCAGACGTTGATAACCGCAACCGACCGCGCTTATTTTCCGCCGCAAAGTTTCGGCAAATTTTTTTTAATCAACGCGGGGAGGCTGACCGAATGATTGAAATTAATCACGCACTCCGCAAGCAAATGCGTTCGTGCGGCGCGACGATTTATAAAAAATTTCTGACCGTCGAATTGATTCGTAATTGGGAAAAACTTTTCGACGCCGGCATTGTCAAATACGTTAAGCCCGTCGCGATTGAACACGGCGTTCTTTTGGTTCACGTGGAAAATTCTTCCTTCAAAGACCAGCTGAAATTTTTGGCTGAAGAAATTATCGACACGATTAATAAAAATTTCGGGCAAGATGAATTGCTCGTTAAGGGAATCCGAATCGCCAAAGCTTTTCAAGTCGCAAACATGCCGCCCGAAAAAAAATCGTCCGCTAAAGTCGAAAAGTTCGAAATCAAACTTGAAGACATAACTTTGACGGACGAGGAAATAAAACGTTGTAAGGAGCAGTCCGAAAAAATTTCCGACCTGAAATTAAGAGAAGCGGTTTTGAATACGCTGTTGACTCATGCGCGGGTTACGAAATTTCATTTGGCGAACGGCTGGCATAAATGTTCAAAGTGCGAAAGTCTCTGTCCGCCGAAAGAAATTTTCTGCGACGCGTGCCGAATTCAAGAGCGCGAATCAATGGTTAAAGCTTTGTTCAAAATTTTTTACGACGAGCCGCAGTTGAAGACTTGGGAGGCGCAAAAAATTTTACTCGAACAAATGCCGCACATGAAATCGGAATGTTCGTTCGACGCAGTGGAATCTGCGCGGACGTCATTAATCCAACGAATTGCAAGCCGCGTTCGTTTCGGCGATGAAAAATCCCCCGACGCGTTGAAATTGGTCGCGCTGGAAAGAAGATTGTCGCCCGAAAAAATTACGCCCGCAATAATCAAGCGGACACTTTTTGAATTGCGATTCGATATGGCAGAATCCCCGAAATTTTCGGCGCACAAATAAAAGGGCTTGCAAAATTTTTTTAAGTGTGTTAAACTGCGCGGGTAATCGGGACGTAGCTCAGTTTGGGAGAGCGCTTCCTTGGGGTGGAAGAGGTCGTGAGTTCAAGTCTCGTCGTTCCGACCAATAATGAAAATAACAAAAGCCCTATATCAGAAAAATAATCAGATGGTCTTACTCCTTATAAAATCGGGAATAAGACCATCTTTGTTTATGTGCCGACCGGTCAGTTTCAAAATTTCACGACTGCAACCAGAGAATTTGCCAACGTTCCATTTGCGCCAGCGCGTAATTCATCAGCGACAGCGCGACTTCCGAATTATCGCGGCTCGTTTCAATCAGCACGTCGCGCGGGATTGTCAAAAGTTCGGCTTGTTCGGTCAAAACTTCGGCGGAAAGTGTAAGGCGTTGTTTGTCCAAAAGATTCGTGGGATTGACAAAAGAATTTTTCGCAACGATGTCAATCGGATTATACCAGCCGTCGCCGGTATCGACATTGCGGGCGAGTTTGCCGCTGACGACGAAAATAAATTTTTCCTTGAGCATGTCGCCCGAAATTCTGTCGCCCTCGTAGCGCGTGATAATTTCGGCATTGCCCGCGAACAAATTGATTGTTCCTTCGTGACGTCCCTGCAAAATCGACAGTTGCGATAAAAAGTTGCGAATTTTTTTCCGCGTGTCCTCGTGAGAAATTTCTTGAGCTTCCGATTGCATTTTGACACGCTTGGCAAGATTCCTCATGAAATCCGAGTACTTCGCGTTCCAATCAACCGATATTTGCTGAAGGACAAGTTCATAGAGCGTGCAAAGTTTTTCAATGCCGAATTTTAAAAATTGCCGTTCATCATAAAGAAAACTTATCGACAAATTTTTTTCGGAGTAGCGGAAGTAAACGCCGAGTTTCATGCCCTGCGCGTCCCAAGAGTTTTGCGAAATAATTTCTCCGCTCGACGTGGCAGGAGTTTCGACGTAATTCAATTCGCTTGACTGAAATTCTTTAAAGCTTAAAAAGTGACTGAATAAATTTTTGTTGCGCCCCGCCAAAATTTCCAAAGTCGTCCAATCAACGCAGCTGTAAGGTTGAGAGATGACCAGCTGACGGAATTGCCCGCGGACAATTTGTTCGAGCGTCGAATTTATATCGCTCGTGAGGCGGACGGGAATCACATTGAACGCGTGATTTTCGTCGACCTTGTTCGCCGATAAAATTTGGCAAAAAATGCTGTCGCGCCTTCCGCTCGTCAACTGCAACATAAAACCCCACGCGCTCTGCAAAATCGCCGTGAGCATCATGCGATTGGATTGAGCACGCCCGCGCAAGTCGGAAAGAATATCGACGGGAATTTTCGTGCGGAAAGATTTTTGACGATACGCGCCGAGTGCTTCTCGTTCGTAGGGCAGATTATCGGGCGGCGGAGCTTTGTCGAGAACTTTTGACCAATAATCGCGAATAGCCTCTTGATTTTTCGGCGGCAAGTCGTCTTCCGAAATTTTTTGCGGCTCGGATTCAATCGGGATACCCAAGACATTGGCGAAAAATTTTGCGGCGTCGAAAGCGGCGGAAATAATTTGAGCAAGCGTCACGAGCACGGCGAATTCTTCGTCACTCGTCTTGTAGACCGCAAAACGAATCAGCATATCATGACGGATATCGCAATCGCGGCGCATATCGGCTTCCAAAATTTTTCTGAACTCGTCGTCAAGTTCGTCTTGGTCGGTCTGCATCAAGTTGCGGAAAATAATTTCGGGCTTGAGTGAACCTTTCGGGCGAATAACTTTAACCGTGCGTGTGCCGACGTTGCAGAAATTTGCGCGGAGATTTTCGTTGTCGTTAATCATGCGATTGGCGGCAAGATTAATTTTCATCGGGCTGACCGTGCCGCGAACTTTGTAGAGCGTCTGAACAAAAAAATGCGGCGACACAAAATTTTTTCCCGTGAAAAATTTTTTCTCCTGCGCAGTCAAATCTTTAATCGATTCGAGCTTGCGGGGATTGTAGCCGCCCGTTTGCGTTTGTCGCCCGTAAACACTTTCCAAAACATTTTCTTCGTCGGGCGTGAGTTGAATCATTTCCATAAAAACTTCTCCTGTGCTAAAAAAATTATTGCGCTTATGATAACACAAGCGCAATTTATTTTCACTATTCAATTATGGTTGCGTTTCAAAAAAATTTTTGCTATCTTAACGAAAAAAGTTTTTGAGGAGGCGATTCCCATGCTTAGGATTTTTTTAATCCGTCACGGCGAGACCGAATGGAATAAACAAAACAGACTGCAGGGCAATTCCGACGTTCACCTTTCGCCCGAAGGTTTTCTCCAAGCGATGACTTTGGCGGAACATGCGCCGTTCAAACACGCCGACGCGATTTACTCAAGCGATTTGTCGCGGGCAATGCAAACGGCGAAAATTATAGCGGATAAATTTAATCTTAAGGTCAAGACGATGCCCTCACTGCGCGAGGCGAATTACGGTGATTGGGAAGGACGATTCATCAGCGAATTGGTTGCCGAGTCGCCCAGAGCTTTCGGAAAATTTTT
The DNA here is from genome assembly GCA_017446845.1 of Selenomonadaceae bacterium. Taxonomy (GTDB): domain Bacteria; phylum Bacillota; class Negativicutes; order Selenomonadales; family Selenomonadaceae; genus Quinella. Next base: position 21,893 of record JAFSOQ010000090.1, on the reverse strand, counting down.
CACCGATCCGGAAAGATGTCATCCGCCGCACGGCGAAACTTTTTTGGAGTGTCAAGCCCGCGTGATGATTGGAATTCGGGAAATTATCGCCAATCACGACGACCAAAATATAATCGTGGTTTCGCACGGCGCGGCAATTCGTTTGATACTCGGCGCGGCGTTGGACATGCCGATTCACAAGATGTGGGCGATAGCTCAATTCAATATGGCATTGAACGTTTTGCGCGTGGACGACGGAGACATTACCGTCGAACTCATGAACAGCACGGCGCATCTTTATTAATTTTTGCGGAGGGCAGATTTCAGTTAGGAGTTAGGAATTAGGAATTAGGAGTTGGAAAAGCGAATTTAACTCCTAACTGCTAACTCCTCACTCCTAACTCATAATAGTTAGGAATTAGGAGTTGGGGACGCGATTTTAACTCCTAACTTCAAACTCCTAACTGAAAAAAGCCGCGTGGTTCAGATTCTTCAACATGTAAAAAAGATTGACGTCGGACTTCAGCTCGAAAAATAATTATCTTTCCACGCCCGCCGGCTTAAACGTCGATATGGATTACAATGAAGTCGTCAAGCGTTGGGGTTTGGGTGAAAGTATTGACTTAGACAAATGCAAAGGTTATTATTTTATCCCAATTGATGACCTTATTCCCGTGACGTTGACTTTTTACGTTGAGGAAGACGCCACGATAACCGAAATTGAACTCGGAATAAATTTTTAACAGAAAGGAAATTTTTATGAAGTATGGATTAATTGCTCATTTTAAAACTCAGAACATCGGCGACGACATCCAATGTTATGCCATGCAAAGATTTTTGCCTCATCTGGATTATCTGATTGATCGCGAACATCTGGACAGCTTTTATACAGAAACAGGAGAACAGGTAGCAGCTTTTCTCGGCGGCTGGTATCTTCACAGACCTCTTAATTGGCCGCCGTCTCCGTTTTTGAAACTTTTACCTCTTTCGTTTCATATTTCGAACTATGTGAATAAAGGCTCGCTTGCTTTGACGTATTACGGCGCAGATTGGTTTAAAAAATTTGCAGTGATTGGCTGTCGAGACGAAGGTAGCGTAGAATTTCTTAAAAATTATGGAATAGCGGCATATTTGTCGGGTTGTTTCACTTTGACTTTGGAGCCTTTCCCGGACGTGGAGCATCACGGAAAAATTGTAGCGGTAGATGTACCGAATGAAGTCGTCAACCTTATTAAGGAAACGACCAAAAAGGATATTTTTATCACCTCGCACAATCTCGCAAGAATACAATTTCCGCAAGAAGTTCTGGAATTTGCCGAGGAACACGATCCAAAAGTTATTGTACCCACTTCGCACTATCCCGCTCAGCCTGACATACCTCACAAAAAAGTTCGTCATCCGGGAAATTGGAGTTATCGGCACACTTTGGTCGAGGGACTTTTAAGATTCTATCAAGGTGCTTCGCTCGTCGTGACAAGTCGACTTCATGTGGCATTACCTTGCCTGGCACTCGGAACGCCCCTATTGATGATAAAAAATCCTAAAAATATGAAGGACTACAGACTTTCTACATTTATACCTTATGTCAATCACACAACGCCCGAAGATTTGCTCTCAAGAAAGTATCTTTTTAATTTCAATGAACCTGAAGCAAACCCCGTCGGTTACGAAAAATTTCCTGAACGGATTAAAATAGCAGCAAAAGCTTTCATAGATTCTTGTGAAAATGATATTGTTACGCCTTCAGTTGATGTTGAAACTTGGCTGGACGGGTATCAAAAAAATTTAAGGCTTAAGAAAATTATACAAAGACTTGTATTAAAACCAAAAGATGAAGCTCCACTGCCTGAAAATCCGACCATCTACAAATATAATTTTTAAAGAGGTAAAGAATTTTGGTAAAGGTAAGCGTAATAGGCGCGACGGGCTACGCGGGAGCGGAATTGCTCTCTATTCTGATTCGGCACCCGCAAGCACAAATCGCGCACATAACTTCGGAAAGTCACACGGGCAAAAAAATTTCGGAGCTTTATCCGCACCTGCGCGGCATCTGCGATTTAACGCTTGAATCACTGGCGGACATAGAAAATATCGGCAAGGACAGCGAATTTATTTTTATCGCGCTGCCGCACGGACACGCCATGGACGTCGGAATTAAGCTGGAGAAATTGCCCGTGAGGATTATCGACTTGGGCGCGGATTATCGATTCAGCGACACTTCAATTTACGAAACTTGGTATAACGTTCCGCACAAGCACAAAGACGCCAAAAGAGTTTACGGACTGGCGGAAATTTATCGCAAAGAAATTCGCGACGCAAAAATTATCGGCAACGCGGGCTGTTTCACGACGGCATCAATCTTGGCACTTGCGCCGCTCGTCAAACATCATCTTATCGACGCGAATTCAATCATCGTCGACGCGGCAAGCGGAGTGTCGGGCGCGGGCAGAGGTTTAAAGCTCGGCAACCACTTCCCCGAACTCTACGACAACTTCAAAGCTTACAACGTCGCTCATCATCGTCACACGCCCGAAATCGAACAGGCTTTAAAAGATTTGAGCGGCGAAGAGACGATTATAAATTTCACTCCGCATTTGGTTCCCATGTCGCGCGGAATTTTGGCGACGTGCTACGCGACGATTAAAGAAAATATTTCCGACGATATGATTGACGCGGCATTTCAGAAGATGTACGGCGGGGAAAAATTTATCCGACTGCTCGGCAGAAATTCTTATCCCGAAACTAAATTTGTCCGAGGCTCCAACTATTGCGATATCGGCTGGCACATTGACGAACGCACACGACGTGTTATAATCCTTTCCGCGATTGACAACTTGGTTAAGGGCGCGGCGGGTCAAGCCGTTCAAAATTTCAACATTGCGGCGGGCTTTTATGAAAGCGTCGCGCTTGATGTCATTCCGATTTATCCGTAATAAGGATTTAGGAGTTGGGATTTAGGAGTTAGGGTTTTTCCCCTAAATCCTAAATCCTATATCCTAAATCCTAAGAAGGGAGATTTTTCAATGTTCAGCGATATTCATAAGACTGCGGGTGTTTGTCACCCCAAAGGTTTCACGGCGGCAGGTGTCCGCGCAGGCGTCAAGAAAAACGGCAATCTCGACGTTGCAGTTATCTACACGGAAAAAGAAGCGGCGGTCGCGGGCGTCTTCACGAAAAACTTGGTTGCGGCGGCTCCCGTTCGTTTAAGCAGAATTGTCGTCGGCACGGGCACTGCTCATGCTATCGTTGCCAATGCCGGTTGCGCCAATGCCTGCACAGGTGAACAGGGCGTTCGTGACGCGGAAAAAATGGCGACTGTCACCGCAAAAGAATTGAATTGCCGCGCAGATGATGTTATCGTCGCGTCGACAGGTCTTATCGGCTCGAATCTTCCCATGGACAAGGTTGAGGCGGGCATTAAAAACGCCGTCAAAAATCTTTCGCCTGAAGGTTCGGTTAATGCGGGCAACGCGATTATCACGACCGACACTTATTCAAAAGCTTGCGCGACCGAAGTTGAAATCGGCGGCGTGGAAGTTCGTTTCGGAGCAATCGCCAAAGGTTCGGGCATGATTCGTCCCGACATGGCAACGATGTTTTGCTTTATCACGACCGACGCCGACATTGACCAAAAACTTTTACAAGAGGCTCTGCACGACGCTACCGAAGTTTCTTTCAATTGTTTATCAGTCGATGGCGACATGAGCACGAATGATTCCGTGGTTGTCTTGGCGAACGGCGCGGCAGGCAATAAAAAAATCGTCGACAAAGGTGACGACTACCAAAAATTCTTCGAGACGCTGAAAAAAGTTTGCGTCGAGATGACAAAGAAAATTGCTGCCGACGGTGAGGGCGCGTCGAAATTTTTAATCATTAACGTCACGGGCGCGGAAAGTTTCGCGGACGCCAAAAAAGTCGGAATGAGCGTCGCAAATTCTCCGTTGGTCAAAACGGCGTTCTTCGGACAAGATGCCAATCCCGGCAGAACAATTTGCGCGGTCGGCTATTCGGGCGTTAAAATCGTTCCCGAAAAAATTTCTATCAAATTCGGCGGGCTTACCGTTTACGACAAAGGGCTTGTTACAAAATTCGACACGGACGCCATGAAAAAAGTTTTGGCGGATCACGACATTACAGTCGATATTGCTTTGGGGCTTGGTGACTCAGCGGCGACAATCTACACTTGCGACCTCAGTTTTCAATATGTCAAAATCAACGCAGACTATACGACTTAATTACAATACGCGGCTGCTAATCTTTCGCGGGAATCTTCGCTTAAGATTTTTTAGTCGATTTTTATTTTATTGCTTTTACCATTTTGTCATTATTTCTGTTTCATGGAATTGCCATAATAATATTGTATTCATGAACGAAAAAGCTTGCATGCCTTAACTTTTATGTTATAATCCGATTCGGTACTGAAAATACTTCTTATCAGGAGGCAATAAATCATGAAAATAGGAATACTCGGTTACGGCAATCTCGGACGCGGCGTTGAGTGCGCGATAAAAGATAATCCCGATACTGAACTCGTGGCGGTCTTTACTCGTCGCGATCCTTCCAAAGTCAAAATTCAGACACCCAATGTCCCCGTCGTGCATGTTGACGACGCAAAAGCTTGGGTCGGCAAAATCGATGTCATGATTCTTTGCGGCGGCAGTGCAACCGATTTGCCGACGCAGACGCCCGAATATGCAAAACTCTTTAACGTCGTCGACAGTTTCGACACGCACGCAAAAATTCCCGAACACTTTGCAAAAGTCGACGCGGCGGCTAAAGCAGGCGGTCACGTGGCAGTTATCTCGGTCGGCTGGGACCCCGGACTTTTCTCGCTGGCTCGCGCTTATGCAAATGCAATTCTCCCCGACGGCAGCGATTACACTTTCTGGGGCAAAGGCGTCAGCCAAGGTCACTCCGACGCAATTCGCCGCGTGAAAGGCGTTAAAAATGCAAAGCAGTACACTGTTCCGATTGACAGCGCACTTGAGGCAGTTCGCAGCGGAAAAAATCCCGAACTCACCACGCGTCAAAAACATTTGCGTGAATGCTATGTCGTGCTTGAGGAAGGTGCCGACGCCGCCGAAGTCGAGAACGCAATTAAAACCATGCCAAATTATTTTGCGGATTATGATACGGTCGTCAACTTCATCAGCGAAGAAGAACTTCAGACCAAACACGCGGGACTTGCTCACGGCGGTTTCGTGATTCGTTCCGGCAAAACCGGCATGGCTAAAGAAAACAGTCACATTATCGAATTCAATCTTAAATTGGATTCAAATCCCGAATTTACGACCAGTGTGCTCGTCGCTTATGCTCGTGCCGCTTATCGTCTCAATCAAGAGGGCAATAACGGTTGCAAGACTGTTTTCGACATTGCTCCCGCATATCTTTCCGCTCAAGACGGCGCAGAACTTCGCGCACATATGCTTTGAGTAGCTGATAGAAAAAATTATGACACTTGAACCTCCGCAACCGCCGACGGCTCCCGCGCCCGCAGTTCGTCCGACGCCGCCTACTCCTCCTCGAATTGATAAGACTCCCTTTGCAAGGGATAAGGAGCAAGGGACAGGGGACAAGACTGTTGAAACGCCGGAAACTATGGCAAGGGACGCCGTCGCGAACGGAGCCGGACCTTTAACCAAACGAACCGTCGAACGCGACAACGACGAATCGCAACCCGCAAATCAGACGGTAACCGTAATTCCGCCCGACGCGCCGTTGGTTTCCGACAGTCAATCGGATTATGACCGCGGACAAGATGTTCTGCGTGAATTCAGAGAAATGGACGCTCGCGAAGTTCAAAGCACGTACAATCCCCCCGCGCAGACTTCAACCGAGCAACCTCGTCAAGTCATACCGAAATTAAATTATCACGAAGAACACAGCGGATTTTTTTGGATATTCACAATAATTTTTGTGGCAATCGCGGCAGTCGTTGTGGTGAAAAAATTTTTGTTTACGGGTAAGCCCGAAATGACAAGGGCACAACTTTTTGAAAACTCAACGGACAGATTAAAGGCGGTTGAAGATAAAGTTAAACCCGTCCCGTCGCCGTCAAAGCCCGTAAAACTTCCGCCCAAAAAAGACGACGACAAGGGCAAGCATTTTGAAGTTCGCGTATGAAAAAAGAAGTCTCGGTTTCTAATCGGGACTTCTTTTAATAAAAGTATGAATGAATTTGCAATGAAAAACTCCCGCCAAAAATTCGACGGGAGTTTTTCCACTGCTACCGAACCGCGCAAGACGGACCGGGACTAAAAAATTATCCGAGTGTTGCAAGATAATCCCTAATCTTGTCGCCGTCTTCCATCTCCATGACTTTATCGAGGATTTCTTTAGCCTTGGTGAAGGTTATGTTGCGAATACGTTCTTTGACACGCGGAATGGAGGGCGCGCTCATCGACAATTCTTTAATGCCCATTGCCATCAAAATAATTGCCGCGTTCGGATCCGACGCCATCTCGCCGCACATTCCTGCCCATTTGCCTTCCTTGTTGGCGGATTCAATCGTGCGCTTGATAAGGCGGAGCACTGCCGGGTTGAAATGATTGTAGAGATAAGAAATTTGCGCGTTGCCTCTGTCAACAGCCAAAGTGTACTGGACGAGGTCGTTAGTGCCGATTGAGAAGAAGTCGACGTATTTGGCGAGAGCCGGAGCCATGACAGCCGCCGCAGGAGTCTCAACCATTATACCGACTTGGACGTTATCAGCGAATTCCTTGCCTTCGTGAACGAGTTCCATCTTTGCATCTTCGACGAACTGTTTGGCAGCGAGGAATTCTTGAACGTTGATAACCATCGGGAACATGATAGCAGCTTTGCCGTAGACGCCTGCGCGGAGAATTGCTTTGAGCTGGGGCAGGAACAAATCTCTGCGTTGGAGGCTGATACGGATTGCGCGATAGCCGAGGAAGGGATTTTCTTCTACGCCGACTTGGATATAGGGCAACGGTTTATCGCCGCCGATATCCATTGTGCGGATAACGCAGAGACCTTCGCCGTGAGTGACGGACGCGCAGTGTTCAACAGCCGCTTTATATTCTTTGTACTGATCTTCTTCCTTGGGAACATCGGTTTTGCCCATGAAGACGAATTCGGAGCGGAACAAGCCGACGCCCGTTGCACCGAAGTTTTTGACAGCTGCGTCTGCGTCTGCAGGCGAGCCGATATTCGCAACGAGTTCAACTTCTTTGCCGTCGAGAGTAATGGCGGGTTTATCTTTCAGTTGTGCATAGTGTGCTTTAAGTTCTTCTTGTTTCTTAATCTTTTCGTCGTAGCTGTCGCGCTCTTCATCGGAGGGACGAATCAAAATTTCGCCGGTTTCGCCGTCGAGGATAACGGGGTCGCCGTTAGCGATTTGGGCAATGCCGTCGCCGACACCGACAACAGTCGGGATAGCGCGAGTTTTTGCAATGATAACGGCATGAGCAGTGGTGGAGCCGACACCGAGGATAACGCCCGCGATTTTATCGGTGGGAAGTCCCGCGATAACGGACGGCTCAATATCTTTGCCCGCGACGATAACTTTACCGACGATTTCGGGATCTTTAATGCCGAGCAAATATTTTGCAATGCGTTTGCCGACGTCGCGCATGTCGACTGCACGTCCGCGGAAGTATTCGTCTTCCATTGCCTCGAAGACTTGCGCGTTGGCTTCGTAAGCGTCGATAACCGCTTTGGGGGCGGAGCCGCTGAGGTCGATTTGCGTATCAACTGCTTCGCTGATTGAAGGATCTTCGACCAAAAGTCTGTGTGCTTCGAGAATGCCCGCCTGCTCTTTGAGACCTTGCGCAGTGAAATCTTCGATGCTCTTCTTGAGATTTTCAGCAACTGCTACGAGAGCTGCCGCTGCTTTTTTCTTTTCGTCAGCAGGTTTGCCGGGTTTATATTTTGCAATGTAGCCGTCAAGGTTTTGTCCTGCGAGCAGAATGTTGCCGACTGCGATACCGGCGATTACGCCTTTGCCCTTAATTTTCTCTGCCATAATTTCTCCTCCAAAGAATTATGCAAAAGGGGAGGCAGTCTTAGTGTTCAGCGAAAAGTGGTTAGCGATTAGAAAAATTTTTCCCTAACCACTAATCACCAACCACCAACCACTAAATTCCCCTCCCCTGAATTTGCAACGGGATTGCGCGAATTAATCTTCGCCGAATTTTGCGTCAACGAGTGCTTTGAGTTCTTGGACAGCCTGTGCTTCGTCCGGACCGTCAGCACAAATCGTAATTTCGGTGCCTTTGACCAAGCCCATGCTCATGATCATGAGAATGCTTTTCGCGTCGACGGTTTTGCCCTTAGCTTTGAGCTGGACTTTGGATTTGAACGAGGATGCTTTCTGCACGAACACCGATGCGGGGCGCGCATGAATACCGGTTTTGTTTTCAATCGTGGTGGTTGCTTCTGTCATTAGTGACCCTCTCCTATCTTTATACGAATATTACTAACGGCCGTTGCCTTGCGACAACCTTTTGAAAATTGCTATTCGCCGCCCGTTTTTATCTTCCTGCTTGTCGAGAAAAAATTTTCTAAAAATTTTCGACGTGACTTGTAATTATTTCTCCAAGCTTTTTGTTTTCGTCTTGCAACTGCAAAAGAATTTCGTCGATACTCTCGGAGAATTTTTCCATTGCCTCTTCGGAATAACGACTCGTGACGTAAGCAAGCTCCAAAGAATAATTTCCCGTATCTTCCGCATGAAATTCAAAATCCAACGCGTCTTCATTGGGATAATCGTGTTCATCTTCGGGCAACTCCAACATTTCCATGCTCATGCCGTCAATCGAAAAAATATTGTTGTGCGCGCTGATTGTTCCCTTTTGAAAAATGAACGTCGCGCAATCGTCTTGCAAGCCCTCGGTGTAAACAACTTCGAGACTTCTGCGATATTTCATGCCGAAATTAATTTTCTGCGTCAAACCGTTCAGATAATCGCCGACGGTCATATCTTCATCAAAATCCCACGCAATCGGATATTGTTCAATCATCATTCCCATTATCCGATATTCCTGCATGTTCGTCCTGCCCGTATGGAGCCAAGACATTATTGAATTTTTGGAGCCTGTCGACTTGGCAAGCGCAAGCATGGTGGCGGCAAGGAAGAAATCGTTATCGGTATAAGTTTTTCCGACAAAGTAATCGCTCGTTACATTTTTGAACTCGAAGGAAACAATTTCCTCTTGCGAATTCGGACACGTTTGAACATCGGGCGGCGGCATATGCTTATCAACGTCAAAATCTTTAAGCATGTCACGCCAATAAGCATTTCCCTCCGCCAATTCGTCGGGCGAAATTAAAAGCTCGTTCGTGATTAAATCGGCATATTGGGGCGGAATGCGACGAGGAGGCTTGCCGCGATAACGCAAATCAACTTCGCGGGCAAAAAGTACGTTGGTAGAAATTCCGTCGAATAACGCATGATGAAAATCCATGTACCAATATTTTGCCGAAGGCGTCTCGAAAAGATAAATTCTGTACAGCGGAGCATTTGTCAAATGATACGGCTCGGCTAAATTTTTTTTACGCAACTCAAATTCTTCGTCGGAAATTTTTTCAACTTTGACAGGCGTAATTTCTCCGTCAAAACGTTGACAAAGATCGCTTGTGCCGGGGTGAAAAACAAATCGGCAACGGAATATGTCATAGTTGTTCAACGTGTCGTTCAACGCTTTTGCCAGACGCTCCATGTCTATTCTGTCATCAACTTTGAAAAGCCCGTGTATGTTTAATATCGTCGACCGCGCCCTGGTCAGTTGCATATCGAACATACAAATTTGTATAGGGCGCAACGGATAAAAGCCGCAAGTCTGAATCGCGTAATTGAGAATTCTGGTTGTGTAATTAGGTTCCAAATTAATCGCTCGCTTTCTCAATCAACGCTAATCAGTTCGTATTGCGGGTTACCCATTTTTAATTCGCGGGCGGCGGAAAGTTGACGCAAACCTTGCCGAGTCTTAATCCGTTCGATTAAATCTTTGCCGTCGGGAGCAGAGTAAACCAAATCGCAACAAGCCTGATCAATCGCCAAAATGTCCGTCGACGCCAAAATCCCAATGTCGGCAATCGTCGGCTCTTCAGCCTCAACGCCCGCGCAGTCGCAGTCAACGCTCATTCGGCGCATGACGTTAATAAAAATTATGTGCTTGCCGAAGTGGTCGCAAGTCGCCTTCGCGCTGTCGCACATGTGCTCCATGAAAATTTCGCCTTCGGGCCATAAATCGTCCTCGTCATCTCCGGGCAGATTGTTCACGTCAAGAATATGAACTTGCGCTTTGCCGACGTGTCCGGACGCGCAACCGATTCCGATATTTTTTATCGAGCCGCCGAAGCCGCCCATTGTATGCCCCTTAAAATGCGTCAAGACAATCAGCGAATCATAATCGGCAAGATGTCCGCCCATCGTCACGAATTTTAAATGCAAGCCGTTGTTGACGGGAAAATCAACGGTCGCCTCGTCTTCGTCCATGATGTCGACGGGACAAAAAGTCCAGCCGTTAATTTTCAAAGTCTCGCGGTGGTCTTCGGTCGTGTAGCGGTCGCCGTGGTAAAGCGTATTGCATTCGACGATTGCCGAATCGGGAATTTGCGCTTGGAACGCCTTAACCATGTCGCGCGGCAAAATGTTGGGACCATTTTTCTCGCCCGTGTGCAATTTGATTGCAACCTTACCGAAAATGTTTTCGTTAATCATCTTGTAGAGCTTGATTAAATGTTCGGTGTCGATTTTGTCCGTGAAGTAAACTTTTGCCGCCGAGCCTTGATAATTTTGTCCCGTGACATTTTTACTGCCGATAACGGGTGCCTGTCTTTCCATAGTTAAAAACTCCTTTCAAACTTCTATAACGGTATTGTTCATGTTTAAAACTCTTGTGTAAGTAAAATTTTTCGCAAGACCCCTAATCAGATTAATTCCGCCGAGTAAAAATTTTTCTTCCTCGTCAGCTTTGTACTTTGTCGGGTCGAAGGGGATTCCGTCGTCGCGAATTCTCAAAAGCCAAGTTTCACCGTCGCGCGATAAATTTATATCAATGAGCGGCTTCTTAACATTCTTATAACCGTAGCGCGAAATGTTAATGGCAATTTCTTCCGCCGATAATCCGAGAACATAAGCGGTACGCTCGTCGACATTGCGGGCTTGGCAATATTCGATTATCTGTTCCGAAATATTCAGCGCATTTTTTTCCGTCGCCTCAATCGTGACATCAAAGGAATCATCGTGTTCGGGATTCGGAATCATGAGCAAACCTTCTTGCGGGAGCTTGCCGCGACTTTGTTGAATTTTGCGAACTGCCTCCACGATTATTATCGTCAGCAATTCGCTTATCGGTACGGCGGCGCATACTCCGTAAATTCCGTAGTAATGCATGAGCAGGAGCGTCAGCGGAATTAACAGCACGAAAAATTCCAAAATCGTGTCGAGCGTCGCCAACATCGTTTCCAAAATCGTTTGATAATAAACCTGCAGAAATTCGTTGAAGACATAAAATATAAAACTCAAGCTGTAAATCTGCAGACAAATTGCCGCAATCGGGATTCGCTCTTCTCTGTGCATGCCGAACATTATTGCAATGTCTTCGGGGAATATCAGGAAAACCAGCGTTAAAATTAAAATTAAAACGCCGCTTAAAATCAAAACTTTTTTCATGAGCCGACGAATTGCAAAATAATCTTTTTCGCCGAACAGGACGCCGCAAATGTTCGGAATGACACTGATTACGCCGCCCGCCAAAAGTTCCGCCATTATTAACGTATTCAAGCAGATTGCGTAAACTTCCATTGCCTCGACGCCGAGCTTTTCCAAGACCACCGTGTTGAGAACAAAAATCTGCAACGCCTGCATGACTTCCAACGATACTCGCGGCGTGCCGAGTTTCAACGCCTCAAAAATATTTTTAAACCATTCGATTCCGTCGGTGTAAAGGCGCAACATTCTTTCCTTTGACTTCGCGTAGAAAATCAGCGTGATTAATCCGCAGAATATGCTGATAACCGTCGCCAACGCCGCTCCTCGAATTCCCAAGCCGAAAAATTTAATCAGGACAACATCCATTACAACATTTACGACCGCCGCAATTCCGAACATCCACGCGCCCAAATCGGGATTGTTGTCGACGCTCATAAATTCGCACGTCAGCACCGACAGCGACAATATCGGCAAGCTCAAAATGTTTATGAATAAATATTCTTCGACCATCGGAAAAAGTTCGGGGTCGTCCGCCAAAATATGCGCTGCGGGTTCGCTTATCCAAAACGCACTCAACGCCGCCACCGTCGAAAAAATTGTCCCGATAATCACGCAAGCCGAAAACATGTCCGACGCTTCTTTTAATTTGCGTTCGCCCAACCAAACTGCCGCCATAGTCGCGCCGCCCAAGCCGAGAATCAATCCCGGAATGTGCAAGATTTGCATGACGGGATTTGTCAACGTGATTGCGGTCAATGCCTCAACGCCGATTAAATTTCCTACGATTACCGCGTCCAGGACAATTCCCGTATGCATTGCCATTTCCGATAAAAAACTCGGTATCAGGTAGCGATAAAATTTTTGGCTGACAAGATAATCATTGCGTTTCGTTTCCATATTTCAGAATAATTTTTCTCCCTCAAAAAATCCCAGCGTGTCAAGTGCCTCAATCGCGTTTTTAATATACTTATCGTCGGTTATGCTCCATCTGCATTTCAATCGATAGAGAGCTTTAACCGTGAAAAAATCTTCGTGGTCAATTTCTTGAACCGTGTATTCTCCGGTTTCATTGTAAGATATGAGATTGGAGACGAGCAAATTTTTCTTTTCGTCCCGCATGGCGGCAGTCAAAGCCGCATTGAAATCATTATCGGGAACGACGTCGATTTTTATGCCGTACTCGTTCATTGCGTGAATCACGTCGCCCATGTGCACACGGTGACTGTTGACGGCGTGGAAAACCGTAAAGTAAGAATTTGTACCGGCGAGCGTAACTATCATGTGCGCGGTCTCGTCTATCGGAGAAAATTCCGTCGATTCGTCCATAAGCGACACGGGGAACTTGCCGATAACCGCGTAACTCCTCAAGTCGCGCATGAAAGCATTCGTCATGAAATTTATTTGGAATTCGCCGTCGGATATGCGGCTCATCAAATTGCCGACACGAATAATTTTTGCGTCGAGAATTCCTTGACCGATTGTCGCCAAAACAAGTTCTTCCGCTTGGAATTTTGAATAAACGTATTTATTGTTTGTGACTTCCTGCCCGATGTAAAAATCATTTTCGGCAAGATTTATGCCCGGCGGAATTTTTTCGTTGATATTATCGCCGGCAATACTGACTGTTGAAATTTGAATCAGCCGCGCTTTTTTATTTACGCAAAGATTTATCAAGTTCTGCACGCCTTCAACGTTTATTCGCGTCAAAATATCGGACGCCGCAAAATGTTTCACGCACGCCGCGCAATTTATCAGCGTTCGGAACGGATAATCAATCAGCGCGTCCACCTCGTCAACCTTTGTGATGTCGCCGTCAATCGCCGTAACTCGTTCGTCGAAAGTTTTTTCCAACTCCGAATCAAAATAGTAAATGAACAAACCTTTAAGACGCTCTTTCGCGGAAAGTGCCTTGCCCTTGCGCACAAAGCAGAAAATTTTCACGGAAGTGTTTTTCAGTAATTCGTAGAGGATATGAATTCCCAAAAAGCCCGTCGCGCCCGTGAGCATAACATTGCCCAAACTTTCATGGCGAATTTCGTCGACAAACTCCACGCGATTTTTTTCCAGCGCGCGTTCGATTTGAAATACCTCGTCAAGGAAAGATTTGACGGTATGTTTTACGGGTTCGGAAATTTTCGGCGGTGAAATTTTCTTTTCGACCTGCGCGGGCGTCGAATTCTTCTGCGATAAAATGTAAGCCTCCAATTTTTCCGCCGTCGGATATTTGAAGACGTCGGCATAAACTATCGGCAACTTCTTCAAAAACGCCGCCATTGCCACTTTCGACGCCGCAAGCGACGTTCCGCCGATTTCAAAGAAATTTTCGTCCGCGCCGATATTTTCTCTGCCCAATGCCTTTGCAAAAATTTCGCACAATGTCTGTTGCAATTCAGTTGCCGCAATTTTTTTGTCTCCCGCTTTGACTTGCAAGACGGGTTCGGGCAATGCTTTCTTGTCGACTTTTCCGTTGGCGGTCAGCGGAAGTTTTTCCAGTTGCATGAGGACGCCCGGCACCATGTAAGTTGTCAGCGACGCCGCAAGATGATTCTTCAGCGCGTCAAGATTAATTTGCTTTTCCGCAGTAAAATATCCCGCCAAATAATCGCCGGCATCATCTTTCTTGACTACCACGACGCTTGACTTAACGCTGTCAAAATTATTCAGCACAGTTTCAATTTCGCCAAGCTCGACACGAAGTCCGCGCAACTTAACTTGATTATCCGTCCTGCCGTGAAAATCAATTTCGCCGTTCGGAAGAAGTCTCGCCAAGTCGCCGCTCTTATACGCAGGTTTATCCCACAGCCGTATAAAATTTTTCTTCGTGAGGTCGTCGCGATTAATGTAGCCGCGCCCGATTCCGTCGCCGATAATTGTCATTTCGCCCAACGCGCCGATTGGTAGCGGGCGATTTTTTTCATCGGTCATGACGACTTTAACGTTTGAATTCGGAAAACCTATCGTGACATTTTCCGCCGACTCGATAACTTTCATGGTGCAACTGATTGTTGCCTCGGTCGGTCCGTAGCCGTTCATGATGTAAATTTCGGGATTTATCGCGCGAAGTTTCGTAAACAACGTACTCGAAAAAGCTTCCGAGCCGACGTCCACAGATTTTATCCGCCTGATAACCGGCGCGAATTCGGGATAATCAATCAAGTTAGCCAAATAGGACGGCGTGCAAATCATGTAGTCAATCAGATTTTTATCGCACAAATTTTTTAAGGCAATCGGATTGTGAATTTCGTCTTCATTCGCCATGCAAATCGTCAAGCCGTGAGTCAGCGGAACAAATTCTTCCATAAGCGAAATATCAAAAGTAATCGCCGCCAAAGCCAGCGAAACTTTTCCGCGCTCCGTGAAACCTAAAATCTCGTGATTTTTCGGATTGGCGTCGACGAAGTTTACGAGATTTTTTTGAGTGAGCATGACGCCTTTGGGCTTGCCCGTCGAACCGCTCGTATAAATGCAATAAGCCAGCGCGTCATAGGGAACATCGACGTTCAAATTTTCGGCGGGAATATTTTCCGATTGAGTTTCTTCGACAAGGCAAATGAAAATATTCAGCGCGTCAAAAAATTCTTTGCGGTCGTTGTAAATATCGCGGGTAGTGACGAGGTGTTGAACTTTGGAATCCTCAACGATAAATTTAATTCGGTCGTCGGGATAGTCGGGCGTCATGGGCAGGAACGCTCCGCCCGCCTTCAAAATTCCTTGACGAGTTATGTAAACCTCAAGCCCGCGATTTAAAATCAATCCGACAATTTTTTCAGAGCAGACGCCGTGACTTTGCAAAACATATCCCAAACGATTAGCCGCCGCGTTCAGTTCCCGATAAGTCAAAGATTTTCCGTTGGCGATTGCCGCAATTCGTTCGGGGTATTTTTCCGCGCTGTCCTGCAAAAGTCGATACGCGGGACGCTCCAAAACTTCCCAGTCCGTGTCGTGAATATTTTTCAGCCGCTCAAGCTCAGCCGCAGAAACTATGTCAACGTCCGATAAATTTTCCCGCGTCAAAAATTCTTGCGCAACTTGACCTAAACACGCCGCAAAATTTTTCACCGTCGACGAATTATAAACATCGGGGCGATATTCCACCTCAAAACAAAACGCGCCGTCTTTAATGAATACGTCCATGCCGAACAGAGATTTTGCTTGGTTCAAGTCCAAATTAATTTCTTCGGCGTCCGCGCCCGCAATTTGAATTTTCTCCGACGCCTTGCCCTGGTAAACGAACATCATATCCGCCGTGATTCCGTATTCGCGGCTGATTTCGGCAAAGGAGTAAATGTCGTTCGTCATACTCGTCATAAGTTGCTTGCCGATTTGAGAAATGTAATCGGTGATTTTTTTGTCGACGATTGAACAGCTGACCGGCAAAGTTTTAACCAACATGGCAACGCTTTGAATGAGGCGCGAATCATTGCGACCGTTGTAAATCGTTGTGAAAATTGCGTCCTCTCGACATAAAAATTTTGCCAACGTAAAGCCGAACGCCGCATTGAAAAAAGCATTAAAAGTTAAATTATTTGCCGCGCAGAACTTTTTCGCAGCGGCGACGGAAAGTTCAAATTTGCCGCGCTCATAAGCCACAGTTTCCAAACTCGTCGCGTCAAAATCTTTGAAAAGTTTGCAATCGGCGTCGCAACCTTTGAAAATAGAATCGTAATAAGCTTTGGATTTTTTCAAACCGTCTCCGGCGCGATTTTTTTGCTCGTCGAGCGCAACTTCAAAGCCGCTGTAAGTCTCCTTATCCAAAATTTTTCCGTCGTAAGCGGCGTTTATGTCCTCGAGCAAAATGTCAAGGGATTCGCCGTCGCAAATGATATGGTGGCAGTCAATGAACAAATAATTTTCCGTCGGCGTCGCGTAAATCTCAATCCGATAAAGCGGCTTATCCAAAAGTTCGTAGGGCTTAACCAGTTCGGAGGCGGGCGGCAATTTGTCGACGTGCAAAATGTCAACTTCCGCGTCAAAATCATCGTTGCGGCGGGCGCGAATATCTCCGGCATCGTTCATCGCCAAAGTCATTTTCAAATACGGGTGCGCGTCAATCGCCGACTTAATCGCCGCTTGCAACTTCTCAACGTCAACAGACTTGTCCAGCTTATAAAGATACGGAATATTATAAATCGTCGTGTTCGGATTGGCGACGCATTCCACGAAAATTCCATTCTGCGTCTGCGTCAACGGATAATCTAATTGCAATTCGTAAGTCTGATTATCTTCCGCGCCCGACAAAAATTTTTCCAACTTCTCAATCGTGTCATGCTCTCTTATGTCTTGCGTGCGAATAATTTTTCCGAACGCCCGCGATAACAAAACATTCAACCTGATTAAGCCGATAGATGTCACCCCGACCGAATAAAAATCCGTCCTTATCCCGAATTTATCCGAGCCGATAATTTCAACCAAGCAATCAAAAATTTTCTGCTGAGTTTCATTTTGCGGCGCAGTCATATCAAGCGCGGCAACTTTTTTCTTTTTGGCTTTGCGCTCATTCACGACGGTAAATTTTTCAAGCGTCGCGGAAGTCAAAAACTCTTCGGCAATTTTCTCGCATGCGACGGCAAAATTTTTCACGGTCTCGACTTTGTAGACATTCGGGCGATATTCAAAGCGGAAGACAAAAGAATTATCCTCAAGGAAAATTTCAAGGCACAAAGCCGACATAGCCGCCGAAGGTATCAACGGCAAAGTTTTCGCGTCGGTTCCGGCAATGTGGTAAGTCGTGAAGTCTTCGCCCTGATAAACGCACATCAAATCAATATTCAAATCGTAAGCCGCAGAAATTTCCGCGAACGAGTAAACGTCGTGCGCCATGTTGCCGACAAGTTGACGCCCGACCGAATCAATGTAAGCCTTGACGGAAGAATTTTCGGCGACGTCGACGAGGACGGGCAAAGTTTTAACGAACATGCCGACACTTTTTGACAAACGCGAATCATTGCGCCCGTTGTAAATCGTCGTGAAAACCGCGTCCGACCGCTGATTTTCCTTGGCGAGAAAATATCCGAACATCGACAGGAAAAACGTATTCGGCGTGCAGGAATTCGCCGCGCAGAACTTTTTAACCTTATCGACGTCCAAAGCAGTCCGATATTCTTCAAACGCAACGACCGAATCTTTTTTGGCGATATTTTCCACAAAGTCGACGCACGGCAAAATTTCGGCGTCAACGTCAGCAAAAATCGAATCGTAATAATTTTTGGCGTCGGTGAATTTTTCGGAATCGCGAGCTTTTTTCTCGTCCAATGCAACTTCAAAGCCGCTGTAATTTTCCGCAGACAAAATTTTCCCGTCGTAAGCGGCGTTTATGTCGTCGAAGAAAATATCTTCGGACGAGCCGTCGTAAACAATGTGGTGCATGTCCAGGAACAGATAGTTAGGAGTTAGGAGGTAGGAGTTAGGAGTTAGGGGTTTCTCGTCATGATTCCTAATTGAATAAATTTCCGCGCGATAAAGCGGCTCCTCGGTCAGCTTGAAGGGTCGCACAAGTTCGGCGGGCGTCGGCAAATTTTCAACGGCTTTAATCGTCACGACCGCAGGTAAATCGTCTTGCCGCCGTGCGCGAATTTCGCCCTTGTCGTTAAAAAATAATTTCGCCTTCAAGTAGGGGTGCGCGTCGATTGCGGCTTCGATTGACTTTTGCAAGCGGGTTATGTCGATTGACGAATCAAGCGGCAACAAAATCGGCAAGTTGTAAGTCGTGTCGTCGGGAGCCGCGTCGCATTCCACGAAAATATTTTGTTGCGTCTGCGTCAACGGATAATCTTCCTGCGCCGCGTAAGTCTGAACGTCTTCCGCCTCCGCCAAAAATTTTTCCAACTTCTCAACCGTGTCATTTTCCACTATGTCGCGCGTCTGAATTATCTTATCAAAAGCCGTCGACAAAATTAAATTCAAACGAATCGCGCCGATTGAAGTCAAGCCCGCACTTGAAAACTCCGTCGTTATTCCAAATTCGCGCGTGCCCAAAACTTCAGCGACGCAATCAAAAATTTTCTGCTGAATATCATTCTGCGGCGGAACAATTTCAACCGCCGAAATAACTTCGTCGGGTTCGGGCAATGCTTTCTTGTCGATTTTGCGATTGGCAGTCAGCGGGAATTTATCCAGTTGCATTAAAACGCCCGGCACCATGTAAGCCGTCAGCGACGCCGCCAAATGTTTTCTCAACGCGTCAACGTCAATTTTTTTCTCGGCAGTGAAATAGCCCGCCAAATAATCTCCCGCCGCATTTTTTTTCACGACCACGATACTTGCCTTAACGCCGTCAAAATTATTCAGCACAGTTTCAATCTCGCCAAGCTCGACGCGAAGTCCGCGCAGTTTAACTTGATTATCCGTCCTGCCGTGGAAAACAATTTCTCCGTTCGGCAAAAGTCTCGCAAGGTCGCCGCTCTTATACGCAGGTTTATTCCACAACTTTATAAAAACTTTTTTGGTCAAGTCGTCGCGATTGACATAGCCGCGCCCGATTCCGTCGCCGATTATCGTCATCTCACCCAACGCACCGATTGGCAACGGGCGATTTTTTTCGTCGGTCATCACGACTTTAACATTTGAATTCGGAAAACCTATCGTGATATTTTCCGCCGATTCGATAGCCTTCATCGTGCAACTGATTGTTGCCTCGGTCGGTCCGTAGCCGTTCATGATGTAAATTTCGGGATTTATCGCGCGAAGTTTCGTAAACAACGCACTCGGAAAAGCCTCGGCTCCAAAGTCCACAGATTTTATCCGCTTGATAACCGATTCAAATTCGGGGAAGTCAATCAAATTCGCCAAATAGGACGGCGTGCAACTCATCAGGTCAACTTGATTTTTGTCGCACAAATCTTTCAACAACCACGGATTATGAATTTCATCTTCGTTGGTCATGCAAATCGTCAAGCCGTGCGCCAGCGGAATAAATTCTTCCATAATCGACACGTCAAAAGTTATCGCCGCCAATGCCAGCGAAACTCTTCCGCGCTCCGTGTAGCCCAAAATCTCATGATTCTTCGGATTGGCGTCGACGAAGTTCACCAAATTTTTTTGAGTAAGCATGACGCCTTTGGGCTTGCCCGTCGAACCGCTCGTATAAATGCAGTAAGCCAACGCGTCATAGGGAACATCGACGTTTAAATTATCGGCGGGAATGTTTCCTGATTGAGTTTCCTCGACAAGGCAAACGAAAATATTCAGCGCGTCGAAAAATTCTTTGCGCCGTTCGTAAATATCGCGGGTCGTGACAATGTGTTTAACTTTTGAATCCTCGACGATGAATTTGATTCGGTCGTCGGGATAATCGGGCGTCATGGGCAGGAACGCTCCGCCCGCCTTCAAAATTCCTTGACGGGTGATGTAAACCTCAAGCCCGCGATTTAATATCAGCCCGACTATTTTTTCCGCCTCGACGCCGTGACTTTGCAAAACATATCCCAAACGATTAGCCGCCGCGTTCAGTTCCCGATAAGTCAAAGATTTTCCGTTGGCGATTGCCGCAATTCGTTCGGGATATTTTTCCGCGCTGTCCTGTAAAAGTCGATACGCGGGACGCTCCAAAACTTCCCAGTCCGTGTCATGAATATTTTTCAGCCGCTCAAGTTCAGCCGCAGAAAGCCATTCAATGTCGCCGATTTTTTCGACGGTCAAAAGTTCGCCGACGATATTTTTATAAGCCGCAACAAAACTTTCAATCAAGGCGTCGGAATATTTCCCGCCGTCGAAACCGATTGACACGCCGCAAGAATTTTCATCGAACAGCAACGCAAAAGTTTTATCGTTGACTTCCCGCGACCCCGATATAAATTCGGGAACGTTTTGGAAGCCGTAAGCCGCAGAAATTTCTTCGTAGGGTGTTTCGATTACTTCGCACGAATGTTCAACTTGCTCGCCCAAATTTTTTATCAAGTCGGAAATATTTTGCTCGGAAGAAAAATTCAACGCCACGGGGATTTTTTTCGTACCCGTCGCAGAAAATAAAACTTCGTCCGCTCCGGCAAAGCGTGCAAGTAATAAACCATACGCGCCCATTAAAAAAATTTCCCCGGAACAATCGAACTTTCGGCAAGCCGAATTTACTTGCTCCTTTTCAATGCATAGCTTTAAATTTTTCCCAATGAACGCTTGCCCGAACTTGTCCTTTATCGGCAAAGAATCAACTGAAAATCCCTTGAACAGAGAATCCAAATAGTTTTTGTCGTTGGTCATTTTAAGTGCAGAGTATTCGTGAATCGTGAAAACTCTGTGCATTCACCTCCCAAAATTTATTTTATTGATATGAGGGAACAAAGTCAATCGCCGATTGATAAATCGTAAAATTCTCTCCGCCTTAGGCGTGGGGCAGTTGACATTAGGCTATATTTTTTGTGCAGTGTGCACGTAAATTTTTAATGATTTTCCGGTATCGAGTTTCCAAGTTGATTTTTATTTCTTGAAGATGTAAATAAAAGCACCTTCCAACTAAAGCATAGTCGGAGGGTGCTTTTTGTATACAGTCTGTATTCCCCGCAATAATCGAGAGATTTTTTAGTCGAAAAATTATTTACACAGCTTTAGCCAAATCCTCGCCGAGCTTGCGGCAATCTTCAAGAGCAGTGTCGTCGGGAGCATTTTCGGCGATTACGCTGCCGACAAATTTCGCGCCGGCTTCTTTGGTGCGCTCGCTCCAATTTTCCATCCAAACGCCGCCGCCCCAGCCGTAGCTGCCGAACAAGCCGACGGGTACGCCGTTGAGTTTAGCCTCTGCTTCGGTGAAGAACGGCTCGAAAGAATCTTCTTCCAAGACCTCGTCGCCCATAGCCGGGCAACCAAACAAGAAACCGTTATAATCCGCCATGTCAGTTGCGTTGAATTCGTCGACCTGGAACACTTCGACATCTGCGCCCGCTTCTTTTGCGCCCTCAGCTACGGCGTTTGCCATTTCCTCGGTGTTGCCGGTGCCGCTCCAAAACACGACCGCGATTTTACTCATCAAGAATCGCCTCCAAAAAATTTTACTCTAAGCCGCGCACATATTAACATAGCCGCCGCAAGCCGTCAATAAATTTGCCGATATAAATTGCGCAAAGCTCAAATCGGTTGTATAATCGCGTTAATGTCATTTTAATTTTTGGAGACTGACTATAAAGAGTCAAGCAAAATCTGAAAAAGATTCGCCGGTTCTTTGAAGATGAAAAATGACACGAACAAGTTTTTTAGCAACATGCGAAAGAGCGACAAAATAATGTTTACCTTCATCGCGCTTTTTCTG
>JAFSOQ010000089.1 GCA_017446845.1 Selenomonadaceae bacterium | reverse complement strand
TTTCAAGCCTTCCTCCGTAACCTTCACGCTGTTTAAAATTTTCGTCACAATCATTAATCCCCCCTAGTTAAGGAACAAGAAATAAGGAACTGTTAAGAAACAAGTTTTTTTAGATAGTGTAAGATGAATTGTTTAAGTAGGAAAGCCCGACTACGTGCTTAAAGAACAACAAAGTTGGCAAAATCGGACGCTCGTGCCAATTAAGCGCGATTACGAGACGAAAGAGTGCGCCGTTTACAACGTGCATTCGGGGCGACGGGCACAAAGAAATTTTTGGGCTGGGATACGACAGTTCCAAGCAGATTGTGTAAGTAGAAAAAATTAGCGATCGAATTTTTCGAAGAGAGAAGTGGGGCGGTCGTTCAAAAGTAACTGATTGCTTTCCGAGCGACCAGTTGGCAACGGGGTGAGAAGCCCACTTTTTTGCAATTCAACGACGCGAAGATAAAGAAATTTGAAAACAGAATTGTCGTTAGGAAATGCGCCTCGCTTATGTCACTTTGCGGAAATTGGAATTGACAGCCTCATGGCGTTTGTCGTGTAAATAATCTTGCGCACCGTCACCGGACAGTCAAAAAGTTGCTCAACGTAGGCAAAACAACGTTTCCAGACGGCAATCGCGTCGGAATGAGAGAGTACACTGCCGCGTTGACTTTTCGGCGAATCTAAAATCTGGAAGAGTCGGGTAGCGGAGCGTACTTTTGCTTGGTTGAGTGAACACGTCTTCTAAAAGACCGCCGAAGCGGTCAAAAATTTTTTATCCTACTTTTGATTGCGGCGGAAGATTTTGACGAAACGTCAGATAATCTTCAACGGCGGCTTTAAATTCGCGTTCAAAATCGGCAAGAGTTTCACTCTCAAAAGTCACAAGGTCTGAAATATCTTCAAGCTTGCCGAAATAAATTTGCCCGTCAAAGTCCGGCGTCGTGTAATAACCTCGATATTCCATTATAAATCCCCCTTATCATTCAAAAACTTAGCTAAAGCTTTGACTGCGCCTGCACTCATTTGATTTCCGAAATGACAGCATCGTCTTTCATTCGATAAAAACCGACACTTTAGCTTTTTCAAGATTACTCACAAAATTCACCTCACAAAAATTATATCAATTACTGATTTGAACTTCAAACTTCTAATAAGCTTTTAAGTTGCCCAAAATTTTTTTCGATATATAGGGCAAACAAGGAAGATACACTGAAAAATTTTTGCAGGGAATGCAGTCAACAGGTGGTGAAAGTCATGATTATAAACAATGTGAACTCGTCGAATTATTATTCCAACGTGGCGTCGACGAGGTACACGAATGCTGCGGGCTATGTTCGCGGTGTGCAAAAAAATGACGCGTTTACTCCGTCGCAGGAGGCGCAAAATTTCAGCGACATGTTAAACAAACTCAAGAATACTTCCGAAATTCGTCAGGACAAAGTTGACGAGCTTCAAGAGAAAATTTCTTCGGGGCAATACTTTGTTTCCGCGCAGGACATCGCGGCGAGTCTTTTGATAAATCGTTTTTGAGGCGGCGGACATGTGGCAAAATTTGATTGAAACACTCGACAAACTCGGCGAGGCTTACGATAAATTGGTTGTGCTCGGCGAAAAGAAACGTTCGGCACTTGTCGGAATTGACATGCAGGGGCTTTCCAATCTCCTCGACGAAGAACAATTGGTCGCGGCGAAAATTCAAAAGCTTGAGCAGAAACGAATTGAACTTCTCCGAAACTTGTCGCAGTCAGATAAAACCTTAACCGAATCGACGAAGGCTAAAGAACTTTATCGGAAGGCACCGTCCCTTGCCGCAGAAAAAAAGTTGATTCAACTGCATGAAAGGCTAAGCAAAAACGTCGAACGCGCTTTGACAATCCGCAACAATAATCAGGTTTTGGCGCAATGTGCATTGGACGCCGTGCAAGGTCAGCTGAACAAATTGAGCGGCGCGGCAGTCGAACCGACTTATTCCGGCAAAGGCGCGGGCATCGTCACTCATCAGAAAAAATTTGACTTTAAGGCTTGAGGGTTGAGCTATGGACGAGACGATTAAAATTTTGCGCGAACAGGCAATACTTTGCGCACATTTGCCCGACCTTTTCGACGAGCTGATAAAAATCTTGCAAAACAATTCACCCGACGTTCAAGAGCCGATAAAAAAAATTGAGGATACACTTCGCAACCTCAACAAAAATGAGCAGAAGGCCGAAGATTTTCTAAAGCGGGTCAATGCGGCGTCGTTTGCAGAATATCTTTCCGCGCAAGAAAAAAATATTCAGCGGGACGTGGCGGAAAAACTCTTGAAGAAAACTTCCGACGCGCAGTTCAAAATCAAAAATCAGACGGATCAACTTAAGCTGCTTTTGAAGAAGGGCAAAGATTACGTCGCGTTTAACTTGAACATTTTGGCGCGGACTTCGGCCAGTGACACTTACGGCGCGGCAGCTCAAACAGGCTCTCAACGGACGCGGCGCATTTTTGAAGCGAATATTTAGGGTTAAGGAACAAGGAGTAAGGAACAAGGAACAAGTTTAAAAAACTCCTAACTCCTACCTCCTAACTCCTAACTATTAGAGGGAAGGGATTGAGATATGAGGGCAACATTTTCGGGACTGAATACGATGGTGCGCGGCATTATGGCAAATCAAATGTCGTTGGACACCACCGGTCACAATATAACCAATGCGGGCACTGAAGGCTATTCACGCCAAACAGTCACGCTTGCGACGACTTACAGTGAGCAGCGCGCCGGTATTCACGGTGCCGTTATGGTCGGTACGGGCGTTGATGCTCTGGCTGTCGAACGCGCACGCGATATTTATGCCGATATTCAATATCGCAACGAAAATCCTACGCAGAAATATTATGAGACGATGGCCGTCAACTATGACAAGCTCGAAACGATTTTCGACGACAGCAAAAATTTGGGCATTGAAGCGGCTCTGAACAGATTCTATCAAACGTGGGTTGACCTCTCGACGAACGCTTCAAACTCTTCGGCAAGGACGCAGGTTATTGAGCAGGGTCGACATGTCAGCGAACTCCTTCAGACTGCGACGGCTGAACTTCAAGA
>JAFSOQ010000088.1 GCA_017446845.1 Selenomonadaceae bacterium | reverse complement strand
TGCACGACGGGCGGTTTTTTTCGTGCGCAAAAAAAAATCTCCTGCCTTATCGCGACGGGAGCCGCTGATTCCTCAGCAAGAAATGGATGAGCAATGCCTCCCCGAACGGGGAAAACTTTTCGCCAAAAGAAAAAAGCCCTTGTTGCGGGCACAGTTCGAGGTAATAAAAATCTTTGAGCTATAGAATCAAGAAAATAATTCCTCATTCCTAATTCCTAACTCCTAATTTAATTAATCCCCTTCCTGTCGCTCGCAGGTCAAACGGTGATTGTCAATCGAGCAGTTCTCCCGACTTCGGATCAAAGCTTCTACTGCGCCTTCCCAAGAAAAACTCCCAGTGACATAAATGCAGAGTCGCTCCCCGCTACGGTGACGTGATCGTTCCGGCTTCTGACCGGATTCTCTATTGAGGCTTGCGCCACTCGATTCAATCGATATGAAATTTTCAACGCGCTTATCTTGCTACAAATCGCCGCGTTTGTCAATAAAAAAATATTGACAGCAACAAATTTTTTGTGATAGACTTTGCAAACTGTTGAGGCGTTCCTCTGCATGCGGGCATGAACGTCGGACAAAGATGGGAGGATTCCAAATTGAATATTATTGAACTCATTGAGAAAGAACAGCTCCGCGACAACATTCCGCAATTCGCGCCGGGCGATACGGTTCGCGTCCATGCAAAAATCGTCGAAGGTAACCGCGAACGTATTCAGATTTTTGAAGGCGTCGTTATCGGTCGTCAAGGCAGTGGTGTCCGCGAAATGTTCACCGTCCGCAGAATTTCTTACGGCGTCGGCGTCGAAAGATTGTTCCCCGTGCACTCACCGCGCGTCGAGAAAATCGAAGTCGTTCGCCGCGGCGCAGTTCGTCGTGCCAAACTCTACTATCTGCGCAAACTCACGGGCAAGGCGGCTCGTATCAAGGAGAAAAAATCCAAGAAATAATTTTGACCGAAAATTTTTGGACTCGCTACGGCGGGTCTTTTTTCATGAAAAATTTTTTCTTGCATTTCGGCGGCAGGTGTGATATAAAACTATCAAACCAATTTTGGAAAGTGTTTTGAGGTGACGCAGTGACGCCATTTTTCCAAATCATTTTCCAACACGAAAGGAGCGCGTCATATCAACATATTCTAGACTTTTATGAAACTCATATGATTGTGATTTTTGGAAAACGCAGTAGAAAATCGCCTTTTTGAAATCTCTTTCCAAAACCTCGATTTTCTTAGCGTTGCGGCTACATGTTTAAACGCCGCTGTCGTGCATGACTTCTTACCGTTTACGGTTTTGTAACACTATCTCTTCAATTTCGCTGACGTCGGTGTGTTGCTCCTTGTCGTGCATGACTTCTTACCGTTTACGGTTTTGTAACTGCCCAATGTTCCCTGATCTTCGGTTATTTCACAGTTGTCGTGCATGACTTCTTACCGTTTACGGTTTTGTAACGTTCGGTGCGAACTGGTGTGTACCGTTAATTACTTCAGTCGTGCATGACTTCTTACCGTTTACGGTTTTGAAACCTCAATTACCTGAGTACAAAGACAAATTCATTCTCGAGTCGTGCATGACTTCTTACCGTTTACGGTTTTGTAACATTGTTTGTTGAGCTTCCTGATTACATCTTTACTTCGAGAGTCGTGCATGACTCCTTACCGTTTACGGTTTTGTAACCTCTGGATTTTATTTTGTTCGAGCAACTCTCGGACAGAGTACGTCGTGCATGACTTCTTACCGTTTACGGTGTCTGAAGGGCAAAAAAT
>JAFSOQ010000087.1 GCA_017446845.1 Selenomonadaceae bacterium | reverse complement strand
GGTAAGAGGGGTCAATCTTTCAAGTACGAGTTCGAGACTCAAGGAGAGTACGACCTTTCTCTTTCCGCTATGTCAATTATACTTACGTATACATTAACATCAATTTGTTTTTGTCTTTTAAATTTATTATATAAGGAGATTGATTATGGAAAAAATTAATCGGATATTTTTAATCGTGTTGGACAGCGTAGGCATTGGCGGCGCGTCGGACGCAAAAAATTTCGGCGACGACAATCCGAACACTTTAAAGACAATAGCCGCGTCGAAAAATTTTCACACGCCGAATCTTGCGCAACTCGGCTTGTTCAATATTGACGGAATAAATTTTTACGGGCAGGAAAAAAATCCGCTCGGCTCGTTCGCAAGAGTTGTTGAAGCTTCGGCGGGCAAGGATACGACGATTGGTCATTGGGAGATTGCCGGAATTATCTCCGAACGACCGCTGCCGACTTATCCCGACGGTTTTCCGCCCGAAGTTGTAAGCGAGCTTGAAAAAAATTTCGGAAGGAAAATTTTATGCAACAAGCCATATTCGGGCACGCAAGTTATTCACGACTTCGGACAAGCTCACGAGGCGACGGGTGATTTAATCGTCTACACTTCGGCGGACAGCGTCTTACAAATCGCGGCGCATGAAAAAATTGTTCCCGTCGACGAACTTTATAATTTCTGCAAAATTGCGCGGAAGATTATGCAAGGCGTTCACGGCGTCGGAAGAATTATCGCCCGCCCGTTTATCGGAAAATTTCCGAACTATGAACGCACGCCGCGCCGTCACGATTTTTCTTTGGAACCGCCCGCCGAAACGATTTTGGACGCGCTCAACAAAAAAAATCTCGCGACAATCGGTGTCGGCAAGATTCAAGATATTTTCGCGGGACAAGGGATAAGTCGTTCGCTCGGCGTCAACGAAAACAATTCCGACGGCATGAATAAAACTTTGCGGCTTATGGACGAAAATTTTTGCGGCTTGTGTTTTGTCAATCTGGTTGATTTCGATATGAAGTTCGGGCACAGGCGCGACGTCGACGGCTACGCGCAAGCCATGACAATTTTTGACGTGGAACTTGGAAAATTTTTATCCAAAATGCGTCCCGACGATTTGTTGATGATAACTGCTGACCACGGCTGCGACCCTGCCGCAAAAGGCACTGACCACACTCGCGAAAATGTTCCGCTGATTATTTACGACAAGAAAGTCCGCGCAGGTGTCAATCTCGGCACGCGAAAAACTTTTGCGGACATTGCCGCGACCGTTGCCGAAATTTTTAACGTTGACTTCAAGACGGCGGGAAAAAGTTTTTTCAAAGCATGAAGATAATTTGTGACGAAAATACTTGTGTGAGATGTTTGGCTTGCGTGAATGAATCCGAATTCGGCGGCGTGATTTATGAACGCGGGCAAATTTTTTTCGACGAGACTCGTGCGGAAGATTGGGAGAATATAATTTCAATCTGTCCCGTCGCCGCAATAAAAATAAGGGACAAGGGAATTTTAAATCCCCAATCCCTGATTGATAATCACTAACCGCTACTTTTTAACTTTGCTGCTGTAAGTAACGAGATCATTTTTATTCGTGAGGCTCGTCAAGTCCGAAGAATAATTAATTTCGGCTACGGAATAAGATTTATCTTTAACCAACGCACTGAGATTATCCGACGTCGCAAAATTATTTTCTTCGGCGAACCACAACTGCGCAACTTTTGCCGCCTTATAAGTTTTGGAGGAAGTTTCGCCCGATTCGCTGATAAAATTAATTTTCTTCCCTGCGGCGTCTTTCAAAGTCAAAGTGCTCGACCCGACCTTGACGACGACATCGGAGCCGCTCTTGGAAGATTTATAACTGCCGCTCGTGATTTGAATCGTGTCACCGTCATTAAAGCCGACGACAGTATCTTTTCCGTCGCCCGCGCCGAATT
This sequence comes from Selenomonadaceae bacterium, assembly GCA_017446845.1. Classification (GTDB taxonomy): domain Bacteria; phylum Bacillota; class Negativicutes; order Selenomonadales; family Selenomonadaceae; genus Quinella. The sequence continues at coordinate 3,994 of JAFSOQ010000087.1, read as the reverse complement.
CGTAAGTAATATCTTTGCCGCCTCTGTTTTTAGCGTCGTTGAAGTTGACGATATAATCCCGCAAGTGTCACTTGGTCGCCGTAATTGGAAATGCTGTCATTGCCTGCGCCGCCGATTATGTAAGTTTTTACGCCTTCGTTGACGATTGTATCTTTTGAAGCTTGAACTGGCTTTAATCGCCTCGTTGACTGCTGCTCCTCCTTTGAGCGTCGTGTTGTCCAAACTTTGCATAAAGGTTTTAATAACTTCCTGCTGAGTCATAACATTTCTTCCAAACTTAAAATGCCCGCCAATTATAGCATAAAAAAAATTCCCGCCAAATGTGACGAGAAAATTTTTTCTTTCCAAAACTTATAACTTCGTGATTGAAATTTTTTTGATTCTCACGCCGTCCATTTCTTTGACTTTAAAGCGGAAACCGTTCCATTCGTGCGCCTCGCCGACTTTCGGAATATAACCAAAGCAGGAAGTCAAAAAGCCGCCCATAGTCTGGAAATGGTCGTGTTCTTCGTCGGGCAAAGTTTCAATGCCGAAAAGTTCCTTGAATTCGTCAATGTCGCAAAGTCCGTCGACAACCCACGAGTTATCTTTATTTTTAATGAACTGCGGCTCGCCGTCCTCGTCGCCGCTGATATCGACAATCTCGCCCAAAATGTCATCAAGCGTGATGAAACCGATAACGCCACCGTATTCGTCGTTGACCATTGCCTCGGTTATGCCGCTCGAACGAAATTTTTCAACTACACGGAACGCCTCCATTGTTCGCGGCACGTAATTTGCTTTTCGGATAAGTTTTTCCAAATCAATCTCGCGACCGTTTTCCAACACGGCGTCGAGTAAATCTTTTGCGTAAATCAATCCGCGACAATCGTCCAAACTGCCGACGCCGACCGGAAAAATCGTGTGAGGACTGTCTTGCACGATTTTTAAATTTTTCTCCAACTCGTCGTCAAGGTCGAGCCAAATAATTTTAACTCGCGGCGTCATGAGAGAATAGGCGGTCTCGTCGCCGACATCGAAAATCCTGCCGACCATCTCCTGTTCGGATTTTTCAATCGTGCCGTCCTCGGTGCCCTGCTCAATCAAATCTATAACTTCATCTTCAGTGACAGTATCATTTTTTGCGGAATTAATGCCGAAAATAAATCCGACGCCGCCCGCAACCGTCGACAGCATTGCAACGAACGGATTCATCAGCTTAACAATTATGCGGAAGGTTTTATGATTGTTCAGCAAAAATTTTTCGGGATTATGCTTTGCCGCCTGCTTGGGCAAAAATTCTCCGAACAGCAAGAAAATAAATGTCGTGACGATGAGTACGACTGCCGCCAAAATTATTTCTTCCCGCTCCCGATATTCGCCTATAACGGCAATGAGCGGCGGTATCGAAAAAACTGCGCACATGCCCGCCAAAATTCCCGTGAACGTTATGCCGATTTGCGCGACACTCAAAGGCGCGGGCGATTCTATCATTTCCAAAACTGCTTTGGCGTCCGCGTCGCCGTCCTCCGATAATTTTTCCAGCCGCCCGCGATGACTTTCTATCAGCGCAGTTTCCATCAGCGAAAAGTAGCCGCTCACCGCCGCCAATAAAATTATCAGCGCAGGCGGGATTAGTCCTGTTTCCAAACTTCACACCTCGTTCAAGGATTTAGGAGTTAGGAGTTAGGAGTTAGGGAAGATAAAACCCTAAATCCCAAATCCCAAATCCTAAATCCTTAATTTAAAGCAATTCTTGCGTATTCGTCGAGCATGTCGGCAAAAGTCATGTGCCCGCGCTCGTCAGCTTTTGACTTGCCGATAATTTTAATCGTCGCGTTGTAAATCGCTGATTCGACACTGCCCGGCACCAAATTTTCCCAATTCTTGTACTCATAAGCGCGCTCGTTGATTGCATTTTGCGGACGCCCGAAAACTTCCAACTCGCAGAGGAATTGTATTTGCTTGGTCTTCGGACGCAAATAATAATGCTCCAAAACGTAAGCTTGACTGCGCAAAACTTTTAAATCTTCGGGCGAATATTGATAGCCTTGATCGCGAGCCAAAGCAACTTCCGCCCTGAAATTATCCGCGCCGTAATAACTCATGTCATCATCAAGCGGTTTCGGGTCGCGTTCAATCATGCGAATCCAAACATCAGCCATGTATTCATTCGCCAAATACGGCACGCGCCGCCACTGCACCGAAGTTTTATCCAAATAATAAATATACGTGTCGTCGACCGCCAATTTTATAAAACGTTGCTTGAGTGTTTTCAAAGTCGATTGCGGCTGTGCAACGTTGCTTGACGGAATATATCGACGCTCGGAGCTTTCTTCGGCTCGCGACGGAATTTCTACGTTTCCGCCCGAAATATTTGTCGGCGGCTTGAAAGGTTGTTCGATATGCGGCAACGTTTCGATTTCGGGTTGATTAATCGGCGGCGGAACAATCGGTTGCTCTTCGGCTTGACGATTAATCGGCGCGAGCGGCGTCGGTTCGTCGGCAATCGGCTGCTCCTCGACTTGACGATCAATCGGCGCGGGCGGCGTCGGTTCGTCGGCAATCGGTTGCTCTTCGACTTGACGGTTAATCGGCGGCGCGGGTTTGTCTTTAGGTTCGTCGATTATCGGCTGCGTCGGAGTTTTGTTTTGCGGCTCGACGATTTCGGGCTTTGGCGGCGCAGGTTTTTCGACGGGCGGCAATTCTTTTTTCGGCTCGACGACTTTTGGTTTAGGCGGCGCAGGTTTTTCTATCGGCGTCGATTTTTTTTTCGGCGAAGGTGCCTCGTCCTCGAATTCTCCGCCGAATATGACAATATCATCTTCCGCCGAGACTTGCGGCGCGTTCATGAGCAACGCAAGAACTGCCGCGCCCGTTATCAATTTTTTTCTCACGATAATTCCTCGTTCCCAAATTTTTTGTTCGGATTAAATTTTCTCGACGCGGAAATTTTTCTGCCGTCGATTTTATTTTGTCGATGTAAATTACGGCTCGCGAATCTTCAAGCGTCGGTAATTTTATTTCGCGAATAAAAATTTCTCCGCCGCCTAAGATTTTAATCGCCGCTCGCGCCTCGTCAAGTTCCTCAAGAAAATTTTTTCCTTTGAGCGCGACGAATTTCCCGCCGACTTTTACGAACGGCAAACAATATTCCGCCAAAACATTTAATCGGGCGACGGCTCTTGAAATTACTGCGTCGAATTGTTCACGGAAATTTTTTTGTCTTGCGAGTTCCTCGGCGCGTCCGTGAAAAATTTCTACGCCGTCCAGTTCCAATTCCGCGACAACTTGTTTTAAAAATTCCGTGCGCTTGTTGAGTGAATCAATCAGACAGAATTTTATTTGCGGGCGAAAAATTTTCAGCGGTATCGCAGGAAAGCCCGCGCCCGTCCCGATGTCGGCAATTCGTTCGACGCCCGAAAAAATTTTATCGTCCCACGCGCTTAACGAATCGATTATGTGTTTGATTGCGAATTCGTGCGGCTCGGTTATCGTCGTCAAATTCATCACGCGATTTTTTTCAACCACCAGCCGATAAAATTTTTCAAACTTGTCAAGTTGCTCCTCGTCGAGTGCGGGATTTAATTTTGCCAATTCGCCGCCAATCATTCAAATCATCTCCGCGAATATTTTAGCCGCCGCGCAGAAACTTTGCAAGCTAAACCCGTTTTCTGATATAATTTTAGGAACAAGGAATAAGGGACAAGGGACAAGTCTTTTCCCTAAATCCTAAATCCTAAATCCTAACTCCTAAATCCTAATCGGAGGTTTTGCAAATGTTCAATTATCGAAACGAACTGGAAAAAATGCCGTCCTATGACGGAGTGGAAAAAAATTATCGAATCAAAGTCAACGCGAACGAATCGACGTTATCATTGCCGCCTTTGGTCGAAGAGCGCGTGATAAATCGTCTGGCATTGCTGGCGTTCAATCGCTACCCGAACGAACAATATTATTCATTGGTCGAACAGATTGCCAAAAATTTTTCCGTCGACGTGTCACAAGTTTTATT
>JAFSOQ010000086.1 GCA_017446845.1 Selenomonadaceae bacterium | reverse complement strand
GGTAAGAGGGGTCAATCTTTCAAGTACGAGTTCGAGACTCAAGGAGAGTACGACCTTTCTCTTTCCGCTATGTCAATTATACTTACGTATACATTAACATCAATTTGTTTTTGTCTTTTAAATTTATTATATAAGGAGATTTTAAAATTGAAATACATCAGCACACGCTCAAAAATTAAACCGATAAATTCGGCGGAAGCAATACTCCAAGGTTTGGCAACAGACGGCGGACTTTTCGTCCCCGAAAAAATTCCGAAGGTCACGATAGAAGAAATCGGCGAACTTCAGAAAAAAACTTACGAACAACGCGCCGCCCGGCTCCTCGGAAAATATTTGACGGACTACACGGAAGACGAACTCGGAGAATGTTCGGAGCTGGCTTATAATTGGTTCGACGTCACGGCGCGGGTACCGATTGCAGTTTTGATTCAAGACCCGAAAAATCCCGTGGCACCCGTCGGCAACATGGAACTTTGGCACGGACCAACTTCCGCCTTCAAAGATATTGCATTGCAAATGTTGCCGCACCTCATGCGCATGGCTCTCGAAAAAGTCGGTGAGACGAAAAAAATTTTAATACTCGTGGCGACATCGGGCGATACGGGCAAAGCGGCATTGGCAGGTTTCGCGGACGTCCCTCAAACAAAAATCATGGTCTTTTATCCCGAAGACGGCGTAAGCAAAATTCAAAAGCTCCAAATGATTACGCAGGCGGGCGATAATGTCAACGTCACTGCTGTCAGAGGAAATTTCGACGACGCGCAGACAGGTGTTAAAAAAATCTTCGGCGATAAAAAAATCCGCAGTGAACTCGAAAAACTCGGCGTTAAACTCAGTTCAGCCAACTCGATTAACTGGGGGCGGCTCGTCCCGCAAATCGTCTATTATTTTTCCGGCTACCTTGAATTGATTCAGACGAATCAAATTAAACTCGGCGACAAAATTAATATCAGCGTGCCGACCGGAAATTTCGGCAACATACTCGCCGCCTACTACGCGTTGAGAATGGGCTTGCCCGTCAAAAAATTAATTTGCGCGTCGAACATGAACAACGTCTTGACAGAATTTTTCGCGACGGGCGTTTACAATCGCAAGCGCGAATTTTTCAAGACGATTACTCCGTCAATGGACATTTTAATTTCAAGTAACCTCGAACGACTGCTTTATCACGAGAGCGGCGGCGACTTCAAGCAGGTAAATCGCTACATGACCGAATTGAACAGCCTCGGCAAGTACAAAATCGACAAGCCTTTGAAAACTCGGCTCGATAAAATTTTCCACGCCGAATACGTCACCGAAGACGAAACAAAAGATTTCATCAAGCGCATTTACGGCTCGTTTAAATATCTGCTCGACACGCACACTGCCGTTTCAATCTGCGCGCTGAGCAAATATCGCGGCAAGACGAAAGATTTAACGCCCGTACTCAACGCCGCCACTGCCAGCCCTTACAAATTTACTTCCGCAGTTTTGACGGCTCTCGAAAAACCGATTGACGGCCTTGACGACCTTGCGCAACTCAAATTGCTCAACAAAGTCACCAATGCCAAAATGCCCAAAAATCTCGCCGTATTGGATGCCGCAGATATTTTGCACAAAGACGTTTGCGACAAAGACGAGATGGCTCAAAAAGTTTTGGAATTCGCCGCGAAATAATTTCTGTCGGATAAAATATTTTTAGTGACTAAGCCAAATCACAAAAAAATCCCCGCTCGTTTGAACGGGGAAATTTTTTATGTAAAAACATCTGCTTACTTTACAAAAACGACAGAGCAATTTCCAAGGAAATTGTCATGTTGATTGGCGGCAAGTATTTTATCCGCGTCGGCAACGGAGACGACAGGATTGGCATTGAGATCCGAGAGCGCAACCGCCTTGACAACCAAGGGCTTGCTTCCCGCACGAGAGCGGCTGATTTCGTCATTGGCATCGTTGGCGTAGCTTGCCATGCCGTTTACGATAATTTTGTCGTAATCAAGATTTTGATGACCGTAAATCGCTTGACCGTCGGCATTTTTGATTACGGGGCTCATGACGGGATTAAGTCCGCCGAGACCTCTGCAATCGACGATTAAGCCGCTGTAGTTATTGTTAATGACGGTCGGCTGATTGATAATCGTAACGTCGGTAGGAGTCGGGAATGAAACTTTGGGTTCATCTTTAAAAGGAATAAAAGCGGCTTCGGAAAGAGAATCCTGCGCGCCGAACAGCGGCATTTCCAAAGTTACTTCGTAGGTGCCGTCATCATAATATTGGGAGCTGACTTCAGTCATGCCTTTGATTAAGGCGTCGACACGTGTGCGAACAACGTCGCTTTGAAGAATCATATCTTCCATGGTTGAATCGGAAGTAACCCGAACACCTTTAACGGTTTCTGCCAAATTGCGCTGAGCATCCATCATTGCAGCACGTTTGGCTTGAGCACGATAAACACCCGGATTTTTATTTTGGAAATTCGATTTTCCTGCTCCTATGCCCGTCGCGCGAACTACGTTTCTGCTCCAGTCGATAGAAGCTTCTGCTGCGAATACCATTGCCATCATTGTCAACACCAGCATTGCCGTCGCAAAGCACATAAAAAATTTTTTTGACCACATATGACACACTCTCCTTAATTTTATTGAAAAATTTTTCATCAAGCGGATTGCCGATTAATTTTCTCGTAAAGAGATTTTGCGGCGACATCGTTCAGATTTAAATTCATTGCCTGTTGCGCATCGCTTAAAGCTTGTAACAAGTTTCCTTGAGCGTAATGAGCAATTGCACGATTGTAATACGCTTCGAGAAAATTCGGATTAAGTTGCAAGGCTTGCGTGTATTCTTTTATAGCCTCGTTGAAATTTTTTTGGGAAAGGTACACGTTGCCCAAGTTGTTATGAGCGGCGGCTGATTTGTTGTTGAGTTTTAAAGCCGCCAGCAAGTCTCGTTCGGCGTCCTGAAATTGTTTGACGGCGGCGTAGGCAGTGCCGCGATTATTCAAGGCATCGGCATAGTTTGATTTAAGTTGAATAGCCCGCGTGTAATCTTCAATGGCGGCAGGAAATTGTTTCAACTCGTATTTGACAATACCGCGATTGTTATAAGCTTCGGCTAATTGCGGGTAAAGATTGATTGCCGCGTCATAGGACGCCAAGGCTTGGGAGTAATTTTTGAGAAAAGAAAATTCGTTGCCCTTAGCAAATTCATTGACCGCAGAAAATTTTTCGGTATTGCGGGCGACATCTTTTTTTATTTCAATTTTCTGAGCCTCACTCGCCGAATCAAATTTATTGCGATATTGTTCCATTTGCCGATTCAACTCGTCATATTTTTCTTGCAGCTCTTTGTTTTTGCGAGTAAGCTCCTCCAAAGCTTGTTTGTCCTGCATCATGGCTTTTAAATCATTTTCGTTTATTTCATCGACTAAAGCTTTGATGGTTACTGTAAATTTGAGCAAACTGTTTTCAACTATTTTTATGTCGGTGGATTCTTCTTGAATTTTTAGGAGACGAGCCGCCACCGTTCGAACTTCGTCGGTGTCCAGCACAAGATCAATGGTTTTCGAGTAACTCTCAAGATAAACGCCGGCTTTTTCGACAGCAGCACGTTTTGCCTCTTCACGGGCGCGCGCCGTTGCACTTGCGGTAGTTTCATCAAGTCGCGAGTCCATGATATATTCGCCCGAAGCTTCAATCAATCTTTCATTAGCCAAAGAAGTCGAACCGGTCAAAATTATCACGAACGCGACGGCGACAGCAAAAAATTTTTTCATGATGGTTCACCTTACCAAAACGACCGCGCAGTTGACGAGGATGTTCGCAAATCTGTTTGCCTCCAAAATTTTTTCGGCGTCATCATCACTGACAATCACATCACAGGCATTGGAAATGTTTACTGCCTTTACAAGCAGCGGCGAATCTCCTGCGCGGGCGGAAGTCGTTGTGCTTGAATATTCTACCATGCCTTTACTTACTGTATTTTGATAGCCGAGATTTTTATAAGCGTAAATTTCCTTGCCGCTGACAGATTTTATCGACGGAGTGATAGCCGTCGAAAGGTTCAAGCCGCGACAGTCTATAACGAGACCGGTGTAGTTAATTTCACTGCGGACATTTACATATAGCGGTTCGGGAAAATCTTCTATAGTGATATTCTCTTGGAGGACAGCACCTGCCAATGATTGAGAGCCGCCGTACAGCGGCAAACGAACTTTTGCATGAAAAGATCCGTCAGGCTCGCGGTTTACCGAGACAACTTCTGCTCCACGCAATGCCGCGTCAACTTTGGTATTTATTACGTCGTCAAAGTCGCGCATATTTTTAACCGTAGAAGCGGAATTAACATAAAGAGTGTCTACTTGCTCTGCCAAATATCGATAAGCGTCCAAGATTGATATTCGACGCATTTGATTGGGCGAGCGTCCCGGTTCAGGATAAACTATTCCTTCTGCTTCGATATATCCTCCGCTGTTTATGTTTGCCGACGCAAAAGAGAATATTGACACTATAAAAACCGCGAATAACATTTGGATAATTTTTTTCATCAAAACCGGCGCGACGCAAACCCCCGGCTTTAATAGTTAGGAGTTGGAATTAGTTAGGATTTAGGATTTGGGATTTAGGGTTTTGTCCCTTAACTCCTAACTCCTAACTCCTAACTGAAGTTCTGCCGCGCCTTTCACTTCCTTTCTTTATAAATTTTAGTGTTACCGATAAAACAATTTCAGCTCTTTGAAAAATTGAGGTTTGGAGGTTGTTGATTCCATTACAATACTTTATATTGATTATAATCGTGCGCTGAATGCTTTTCAAGCTAAAAAAAACATTTCGTAAAATTTTATCCAAAAACGGCGAGAAAACAATCGCCTCTTGACTTTGTAAACCTAAAAAAATATATTTGCAACTGTGGATGACTACCACGTAATCAATTAGGAGTTAGGATTTAGAAGTTTTTTCATTCCACATTACACATTCCCAAAGAATAAGGGTTGCATAAATCAAACTTCTCATGAAGCTCCCGCCTCTTTAGACGGGAGTAGCTCAATTCATACAATGTATTTGGAACGGATAATAAAAAAATCCTTCGCGCGTCGCAAAGGATTAATTTTTTTCTACAGCAGACGATTGCCCGTGTCAAAGTCGTAAAGAGATTCCGCTTCGTCGATAATTTCTTCAAGTTCGGGTCGGGCGGAAAATTTTTTCATGTTGCAATAAAAATCTTCTCTGTGGACAACAACCGAACGAATGAACGCCGCTGCATAGTCGGGAAAAATTCCTTCCGCGTCGAAGAGCTGCCAAAAATTTTTAACGCTGTCTTCAGTCGCAACGTCGTATTCGATTCGGTGAAGCATTCGCGATAAATTTGCGCGGACGTCGGGCGTGAACATAGACTTTAACAGTGCAAGTTCGGGCATTGCCCGCGCCGCCCGCACCAACCAAAATTCAGTCTGCAAATCGTCATCAAAATTATCAAAGCCGCAAGTTATCAGCCGCTCCAAAAGTTCGGGCGGCGATTTTTTTTTCAGCGGCAATACTCTGACTTCCTTATAAAACGACGCGTAAAGCAATCGCTCAAATTCCGTGCGCGTGTAAAGTCTCGAAACGATTCCGCCGAACGCGCCGCGCATCAATTTTTCCAAAACTTTCCAGTGACGAATATTCCTGAAACTCGTCAACCAACAACCCGTCTGCTTGAGATAAATTGAAAAGCCCGCCGCTATGTCTTGCGGATTCGTGACGACCTCCAAAGTTAAATCGCCGATAATCACGTCGAAAAATTCTTCCTCGAACGGCAAACGCTCCTCGCGATAATCAAGCAGAAAAGTTTTCACATCGGGAAAATTTAATTCTTCGTTCGCGGTGACAAAAAAAATTTCAGCCGTCGGAAATTTCTCGCGCAACGGTTTAAGATACGCAAAACTTTCTACGACCAAAATTTTCTCAAAAAAATCTTCGCCCGATATAAATTCAGTCAAGCTCGATTTAATCTCTTCCACGTCACACCTCCGGATTAAGTTCGTCGCCGTACTCGCGCAGGAAAATTTTTTGATAGCGACGATATTTCGGGTCAAGCGGCTTTTCCTTCGGGCAATGTATGCACCAAAAATCCTCCGACTGATTCGGCACGACCACGCGATAACCTGCGCGGCTCATCTCCTTGCAAAGCGACGTATCGTACAAGTGCCAACCGTCGAATAAATCTTCGCGCCAAGGCAAATCATATTGCGTCGCCAAAAATAATCCGTCGACCGACTCAACTTCCTGATAATCGCCGTCGGGTTCATTGCACTCCGAATCAACGACACTTTCCGGCTCGCACGCGTGCAAAACTCGCCCGTAAGTTCTCATGCCGTCCCACCAAACACCCGTCGAAGGCAAATTCATGCAGCCAATCATTCCGACGACCCCAATCGTTTTATCTCGGAAAATTTTCAGCAAATCGGCAATCAGATTTTTATTCACGACAAAAGTATCTTGGTGTAGATAAATTTTGTACTTCGCCGAAGATTTTTTCATTGCGCGGTTATAGCCTTCGGTCATGGATTTTGCGTCGCGAACGTCGATAAATTCAGCCGTCATGCCGTCGGGAATTTTTAAATGCTCAAGATACAAGCGGCACTCGCTGTACCAATAATCGCTGTTGACGCAAGTTATGAACGCAATTTTTTTATCGTCCGTCAAAATTTTTTTCCCTCCAAATTTTTTGTCATCAAAAATTCTTCGCCGCGCTCGTCGACAATTTCAAAATTCAATTTCCGATAGAGATTAACCGCCGCCGAATTTTCTTTTTGAACTGACAGCGAAACTTGCTTGAAATTTTTTTCGGCAAGGTGCGATAAAATTTTTTTCATCAGCGCAGTTGCAATTCCCTTGCGCCGAAAATTTTTCAAGACCGACAACGCAAGCGACGGAGTTTCGTCGTCAATGTGTCCGTAGTCGTTCATGATTCGCGACCAACACGCGCCGATAATTTTTCCGTCGACTTCGGCAACAAAACAAATATCCGAATCGCGCGTTCCGAAATCTTTTATGTAAACTTGAAGTTCGGGACATTCGATAATTTTTCGCGGCGGCTTTGACTGACCGTCGGGAATGTAAATCGCTTCGTACAAAAAATTTTCAAGCTCGCCGTGTTCGTTCGATTTTATTTCGCGAATTGTCAAATACTTCAACTCCCAAAACGCGGCGAATCTCATCAAGCGTCGTCAAACCTGCGCGGACTTTTTCCAAAGCATCGTCCTCCAAAGTTTTCAAGCCCGACTCAAGCGCGAAAGTTTTTATCTCGTCGAGGTTGCGGCTGTTGAGAATAAGACTGCGCAAATTTTTATCGACGCGCAAAATTTCATGCAAGGCAATTCGTCCGCTGTAGCCCGTGCCTCTGCAATGTTCGCAACCGACCGCTTTAAACGTTCCGTCCGATAAAATTTTTTTGCAATGCGGGCAAAGTCTCCTGACCAATCGTTGAGCGACGACTCCGTTTAAAGTCGCCGCCAAAAGATAAGGTTCAACGCCCATTTCAAGCATACGGAAAACCGCGCTGCAGGAATCATTTGCGTGGAGCGTCGTGAAAATCAAATGACCCGTGAGCGCGGCTCGTACCGCAATTTTGGAAGTCTCGGCGTCGCGAGCCTCCCCGACCATTAAAACATTGCAATCCATGCGCAACATCGCCCGCAAGCCCGCCGCAAACGTCAAGCCCGTTTTCTCGTTGACTTGCACTTGGCTTATTCCTTCGACGTGTTGTTCTATCGGGTCTTCCAAAGTCATTATCGAACGCGTCGGCTGATTCAATTCGCGGAGCGCGGCATAAAGCGTCGTCGACTTCCCCGAATTCATCGGTCCCGTTAAAATTATCATGCCCTTCGCCGAGTCTATCATCTGCCGAAAAATTTTTTCGTTAGCAATCGTAAATCCCAAGTCGCGCAGATTATGCAACTCAAGCGACGAATCCAAAAGCCTTATCGTCAAACTTTCCGCGCCGAATGACGGCATAGTTGCCACGCGCATTTCCACATTGCCGAATTGGATTGCGCCGTCTAATGGCAAAAATGCCGCCGTCGTGTCCATGCGCGCCAAAATTTTTATTCGCGCGGTCAAAGCGTCCGACAAATGCAACGGCAACGGTTGATGCAACTCTTGTAATTGTCCGTCGATTCGATAGCGCACACGCAACGATTTTTCAAACGGTTCAATGTGCAAATCGGACGCCCGTATTTTTATCGCGAAGTTGAAAAGTAAATTCACAAGCTCGACAATCGCCCGCGACGAACTGCCCGCGAAATTATGTCGCTCCATGTGAATCAATTTTCTTAACTGCTCGTCAAAGTCTTTCATTTTGAGTATAAAATTTTATTCAAAGTTTTTTCCATGATTTTCATGTCGGGAATTTCGCCCGTGTACAGCCGATAAGCTTCCTTTGCCTGCAACAACAACATTGAAACGCCGTTGAGCGTCGGGTAACCCAATTCCTTTGCCGTCTTGAGCAATTTTGTTTCGGCGGGATTGTAAATGATGTCGTAGACGAGTGCGCCTTCCGGCAAAAGTTTTAAGTCGACGGGCGGCATATCGTCAATTTCAGGAAACATTCCCAGCGGTGTCGTGTTTATCAAAATGTCCGCCGTCTGCAGCATTTCCTTGAACTCATCAGAATTCCAATCAAAACTTTCGACATTTCCATAAGATAAAAAGTCATTCGCCAAAGCTTGAGCCTTTTGCGGATTGCGTGCGCCGATTGTGATATATTCCGCCCGTTTCTTGCATAATCCCCACAAAATCGCACGAGCCGCACCGCCTGCGCCCAAAACTACTGCGTGACAATCTTCGGGCAAAAAATTCGCCTCAGCCAACGCCGACAAAAATCCTGCAACATCTGTATTGTAACCCGTCAACATGCCGCCATCGTTTACGACCGTGTTGACCGCGCCGATTACCAATGCGTCCGCGTCTATCGCGTCCAGATATTTTGAAATTATCGTCTTGTGCGGAATCGTCACGTTGACGCCGCGAAAATCCAAGCCTTTGAGTGCCTCGACCGCCATAAAAAGTTTTCCCGCTTGAACTTGCAACGGAATATAATTGTAATTCACAAAACCCGCCGCCTCGAACGCCGACTTATAAATTTGCGGCGACAACGAGTGCCCGACCGGATAACCGAGGATTCCGAAATTTTTTATTTCCAAAGAACCCATTTTAAAGCTCCCTTTCGTTCGAATTTTATTGCGGCGTCATTTTATCACAAGCCGCCTTGAGTGACAATCACCTTGCATTTCGACCGGCAGCCGTTAAAAAAATTTTTGTCTGTGTCCCCGCAGGACACCAATATAAAAATTTTTAGTGCTATTATTCGGGAAAGTTTTCAATTAAACAATCAATCTTTTTAGGGAGGTAATCACCTTGAAAAAATTGGCAACTGTTTCAATCGGAATTCTTACGGCATTCTTGGCAGCGTTCGTTGTGCCCACGCTCACTGATGCCAATGTCGCTCATGCCGCCTTCTACAAATGCAATAAATGCGGTCACGGCACCAGCGCACAAAATCCGAACAAGGGCAATCAAAATTGTCCCAAGGGCGGCTATCATAACTGGGTTCGCGAAGGATAATCAAATTATATTCTGAAACTTTTTAATTCCTCCGATTTTTTTGGAGGGATTTTTTTTTGACTTATAAGATTGCAAATCGGAATCAGCCAAAGATACCACGCGGCAAGAATTGAAATTTTCGGAGCGGAAATCGGCATTAAAACTATCACGCTTGCTATCGACCAGGGAATCATCGGCGAAATTACTACAGCAGAGTTTTCGATTTGTATCGCGAAAATTTCCGGACGCTGCTCGACCTTTTTGCAAAGTTGGTGCGTCAACATTATCGCCAATGTTTGATTGCAAGCTATCATGCTCGTGATAATTGCCGCAACCAAAACGCTCGCGAACGACGAAAATTTTTTTCCAAAGTCAATCAGCAAATTCTGCAGACGATTTAAAAAGCCCGTCGCTTGAAAAATTCCCGCGTAACAACTCGACAAACATACAATCGCAATGACGTTCGCCATAGAAAAAATTCCGCCGCCGCTCATAATTTCCGCAAGCTCCGTGTCGTTCGGATAATAGCCCGTCAAAGCAATTTTTAACAGCTCGGAAAAACTCAAGCCTTGAATCAAAATCGAAACTGCCACGCAAGCCAAAATACTCGCGCACATCATCAGCTGAACTTTTAATCGGAACAGCGACAGCACGATTATTAAAATCGCGGGGATTAAAACGCTCGGAGAAATCACGAAAACTCGCGCGAAAATTTCTTTTGCGTCGACGTTTGCCGCTCCTTCTCCGACGAAAAATATTCCTGCCGCCAAATAAAGTGCGCTTGCCAAAATCAGCGGAATTAGCGAAGTTTTTATCATGCCGACGATATTTTTAAAAATATCCGTGCCGGTCAGCGTCGCTACCAAAAGTGCACTCGTTGACATCGGCGAACACCTGTCGCCAAAATAACAGCCCGATAAAATCGCGCCGCCCGTCAACCAAATCGGTACGCCTAAATTTTCCGCTATCGACCCGCAAATTATTCCCATTGTCGCCGCTGTCCCGAATGCCGTTCCCGTCAAGACTGAGATTAACGAACACAGCCAAAACGTCACCGGCAAAATTATCGCGGGCGAAAAAAAATCCGCCGTGTAAAAAATTATTGCGGGTATGACGCCCGCCGCCCGCCAATACGCCGTCACTATTCCAATCAGCATAAGCGTTATCAAAATCGGTTTAATCGGTCGCACGCCTTCTTTCCACATGCCGAAAATTTTTTTAATCGCGTGTCCCTGTTCGGCGGCGTAGAATGAAAAAATCATCAGTCCGAAAATCAGCGCGAGTAAAATTGATTTTTCGGTCAATATGCAAGCGAGCAGTGCGGCGGAAAATATTGCGAGCAAAATTATTTCAAGCATTATCAATCGCGACTCCTCTCGAAAAAAAATTTTAGCATAATCGTCAAGCTTATGATAAAATCTTCGCGGGAGGAGATGAAATGAAATATAAACTTTTGGCACTCGATATGGACGGCACGGTTTTGAATTCGCAGAAAAAAATTTCTCCGCGAACAAAAATTGCCATAAGCGAACTTTTAAAGCGCGGAGTTTATGTCGTGGTGAGCACCGGACGCAATCTCGCCGAGCTGACGGATTATCGCGAAGACTTTGGCGCGATGAATTACGGAATAATTATCAGCGGCGGATTGATTTACGATTTTTTCAAGGACAAGCCCGTCAAAGTTCACGCCGTCGACGAGAAAACTATTTTCCGATTGATTGACTTCGGACTTGAGACGCAAGCAATGATTCATTTGCATACCGTTCATAAATCCGTTGCGCGTGAAGAAGATATTAAAAATATGTCGGCGTTCGGCATGGGCGTTTATCAAGGCATGTTCGATAAAATTTGCGAACGTTACGACGACCCGAAAAAATATGTTCGCGAACACCCCGGCGAAGTCATCAAGGTCAATCTTTATCACCGCGACAGAGAATCCCGCGACAAAAATTTTGAGCGCATAAATAAATTGAACTTGTCGATTTCCTACGCCGAGGCTTTCAATCTGGAAATGTCGCCCGCAAATATTACAAAAGGTTCGGGACTTCGTGAGTTGTGCGATTTTCTGAAGATTGACATTTCGGAAACGGTTGCAATGGGCGACGCCGATAACGACAAAGAAATTTTGCAAGCGGCGGGATTTTCTGTGGCTATGGGCAATGCCTCCGACGAAATAAAAAAATTCGCCGACTTCGTTACCCTCGATAACGATAATGACGGAGTGGCGGCAGCGATTGAAAAAATATTTTGACAATGTCATTTAAATTTTCTTCCCATATGCTATAATCAATATGTGGGAAATTTTTTTGAGTAGGGGGAATTTTTAATGGCGTTTAACGAAGAACAATTCAAGGAGATTATGGCGGAATTCACAATCGGCGGCGAACGTCTTCACTCAATCGCGGCGAGTTTTCGTCAAGATTTGCAAATTGGTCTGCGCGACGTAACTCAATCGTCGATGCGTATGTTGAAATCTTACGTCGGACTTCCGAGCGGAAAAGAAACCGGCGAATATCTTGCGCTGGACTTCGGCGGCACCAATGTTCGCGTGTTCAGAATTCGTCTTGACGGCGGCGGCAAATATGAAATTATCAAACGCGTCGGGCGTCCGCTGATTGTCCCCGGCGAATACGATTACATTTGCAAAGACGCGACTGCCGAGCAGATGTTCGATTTCATCGCTGATATTATCGACGAGGCGATTGACGGCAATCACGAAACAAAATATTATCTCGGTCACACGTTCTCTTTCCCGTCCACGCAGGATAACCTTTACAACGCGCGGCTCATCATTTGGACGAAAGAATTTGCAACGCAGGGCGTCGAAGGCGAAGTTGCCAACGATTTACTTGTCGAGGCTCTCAAACGTCGCGGCGTGAACAATGTCGAGCCGGTCGCCGTCCTCAACGATACCGTTGCCGTTCTTTTGAGCGCGGCTTATAAGACGCCCGATATTTTTATCGGCTCAATCTACGCCACGGGTCACAACACTTGCTATCTTGAACCGAGCATTCACGACCCCAACGGCGTCGGACTCGGCGGCATGATTTTAAATCTTGAGTGCGGCAATTTCATGAAACTTATTCCGAATCGTTTCGACAAAGAATACGACGAAGGCTCCGAAAAACCCGGCGAACAGCGTTTTGAAAAAATGGTTTCCGGTCGTTACATGGGCGAGCTTTTGGGCATGGCGATTGCCGAACTTTTGGACGAGAAAGGTAAAAAATACGGCTTGACCTCTGTCGATATGTCGATGATGATTCTTGACGAGTCAGAAAAGCTTACAAAGGCTTCGGATATTATCATGGCGAAAGTCGGGCGCGAGCTTGACTTTGACGACGTTAAAAAAATTCGCGAGCTTGCCTCGGCTATCGTAATTCGTTCGGCAAGATTGGTTGCGGCGTCGTTCGTGGCAATCATTTGGCAACGCGCCGGCAGCGGAAAAATTGTTCATCAGCACGTTGCAGTTGACGGTTCGGTTTATGAGAAGATGCCGCTTGCCAAAGAAAATATCACCAAGGCATTGAGCGAACTCCTCGGCGAAGATGCCGCGCAGGTCGACACAATCCTTGACAACGGCGGCTCCGGACTCGGTGCGGCTATCGCGGCGGCTATGGCTGTTCAAAAGTGATTAGTATTTAGTGATTAGCGATAAAAAAAGAGTCGGCAAAATTTTTGTCGGCTCTGATTTTTTTATCAGCTGCGATTTTCCAAAGCAACGAGTTTATCCGCGCCGTATCTTTTGCGCAAAGTCGGCTTTTCAATTTTACCTGTAGCATTGCGCGGCACGTCAGCGAAAATAATTTTCTTCGGGCGTTTATAGCGCGGCAAGTCCAAGCAGAAATTATTTACTTCTTCTTCCGTGCATTCGACGTTCGGTTGAAGTTCGATAATCGCCGCAGAAATTTCGCCGAGTCGACGATCGGGCAAGCCGATAACAGCCACGTCCTTAATCTTGTTGAACTTGTGCAGAAAGTCTTCAATTTGCACGGGATAAATATTTTCGCCGCCGCTGACGATAACATCTTTCTTGCGGTCGACGAGGAAATAAAATCCTTCCTCGTCCTGCATTGCCATATCGCCCGTCAAAAGCCAGCCGTCCTTTGTCAAAACTTCAGCAGTCGCTTTCGGGTCGTTGTAGTAGCAAGTCATAACGCCGGGACCACGAACGCAAAGTTCGCCGACGCTGCCGCGAATAAGTCTTTGACCGTCTTCGTCGATGATTTTGCATTCCCAACGATAACCGGGCACGCCGATTGCGCCGACCTTTGAAATATTTTCCAAGCCCAAATGAACGCAGCCCGGACCCGTCGACTCGCTCAAGCCGTAATTCGTGTCGTAGTCGTGATTCGGGAAATATTTTTTCCAGCGACGAATCAAACTGGGCGGGACGGGTTGCGCGCCGATATGCATGAGCCGCCATTGGTCAAGCTTGTAATTTTCAAGCTTAATGTCGCCTCTGTCGAGCGCGTCAACAATATCCTGCGCCCAAGGAACGAGTAGCCAGACGATTGTGCATTGCTCTTTGCTGACCGCGTCCAAAATTATTTCGGGCTTTGTGCCTTTGAGCAAGACTGCTTTTGAACCTGCAACGAGACTTCCCATCCAATGAAATTTCGCGCCCGTGTGATAAAGCGGCGGTATGCAAAGAAAATTATCTTCGCGCCCTGTCAAGTGATGTTTTTGCTCCATCTGCGCGGCTTGCGTCAAACTTCTGTGCTTGTGAAGAATTGCCTTCGGAAAACCTGTCGTGCCCGACGAAAAATAAATCGCGCCGAAATCGTCCTCGGTTATCCCGCCGACCATTGGCGGCAAGCTTGAGCAATCGTCAACCATGCTGTGATAACTTTCGGCAAAACTCGGACAGTTGTCGCCGACGTAAATCAGCAATCGACCTTTGGAAAGTCTTTCGGCATTTGTTTCGATACGCCCGATAAATTCCGGCCCGAAAATTATAACGTCGACTTCGGCGAGTTCCGCGCAGTATAAAATTTCCGCAGCGTCGTAACGAAAATTAAACGGCACGGCAATCGCGCCGGTTTTCAACACGCCGAAATAAATCGGCAACCACTCCAAGCAGTTGTACATGAGAATTGCAACCTTATCGCCTTTGCGGACGCCGCGTTCAATCAAAAGATTTGCGCAACGATTTGCCTTCTCGTCGAAGATGCGCCAAGTTATTTCGCGACGATACGGCGCAAAAGTATTCGATTCAATCAAGCTGAATTCTTTCCAACTCATGCGGCGACCGTCCGCCACCGCCGGATTTAATTCAACCAGCGCAACTTCATCGCCGTAAAGCCGGGCATTGCGCTCCAAGTATTCCATTACGGGCATAAAATTTTTTGCTCCTTTGTCATAGATTTTCAAACGCGCCTATTCTACACCGTTACGAAAAATTTTTAAAGCAATTCAATCAAAAATCAGACGGGCATAATAAAATTAGAAAAAATTTTTGGAGGCAAGCCAATGAATTTTTTCTCAGCGGATAAAAAATATCTTCACGCCCAATACGAACAGCTGCAACGGCAGAAACTTGCGCTGAATTTTAAATTTGATTCGATTGACTTCGATAAGCAGACGGGCAAAGCAGACAAGTTGCGAGTTTCGCTTGAGCGTTGTACCTGCAGAGAATTTTGGCAACGTCACAAACCTTGTAAACACATGTATCGTTTGGCTTTCGAGTTGGAGCTTTTTAATCTCGACGCGGAAAAAATTGATGCCGCGCTCAAAATTACTCCGCGCCATAATCTTTACGGCTGTGAACTTTCAATCAGTTCTCCGCCGCCGAAAAATTTTGTCGCCATTGACTTTGAAAATGCCAATCGTTCCAACGATTCTATTTGCCAAGTCGGACTTGTCGTCGTGAAAAATAATCGCGTGACCGAAAAGAAAAGTTTTTTAATTCGCCCGCCCTATAAAAAGTTCACCGCGACGGAAATTCACGGTATAAAATTCGACGACGTGAAGAACAAACCAAATTTCAAGTCCGCATGGTCGAAACTCATAAAATATTTCCACGAGCAGACGATTGCCGCTTATTCGCTCCCGCACGATTTGAAATATCTTTTTGCCACGCTGGACCGCTACAAATTGCCGCGTCCGAAGTTTACGGCGTTCGACGTGCAAAAAAATGCTCATGATTATCTGAAAAAAATTTCTGCGTTGGAAGATAATAAACGTCTTCCGCTTTCAGCGATTGCAGAAAAATTCGGGTTGACTCACAATGCGCACGACGCCTTGAGCGATGCTTTGGTCACCGCGCAAATTCAAATTCACCTTTCAAAAAATTTTCCTAAAGAGAACACGACGATTTACTATTCGACAGCCGCCGCCGTCGCCGAGGGCTTTGTCAAAGACGAAATTCCGTGGGAAATTGTCATAGATTATTGCAAGCGGCTTTATGAAGAAGATAAAACCTTGCTTGATTACGTAAGATTTTTGCGTAAAATCAATCAGGCTGAAAGCAAACGCGGAATTTTTGGAGAAAAAAGTGACCGGTTGGAACGCACTTTGAAAAAAATTACTTCCTCAGCCAATCGAAAATAATTTTCCGCGATGACGGAATATCACTGCTGTAAATGTCGAGCGGCTCGGAAATTTCGGCTTGCGTAGAAATTTTCAGCGCGTCGATACTCTCACCTAAACCGCCGCCGCCATGCGTCACAATCGGATAAATTTTTTTACCGCTCAAATTTGTACTCAGCAAAAAATTTTCGACGGGCTTGGGCAAGGTGTGCCACCACAGCGGATAAATCAAAATAATTTTGTCGTAAGCGTCGACGTCGGGCAATTTTTTCAGCTTGGGGAGTTCGCCGCTTGAAAATTCCTGTTTGGCAACTTGAGTGGTCTCGCCGTAATTGGCGGGATAAATTTTTTCGGTCTGCAAGGCAAAAATATCGCCGCCCGTCACACTCTGAACAAGTTCGGCAATCATCTGCGCATTGCCGATTTTTTCATTGCCTTCGAGCATGAGCGACGCGCCCGACACGGCGTCGACCTTATCGGGAAAATTGGTGTTGCCGACGCGGCTGAAGTACACGATTAAAATTTTTCCGTCGACGTTCAATTTTTCGCCGCGCAGAAGTTCGGCGCGATTGACTTCGACTTTATGGAACCAGCGGTCAAGATACGGCAAGCCGAAAATCGCTCCGACTGCCAACACGAAAACCAACATTGATGCCGCGTAAAAAGTTTTTCCTTTAACGTAACGGCTCGCGTGAATCAAAATATGGGCGAACAGCGCGACCGTCGAACAAATCGCCGCGCCGAGGTGAATTGACCGCCAATTAATATCGGGCGCAGAAAAATATTCCGCCAAAGCCCCGCCCGATATTACCAACGTCACGACACTCGCCGCGAAAAAAATTATCGTCGCGTTATTTATGATTCGCCGCCGATTAAAATTCCCGCGCAAAAAATTTTTATAGAAATTTTTGTTCAAGACGTTGTGCGCGATAATTCCCGCGATAAAAATTATTCCTGCCGTCTCGTGAATCTGCGCGGACATAAAATTACTCGACAGCCCTACGAAAAATAAAATCATCAGCGCAACGTCCAAAAATTTTTTTCGACCCATTAAAATCATCTCCTCCGAAAATATTTTACAAAAAAAATCCTCCGTGCTTCAACACGAAGGAAATTTGTTCTTGAAACAATCTTTTGCGTGTGATATATTTTCCGCGTTGAACTTGCGCAGTCGGCAACGACGGGCGGAGCGGTTAATCAACCCCCGGAAAGGGGGCATAAGTATGTTGAGGATGATTTTCCTTGTGGTCTTGAT
>JAFSOQ010000085.1 GCA_017446845.1 Selenomonadaceae bacterium | reverse complement strand
CTGCCTTGGCGGCCGATGACGACGCCTTCAAAAACCTGAATGCGTTCGCGGTTGCCTTCGACGATTTTTGCATGGACGCGGACGGTGTCGCCCGGCGCGAATTGCGGAATGTTGTCGCGCAGTTGTTCTTTCTCAATGAGTTCGATAATATTCAATTTTGAGTCCTCCCATCTTTGTCCGACGTTCTTGCCCGCACGCAGAGGAACGCCTTTTAAGCTTGCAAAGTTTAGCACAAAAATTTTATCGCTGTCAAGATTTTTGTTGACAAACGCGGCGATTTGTAGGAATATATGCGCGTTGAAAATTTAATAGCGATTGAATCGAGTGGCGCGAGCCTCAATAGGGAATTCGGTCAAAAGCCGAAACGATCACGTCACCGTAGCGGGGAGCGACTCTGCAAAAATGTCACTGGGATTTCAGGAGTTAGGAGGTAGGAGTTAGGACTTAGGGGAATTTCCCTAAATCCCAAATCCTAAATCCTAAATCCTAGCCTGGGAAGGCGCAGACAAGTTAAGATCCGAAGTCGGGAGAACTGCTCGATTAACAATCACCGTTTGACCTGCGAGCGACAGGAAGGGGATTTTTATCAATTAGGAATGTGGAATTGGGAATGTGTAATGATTTCACAGTCCGAAAGTTTTTTTGATGTCTCGACCTGCGCCCGCGACAAGGGCGTTTTTCTTTTGGCGAAAAGGCAACGTGACGTTGCATCCAATGTTCGTGCCGAATCGTTACAACAGTTTAGACGTTTTAGCCGCAGTCAAACGTTTTAATCAGGCGAAAAGTTTTTCTCCATAACGGAGAGGCATTGCTCATACATTTCTTTGCTGAGGAATCAGCGGCTCCCGCTCGGTTGGCAGGAGAATTTTTTTTTTTACCAACGCAATTTCCTTTGCCATGAGAGTAAATCTTTTTTTCCGAGCGGCAAATCAATCGATTGCCCGTTGTCGTAGAAAAATTTTATACGAATTTCTTTTGCCAAGAGTAAATCCTTGAGACTCGACTTAGGGAAGTGGAAAAATAATTTATTTTCGTTGCGCCAACCTTTGGGGGTCTGCTTGGTGACGGCTTCAATTTCCCAGGGCGCACCGTCGGTGAAAACTATCACCTTGTCAAGAAGTTGCGACTTGTCGTAGCGATAATCCCACAAGCTCAGCGTCGCACTTTCCCAATTACCGTCCACGTCGCGTCCGACTTGAAAATCTGTCGCAGCATATTTATCCAGAGTTTCCGCCTCGCGGTGGTCATGATGCCACGTGTAACTTGCGCCGAAAATTCCCAAGAGAATCAACGCAACTCCGATTCCCAACAAAATTTTTTGCATGACGCCCCCCCGCTTTACTTTACATTTCTACGCCTATTATAGTACAATAACTTCGCCATATTTTTCAATAATTTTTTCGGGGGGAGTTCTTATGCTCAAGCCGCGTTTTGAAGACGAAGACGAAGTTTATATTCCGGAAATAGGGGACGACGGTTCGGATTTTGATAATGTTCACGACCGTGTTCCGCACTCCAACGCAGGTATCGCACTCGGCTGGTCGGCGTTGGAACAGCAGATGTTTGACTTGCTGCTTTTGAATCGTTTCGCCGCCGACGATCAAGAGTTGCTCGACGAGACGGCACGCACCATTTCCCGTTTAGTCGAAACTTTCCCGGCGCACGAAATTGCTCGAATCATGGCGGTTGCAATGATGTCCTTCCAACTCGCCGCCGCAGAAGATAAATCTTTTGAGGACGAATACAACAAGTATCGCGAATACATTAAAAAGCACCCTGAGGATTTGGAAGAGATTTAATCGGAAAAATTTTTTACCCTTTGCCGCGTTTGCGGCTTAATTTTTTTAAAGGAGAAAACCTTTGCTGAAAGAAATTTTGATAGTGGAAGGAAAAGCAGACGTTGCTGCCGTCAATCGTGCGATTGAGGCGGAATGTATAACGACGGGCGGTTTTAAATTCACGCGGCGGACGTTGGAAAATATTGCGGCGGCTTACAAAAAGCGCGGGATAATTATTTTGACCGACCCCGATTCGGCGGGCGAGAACATCAGAAAATTTTTGTCGAAAAAATTTCCGAACGCCAAACATGCTTACATTCCGCGCGACGAGGCAACTGCCAATGATGACATCGGAGTTGAGCAGGCGTCGCCCGAATCAATCAGAAAAGCTTTGAGCAAAGTTCGCACGCTTGAAATTAATCCTCGCGAAGAATTTACGGCGGCGGAAATGATTGACTTCAAACTTGCGGGCAGCACGGACAGTTCCAAACTTCGCGATAAAGTCGGAGCGGCTTTGGGTATCGGTTACGGCAATGTTAAAACTTTCGTGCGGCGGTTGAATAATTACGGCGTCACTCGCGAAGAATTTTTGGTTACTCTGAAAAATATTTTATCGGAGGAATGATTTACATGTTCAAAATTAAAGATACAAACGGCGAGACAATTATACGATTCAACGAACGCGGCGATTGGGAATTTTCAATCGACAATACCGGCTACGTGGATTTGCTCACGCAAAAAGATATAGACCCGGGCAAAGTCAGCGGCGGCAAAGGTCCGCAATTTTACATCTTGCCCGAAGAGTAAATGAATTGTGGTGGATAAAATGTTACATCCGTTGATAGCCGACCCGTCGGCAACGCGGCATATCTTGAAAAAATTCAAATTGCGGGCAGTCAAAGGACTCGGGCAAAATTTTTTAATCGACGCGGGAATTGTTCGACAAATCGTTGAGGCGGCTGAAATTTTTGCGGGCGAAGATGTTTTGGAAATCGGACCGGGCATAGGAACTTTGACGCAGGGATTGCTTGAGACGGGCGCGAAAGTTACGGCAGTCGAACTGGATAAAAAATTACCCGCCGTTCTCAAGGAGACACTCGCGGGCTACGAAAATTTTCGGCTCGTCGAAGGCGACATTTTAAAAATAAATCTCGCAGAACTTATGCCGCGCAGATTCAAAGTTGCGGCGAATTTGCCCTACTACATCACGACACAAATTTTGTTGACGTTGCTTGAAAAAAATTTGCCCGTAACGAAGATCGTGACGATGGTTCAAAAGGAAGTCGCCGAACGCATGACAGCCGCGCCCGGCTCGAAAATTTACGGCGCGTTATCGGTGGCGGTGCAATTTCGTTCGGAGCCGCGAATTGCCTTTGAAGTTCCGCCCGAATCATTTTTGCCGCCGCCCGAAGTTACAAGCGCGGTCGTTGTCTGTGACGTTCGCAAGCCGCCCTTTGACGTCGACGAGGAATTTTTTTTCAAGGTAGTGCGCACGGCATTTGCTCAGCGACGAAAAACTTTGCTGAACTCTCTGGCGAGTTTCGGCAAGGAAAAACTTTTGGTGTCGGGCATTGACTGCAAAAGACGCGCCGAAACTTTAAGCTTGGAAGAATTCGCCGAGCTTTCTATCAATTTGAAATGAGGAATTGGGAATTAGTAATGATTACGAAAAATAACTCCTAACTGAATTGAAGGGTTGATTCAATGATTAAAGACGCTTTTAAAACGTTGGAATTCGATAAAATTTTGGCGCGGCTTCGTGATTGCGCGACGAGTAATTTCGGAAAAGAATTGGCGATAAAATTGGAGCCTGCCGATGATTTTGAAACCGTCAGAGAAAATTTATCTTTGACGACCGAGGCTGTAAAAATTTTCGCGGTAAGTGCGCCGCCGCTCGGAGGATTCCGCGACGTGCGCGAGACGTTCAAGAAAATAAAATTGGGCAGCGTCGCCGAAGCCGAGGAACTTCTTGACGTACTGTCGACGATGTACACCATGCGGCAGGTTAAAATTTTTTTCAAGGCAACCGAAGTCGACGCACCGCAATTAAAATTACGCGCAACAGAAATTGAGATTCTCGGAAACTTGGAACGCCAACTCGACAACGCGATTGACGAGCATGGAGCCGTTCGCGATACGGCAAGTGTTGAACTGCAAAAAATTCGTCGCGACTTGCGCAGTGCTCAAAATCGAATCAAGACCGAAATTTTTAACATACTCCACGACGCGGGCAAGCAAAAATTTTTTCAGGACGCAATCGTTACAATGCGCGGCGACCGCTATGTTTTGCCCGTCAAGCTTGAATATAAATCGCAGTTCCCAGGAATTGTTCACGACCAATCCGCGACCGGCGCGACCGTTTTTATCGAACCGATTGCCGTCGTCAATCTTAACAACAGCGTCAAAGAACTCGAAGCTGCCGAACGTCACGAAGTTGCAAGGATTTTGCGAAACCTAAGCGACGCCGTCAGAAAAAATCTCGACGCCCTGAACAACAACATAAAAATTTTGGCGGACGTCGATTTACTTTTTGCCAAGGCAAAACTCGCCCGCGACCTCAACGCTACCGAACCGCTCCTTGAAAATTTTACGGACTTGAAATCTGCGCGGCACCCGCTGATTGATTCAAACGCCGTAATTCCGATTGACATTCAGCTCGGCGAAAATTTTTCAATGCTTTTGGTTACGGGTCCGAACACCGGCGGCAAAACCGTTTCCATGAAAACTTTGGGACTCTTGGCTTTGATGACGCAATCGGGACTTTATATCCCTGCGGCAAGCGGCTCGCGAATTTCTGTCTTCACGAACATTTTCGCGGACATCGGCGACGAACAATCGATTGAGCAGAGCTTATCAACTTTTTCGGCGCACATGAAAAAAATAGTTACTATTCTCGACGAGGTTACTTCAACCGATTTGGTATTGCTTGACGAAATCGGCGCGGGCACCGACCCCGACGAAGGCACGGCTTTGGCTATGTCAATCTTGGAACGACTGCTGCAAATCGGCGCGGCGACCATTGCCACAACTCACTACTCCGAGCTGAAAACTTTTGCCTACTCGACCGACGGGATTGAAAATGCTTGCGTCGAATTCGATTCGGAAACGCTCCGTCCGACTTATCGACTTTTAATCGGTATTCCGGGCGCGAGCAACGCCTTTGCAATCAGCCAACGCTTGGGACTGCCGCAAAGTTTGATTCTTCGCGCCAAGCAATTAATCACCGCCGACCACGCCAATTTTGAAAAAATTATTTCCGAGCTTGAAAATCAGCGCATGACTTTTGAACAGCGCAACGCAGAAATTTTTGAGCGTCAACAGCAAGTCATCAAGCACGAGAAAAAAATTGCCGAAATGCGCGACGAAATTGCCAAGACTAAAGGCGAGATTATTCGCAAGGCTAAGGAAAAATCTGCCGCAATGGTTCGAGAGACAAAACGCGAGGCTGAAGAAATTATCGCCGCGCTTAAAGAGCAATTCGACGACGCGGGCGTTAAACGTCGTCAGCAAGTTATTCAGCAGGCACGAGATAAATTGCGCGAGGCTGAAATCGATTCGGCGACGGGAATCATTGCGGATAAATACGTCGGCACCCGAATCAACAAAAAAAATCTCGTCGTCGGCGATACCGTTTATATCAAGCCGCTCGACCAAAAGGGCACGATTCTTGCTATCGAAGACGAATCACTCAGCGTGCAAATCGGCGCAATGCGCACGATCGTTAAAATTTCTTCCTGCCGCTTTGTCAGCCACAATCAAAATCAATTAGGAATTAGGAATGAGGAATTAGGAATTAAAAATAATTCGTCGAGTCGAGGTTCTTTCGGTCTTATGCAAAAAGCCG
This sequence comes from Selenomonadaceae bacterium, assembly GCA_017446845.1. Classification (GTDB taxonomy): domain Bacteria; phylum Bacillota; class Negativicutes; order Selenomonadales; family Selenomonadaceae; genus Quinella. The sequence goes on along the minus strand of JAFSOQ010000085.1, from coordinate 23,706 downwards.
CGACCGTTCGACGGAGCATTGATATTCGCGGCATGATGGTCGATGAGGCAGAACTTGTTTGCGGAAAATTTATCGACGACGCGCAACTTTCGGGTCTCAAGCAAGTTTTGATAATTCACGGCAAAGGCACGGGCGCACTCCGAAAAGGCGTTCATGATTATCTGCGCGGCAACAATTCCGTCGCAAATTTCCAATTCGCCGACCAAGACGAAGGCGGCACCGGCGCGACGCTCGTAACAATCAGATAATTTTAAGGGAGCGATTTATTTGGCTGATAAAAAATTTTTCGGCGCGGCACAGGAACTCCGCATAAAACTTTCCGACATGATAAACGCGGGCAAGCCGCCGCTTGAAATTATTTTGGAGCTGGCAAAATTGGTCGGCGAAATTTCGGGCGAGGACTCGTATTATCAAACGACGCGCGAACAAATTTTGGCGGTGTACGGATTCGCGTTTAAAGATAACTTTATTTTGGACGACGAACTTGCCGAGGTCAAAGCGCGACTGGAAAAAATTTCGGCGGCGTATGAAAATCCCGACTTCACCGAGGAAGAACATATCAGAATCGGCTACGCGCTCGAAAATCACAAAAAAGAAATTGAACGACTCAAACGCCTAAAAAATTCATGATTCAAGACATATCAACGGTCATGTGGCGCGATTGGATTGTTTTGCGTCGTCGGCTGAAAAAATTTATTTTGTCGCGGCTCGTGACGCCCGTTTTATATTTGGTCGCGTTCGGCTGGGGCTTGGGGAAAAATATCAATATGGCGTCGGGCAGTTATCTCGATTTCCTGGTGCCGGGCATTATCGCGCTAAACACCATGAACGTCAGCTACATGAGCATAACGACTGTCCACGCCGAGCGCGTCTATCATAAAAGTTTGGAAGAATATTTGAGCGCACCGATTGAACCGCAGGCATTTGTTCTGGGAAAAATTTTATCGGCAGTCGTCAGAGCTTTAATTTCAACCGCGTTGATTTTGGGCGTCGCGATAATTTTCGGCGCGAGTTTAAAATTTTTTTCCGAGCCGCTGAATTTTCTAAGTGTCGTCGTACTCAACTCGATAATTTTTGCCGGCGTATGTTTCTGCGCGGCGTTGAAAGTTCAAACCTACGAAGAACTTGCGCAAGTCAACACGTATCTTTTAATGCCGATGAGTTTTCTTTGCGGAACATTTTTTTCTACAGCGGAATTGCCGCCGGTCGTGCGTTTCGTGATAGAAATTTTGCCGCTCACTCACACGAGCCAACTTTTGCGCGAAGGATTCAACTTGCCGTCGATTTTAATTTTGTCGGCTTACGCAATTTTTTCGCTGTGGCTGGCGACACGCCTGTTTAAAAAATTATCGATATGACTAAAAAAGAGGCCGTCACGGATGACGGCCTCCGCCGCGTTTTTACGTGATGTAAAACTGCGGCGACGCCCCTGCGAGGCGGGCTTTCTTTTTGCTACTTTTTCTTTGACCCGAACAAAGAAAAAGTAGATCCTAAACGTAAAAATCATAATTAACCAAAGCGAAACGACGCGCCGCGCCGAAATCAACGATTCTTTGAATCCTGTCTTGCGAGCAAGAAAGGAGGAACCCGTCATGAGACACAATCAATCAAAACTTTGCACGACGCAAATCGAAAATTTTTCCGTCAAGGTCGGCGAGCTGATTATTTTTGAGGACGTGAACTTTACAATTCACTGCGGCGAGCTGACTGCGCTAATCGGACCGAACGGCGCGGGCAAGTCGACGCTTTTAAAGTCAATCCTCGGCGAAGTGAATCACGCGGGCAATTTAAATTACTTCGACGCAAAAGGCGAACATCTCCGCCCGATTATCGGCTACGTCCCGCAAACTTTGAAATTCGACGCGACAAGTCCGACGACTGTTTTGGATTTATTCATGGCGTGTTTAACGTGGCGACCGGTTTGGCTCTGCAGTTCAAAATTCATTCGCGAACGCGTGATAAAAAATCTTCGGCGCGTCAAAGCAGAATATTTAATCGACAGGAGATTGGGCGCATTATCGGGCGGCGAATTGCAAAGAATTCTTTTGGCACTTGCACTCGACCCGTTGCCCGACTTACTTTTACTCGACGAACCGATTAGCGGCGTTGACAAAATCGGCATGAGAATTTTTTATGAACTCGTCGCCGAATTGAAATCGGCAGAAGATATGGCGATACTTTTAATTTCGCACGATTTGGAAATGATTGAACGTTTCGCCGACAAAGTTATTTTGCTCAACAAAAAAGTTTTAAAAATCGGCAAGGCACAGGAAGTTTTTCAATCGACAGAGATGCGCGAAGTTTTCAAACGAAAATAATTTCAAACAGGTGTTTGACCGGCGTCCTCCCCTTACCGAACAATAGTCCTCCGTATACTTAATGATTGTGCTTTTTCTGGTAATACCACGCCCAGGCGATTAGGACAATCGCGAAAATTACGACTACGACAATCCTGAACATGCCTTCTTCGTGGAGTATGGCATCATGACCGATAATTGCTTCAATGCCCGTCGAAGGGAATTTTCCGACCAGTGACGCCAAAAAATAATCCCACAAGCTTATTGAACTCAAAGCACCCGTCGCATTTAAAATTCCGCTCGGAACGTAGGGAACCATGCGCGCAATCAACATGACCGTAAAACCTTTCTTGGAGCTGTATTTGTCGATTGAACTGAGCCGTTTGCTTTTTTTAATTATTTTCTTTGCCGAGTCTCGGAAAAAAAATCTGAGCAGAATAAAACTTATCGTCACGCCGACGGTCTCGGCTACCACCGATAAAACTATCCCCGGCACTATTCCGAAAATCAACGTGTTCGCCGTGGAAAAAATTATCGCGGGCGGGAAGCCGATTGCATTTACGAATAACGTCAGCAAAAAACTGAACACGACCGCCAACGAGCCGTACCCTTGAATATAATTTGCAGTCTCTACGATGTCGCCGCGCGATAAAAGGTCGAAGACTTCCGGCAAAAATTCAGGCGCAATCAGGTGTATCGACATGAACAGTCCGACGATTAAAATTGCGGCGACTATTTTTACTTTGAACATGGAAATTTCCTCTCTTGTCAAAAAATTCTTAAGCGTTGTTATTATAGCATGCCCTTTTTAACCGTGCAGAGAAAAATTTTTCCTGCGCGGAATTTTTTTGATATAATCGGCGCAAATTAAGTGATTAGTGGTTAGGGAAAAAAATTCCTAATTCCTACTTCCTAATTCCTAATTAAAAATCGACCGAAGGGAGATTTTTTCAATGGCGAATTCATATTTCCCGATGTTGCCGAAAGTCAACGAAGACATTTCCAAAGTTCTCAAAGACCAGGCAGGCATTTGGAAGGAAACGGACATAAATTTTTTACAAGGACTGGCGAACAGTCTCGATTGCGGCGAATCAATTAAAGACATGGGCTCGGTCGATTCAATCCCGGACATGTGGGCGCGACCGTTGCTTTTCAAAATGGCGTTGTTCGATTTGGAGCCGACCAAACAATTTGTCACGGGCTTGCATGAAAAAGTTTGCGGAGAATGGCGGGCACTGTTGGCAATGCTCGCGCTGAAAGATTTCAAACGTCTCGACCTCAAAGCCGAACAAGTAAATTTGCTCGAAGATAATTCAGACCTCGCGCAAATTTTAAAATCACTCGCGCCGCAAGAATCCTTGACGGGAAATAAAGACGCTTGGTTGACCGACGTTTACATAATTTTTTTCAACGGGCGACCGCTGGCAATGACTTCGCCGACGACGCTGGTGACCTGCGCGGCTGACTACGAAAATATTTTCGACGGAAAAATCTTCACGCCGTGGAGTTCCAATCAAAAAACTTTGATTGACCCGATAAAATTTTTATCGCCCGCAGAACTCGCCGCGCTGAAAATTTGGCTGGAAAATCTTTACGGGAAAATTCAGCGGCTCGAAAAATTCGGGAGCAAGGCTAAAGAAATTTCCAACGCGTTGTTGAAATGTTTGGCAGATTACGGACAAGATGTCGCCGCCGAACAGACTGCGCCCGCCGCCTTTGAGTTTGTCCCGTCGAATTTAAATTTGCACGTCGGGATTGCCCGCCTCCTCGATGACACGATTAAAGGGCGCGAGGCTCGTTTTGAAGATTCCGCCGTCCGCTTGCTCAACAAGAAAAAAAATCTTCTGCTCATCTCGCCCGAATTTGTCAGAGATTTTGCCCGCTTTGAAGGCGTCGACGCTTCAAGGCTCGTCGTCTGGCAAGGTATCAGCGCGAACGAAATTTCCGACGATAAACTTTCCGACCGTAAAAAAATCGGGCGCGTCAATTTGAACGGCGCGGAGTTTCGTCAGCCCGAAGATTTTTTCTTTGAACGCATGGCAGTCGTCGAACCTGCAAACGCTTTCCCGAACTCCCCGAAACTTTTTGGCGCGGATTCTTTATCGGAAAAAGATTTGACACCGATTCTGCCGATTAAGCGCGAGCTTTTGGAACTTTTCTCGACGGAAGAAATTTCAGCGCGAATTGCAATCAGCGACGATGCCGAAAATTTTTATCTGCACTTTAATTTCCCGCTGAGCGGTGTCGACGGCAGCGGCAAAGATTTTCGTTGGACGAAGACTTATCCCAAGAGCGATTTGATTTACATTGACCGCGAAGTCCCCGTTATTGAAATTTATCCGAACTTCCGCCGCGCCGGTTGGAAAAATTATTTTCTCTACTACGAAAATTATCAATCGGACGACGCCGCCCCCGCCACCGATATTTATTTTGTAGGAACCGGGAACCGGGAACCGGGAACTAGTGGATTGGTGAATCGTTTTACCGCCAAGCTTGAAGAATTCCCCGATTATTTAATCGTTACTTACAATCCGCCGCCGTATATCGGAAAAGCTCCGTTCGAAGTCGGCGCAATTCTCTTGAACAAACCGAAACTTATCGACGGCAACGCGGACTTGAGTTGGAAAATCGGCGTTGATTTCGGCACGAGTTCCACGATGGTTTTCTACTCCGAAAATGAAAATCCGCCGCGACCGTTAAATCTTAATCCGCATTTATTTCAAGTCACGACTTCAGGCGGCGCACGTGCGCAAACTTATCGGCATTTTATTCCGTCGCAAATTCCGCCGCGCGCCGACGGTTCATTCCTGAGCATTTTCCATTTGCTGAACACCGGCGACTTAAAAGAAATTCTTCCGCTGATTGACGGGCATGTTTTTCTTTTGAGTTCGGAAAATACGCGGGTGTTTGAACAATTCGCCGCGCAGATTGACGCAAATTTGAAATGGCAGGACGAAGACAGGCAACGCAGAAAAGTTGCAGCTTACATTAAACAGATTTGCTTGCAGGCGTCGGCAGAGGCGACTTTCAACGGCGCGGACGATGTTCAATGGAATTTCTCTTACCCGACGGCTTTTTCTCAAGCGCAGAAAATTTCCTTCCAAGAAATTTGTCGCGAGGCTGTCGACGGCACTCCGAACTTTTGGGCGGAAAGTAAAGCTGCCGCGTATCATTTCAACAAACTCGACGGCAAGGCGGGCAATTTCGCGCAAGGAGCGATTTGCGTCGACATAGGCGCGGGCACAACCGACATCAGCGTTATCAGCGGCGAACCGCCCCGCATTGTTTATCATACGTCGATTCGTTACGCCGCGCGACAACTTTTCAAGCCCATTTACGACAACTACGAACTTTTTGCGGGCGAAAAAATTTCTGGCAAGTTCAGCGACGAAACTCAACGCCAAGCGGTTATCGATGCCGACATGCGCGAGCACAGCGATAAATATCTTGCCGATTTAAAATTCAAGACCGGCAAAGATGATATTAAAAACGTCCTGCAAGCGGCGCAATTCGCGACGGCGGGCTTGTTCCATTACTTGGGCGAGCTGATTAAAGTTTTGCACGATTACGGACACTATCGCGAAGAAAAAATTCCTTATGTATTTGTCGGCGGCAACGGCGCGAGGATTTTTAAATGGTTGGCGGGCGGCGCACAAATCGACGGAAATATTTATCTCAACGTCTTGGAAAAAATTTTCGTAGCGGCGAGCGGTCTCGAAGGTTACAAAAAATTTAATCTGCACTTGAGTCCGCAACCGAAAATCGAAGTGGCGGCGGGCATGATTGTCGAACGTCCTGCCAACGACGAAGAATTTTTCGACGAAGACAGAATCAATCGCGAGATGTTCGGCGAGGCTGATGATATAATTTATTCGGCGGTCTTGGCGGGCGCGGATTTTGTTCAAGGCGGCGACAATCAATCGGCGGGCGCGTTTATCAGTGCTCACGACATTTCCGAAGGGATTACCGTCAACACCTTGCGCGAGTTTAAAATTTTCGTCGACAGATTTAATAAGGCGCAGAAACTTTGGTCGGAAGGAATTTCTTTCGACGCGGAAGAACTTATCGGCGACGCAAATAATTTCTTCGTGGACAAGAAAGGTCGCGATGTTAAGAAACTTTTGGTCGAGCCGATTTTCATTGCAGAATTAAAAATTTATTTAGGAACTGGGAACAAGGAACTTGGAACTAGGAAAGTTGTTTTGGCAGAAAAAAATTCTCCGAGCGAAGAAAATTCCGTCGGAGAAAATTTTGTAAACGATTTCAATGCGCTGACTAAATTAAGCGGTTTCAGCGGTCGTCAAGCGCGTGAAAGATTTTTGCGCCGCTATAAAGTTCAGGCGTTCACCTGCGCCAATGTCGAAGAGCGTATGAATCGCCCGAAACTTGCGCCGAAATTTTCCGAGGCGTCGAGTATTGCCGGCGGCGACTTTTGGGCTTTCAATGTCGACGGAAATATTTTCGCGGTCGTCCCCAATCTCAAAACCTACACGGAGAATCATCACGCCGAGCGCGCATTTAGTCTTGTCTTTGAATCGAATTTCGACGGCGGCACCTATTCCAGATTGCGCGTCGAACGTGCGGCGACTTTTGAACTCGTCGGCGACAAGTGGAAACTCAAGACGGCGGGCAAAATTATTTTGAGCAAATAGGAGGTTGACGATTTTGGCTTATCAAAAAAAACCGCTTTATCAAGTCGCAAAAGAACTTAATTGCAATGAAGACGAGCTTATAGAGTTTTTAATTGCATTTGGATACTACAACGTTACAAGAAAACGATCTGTTTTTGAAGATGGTTACCTTGCCGCCAGAGAACATTTTTTAGGTATACCCAACCCAAATTCAAAACGTAAGCCGCAAGAAAAGCCTAAATCTTCGCCGCCTATTTCAAAGCCTGAACCGCTCGTTTCCAAACCTGCGCTGCCGAAAGTTGATTATAAACAAATTCTTGCAAAACACGACGCGGCAGAAACATCGCCGATAAAATATTTCGCGGCGGTTCGGAGTGTAGTTGATGAACTGCTTGACATTTTGCAACAACACGAGTCCGCGCAGGCAGAGGCAATCGCGTCGGTGGCGCAAATCGGATTGAAACTCAGCACGAAATACATCGACAGCCCGCACCTCACGCCCGAAGAAAATTCGTTGCTTGCCGAGCGTCAAAAATTTTTGGCGGAAAAAATTTCACTCGGCACAGACAAAATAAAAGCGCGATTGTTGTCGGTCAAAGAACACGCGGAAAAATTTTTTGAGCGACTGGAAAAAATAAACGACGGCGAAAAAATTTTCTCCGAACTTGCCGCGATTGAATCGGAGCCGCGTCCGAGTTTTGCATTTTTGGCAGAAAATTTGTCGCAAGTCGTGCAAAGCGCAATGCTCAAGCCGGAGTTCCTTGCGTCGAACGAAAAATTAATTTCGATTATTGCGGAGGCGCAAACGTCGTGGAGCAACGACTATAAATCGTTCAAGACGGGTCAGCGCGAGGAACTTGCCGCGGCATGTCGCAACGAGCGCATTGAGGAAGAAAATTTTTCCGAGTGGTATGACGATTGGCAGAGAAGTCGTTTTGCGATTGAGCAGAGATTTTTGCCGCTTGCCAAGTTTGCGCTGGACGGACATTTTCAAAACGCAATCTATGACATTTTGGGTAATTTGCAAGGCTATCGCAATTCGGTCGACGAATTTTATTTGCACGAGCGGAAAAATATTTATCGGAAGTTCGCGTTCACGGCGGGCGGCGATTTGCAAGAAAAATTCGAGACGGAGAGCGAACTTTATAAATTGGCGGAAAAATTTCAGCGCGACTTGCAAGCGATAATTTTTTCCTGCGACAAAACCGAGGAACGAATTTTTTTGCTTAAGTGGTCGGAGCCGCTTTTGAACTTGCCGCTTGACGAGATAAGCAATTTTATTCGCGAGCTTGATTCGATTCCCCAAGACGTTTTGAATCAGTTCGCCGAGCTGCGTCAACAAAATTTCGCGGAATATCTTTCAGACAGCAAAGCTTACGGCGAGGCACTCAAGCGGCGCGAAAACGATTACAACGCGCTGATTTTCCACATGCGCAGAAGTTTGGCAAGACAAAAAAATTGACACGGACTTAACTTCAAGCTTTACAATAAAAAAAATTTTTGGAGGCAGATAACATGACACTTGAAGAACTTCGCGCTAGTTTTGCCGATGAAAATCATCCCGCGAATAAAAATCCCGAACGCTTGGATTTTTTCCGCGAGCTTTGTCAGGACAGTCGCCGCATTGAAATGGAATTGAACGCCGCCTATCACACGCCCGAAGAAATTGTGGAGATTATGTCGAGATTAACGCGCAGGACAGTTGACCCGACGTTCAGATTGTTCCCGCCGTTCACTGCCGATTTCGGGAAAAATATTTCGTTCGGGAAAAATGTTTTCGTCAACGCGGGTTGCCACTTCCAAGATCAAGGCGGAATCAAAATCGGCGACGGAGTTTTAATCGGGCACAATGTCGTTTTGGCTACGGCAAATCACGCGCTTGCCCCGTCGAAGAGCCGCAAACTTTTTTACAAGCCGATTGTCATTGGCGATAACGTTTGGATTGGTTCAAACGCCGTAATTCTTCAAGGCGTCACGATTGGCGAATGGGCGGTAATCGCGGCGGGTTCGGTCGTCACGAAGGACGTTGAGCCTTATACGATTGTGGGCGGCATTCCCGCGAAATTTATCCGCAAAGTTGACGATGACTTGGGCGACGGCGAAGTTAATTACCTCGAAGGTCATATTTAGAAAAAAAATCCATTAGCAGCGGATTTAATTAACTTTCTTTTTACTACTTTTTCTTTGGAGCGCAGATGAGTAAATCCGATTGGAATTGTCAAGTTAAGAATTGTCTCGATATTAAGCAAAAGCCCTTCAGCGAACAGTCGAAGGGTTTTTTCGTTGACGGAAGAAAAAATTTTGCTAGAATTAACGGCGAAAGGAGTAGTCATGAAAATTTGCTTGCTGATAAAAGATTTTGCCGTCGGAAAAAAATTTATGCCGGACGGACGCCCGACCAAGAGCGGCGCGGAAATTCACGGAGAAAATCACGCGCTCCAATTAATCAAACTCGGACACCGCGTCACACTCATGACAAAGAAAAGATTTTTCTTCACGGCGGCACGAGAAAATTTAAACGGCATTGATTTAATTCGACTGCACCCGCCGTTTCGATGGCTGGAAATTTTTTTGCGCCTGCTCACGACTCACAACGACATTGACGCCTTTTATATCATAGGCACGCCGAAATTTTCCGTTTGGGCGATTTTGTTCGCGAGGATTTTTAATAAGCCGGTGACTTTGGCGTTGACGGGCAAGGCGGAAATTTTTTCTGCCGATAATTGGCGCAACAAAATTTTGGCGAAGTGCACGAATTACATTGCGACGACCAAAGAAATTCGCGACGGCTTTATAAAACGCGGCGGCATTGCTCCCGAAAAAATTTCAATCCTGCCGCACGGTATCGACGTAAATAAATATCCGCAGTCGAATGAAAAAATTCGTCGCGAGTTAAAAATTTCTCACGGCATTAATCCGAATCAAAAAGTGTTGCTCTTCTGCGCCAGGGTCGTCAAAGATAAGGGCGTCGACACTTTGCAGGACGTCTGGAAAATTTTGCATAAAAAATTCCCCGACGCGTTGTTATTCGTCGTGGGCGGCGGCATAAATGATTTACTCGACGAACTGCGAAAACTTTCCGCCGAATTGGACGATTCGATAAAAGTTATCGGCGAGGTCGACGCGCCGCAAGAATTCTATCAAATGGCGGACGTTTATATTTTTCCTTCGCGACATGAGGGCTTGCCGACTTCTCTGCTTGAGGCAATGGCGAGCGGACTTCCCGCCGTAACCAGCGACATCGGCGGCTGCGAAGACGTAATTTCAAACGACGTGAACGGCTACCGAGTTTATTCGGAAGATGCGACGGCGTTCGCGGAAAAAATTTCTTTGCTGTTCAATGACGATGAACGCAGAAAAATTTTCGGCGAACGGGCTGCCAAACTCATTCGCGAGACTTGTGACTTTTCTATTGTCATTCCGAAACTTGCAGAAATTATCGCGGCGAGGTGACAGCATGGACGATAAAAAATTTTTCAGTCAAACCTTAGCGAAAAATTATCGCGAGGAATTAAAATGCGCGTTGCAACTTCAAAATTCCGTTGCAAAAATTTTTAAGGCGGCGGAGGCTTGCGGGTTTTTTGAATTGGTCGGCGCGGAGGCTGACGCGGAAGAAATTTTGACGACGGGAAATTCTTTCTTTGACAAAAATTATTTCGGGACGCGCGTTTTGATTTTGGCTCCGCACCCCGACGACGAAATTAACATCGCGGGAAATATGATTTTGACTTTGGCGGCGGCTAAGGCGGAAATTTTTGTTGCGTATTCGACAAACGGCGACTTTGAACAAAAAGCGGAAATTCGTGCTCAAGAGGCGGTCGACGCGTTAAAAATTTTGGGCGTGCCCCGCGATAAAATTATTTTCCTCGGCTACGGCGACGGTCACAAATTGTCCGACGTTCCGACAAAATCGCCCGCAGGTCACGTCGAAACTTATGCGGCGAAGGATTTTGTTGACTACGCCAAAAAAACTTTCGGGCGACACAGTTCTTACACTCGAAAAAATTTCAAGCGCGATTTAAAAAATTTGCTCTTGGAACTTCGCGCGAATATAATTTTCTGCGTCGACTTCGACAACCACGCCGACCATCGAACGTTATCGATTTTGTTTGAAGAAGTCATGGGCGAAGTTTTATCCGAGCGCAGTGATTATCGTCCCGAAGTTTACAAAAAATTTGCTTACGCGACCGCCTTTACAGCCGCCGCCGATTTTTACGCGCCCAATCTTTTGTCGACGCCCAAGCCCAAAATCGGCGAGACCGACACTTACGATTTTGATTTTATCGACCGCGCCAATTACGTTTGGGAAAATCGCGTTCGATTTCCGGTCATGCACAGTCAAACGCTTTTGAAGGGCAATCCGCTTGCCGAAGCAACTTTCGCGCATAAATCTCAACGCAACGAATGGAACGCGCTCAGGATTTTGAACAGCGACGAAATTTTTTTCGAGCGACGCACCGACAGCCAAACTTTTTCCGCGCAAGTTACGGCGACTTCGGGCGACGCAAAAAAAGTTCGCGACTTTAAGATTATCGACACCAATGACGTTAATGCCGTGCCCGCGCAGATTCAAAATAATTTGTGGCAACCGACCGATAAGCAGCGGAAAATTTTTTTCAAGTGGAATGAACCCGTTCAAGTTCGGCAGATTGTAATTTACGGCAATCCGCTCGACGAAATGCCCGCGAAAATTTCTTTGCGTCTTGAAATTGACAAGGCGGGAATTTCTTTAGATAATGTAAAAAATTTCAGCGCGGAGTTGCCGAGTTACGGACGACCGCTCGTGATTGACACGGAAAAAATTTTTGTGACGCGGGCGGAAATTTCTGCAATCGACGCGGGAAAAAATTTCGGGCTTTCCGAAGTGGAATTCTTCGCGAACGCCGAACCGTTAAGAAAAATTCCGCCGTTCATTAAACTCACCGTCAACGACAATTTTTTTTACAGCTACGCCGTGCCCAACGAGGTCGATAAAATTTCCGTCGGGCTTTATCGTTTCCACGTCGACGCGCCCGTTAAAGTCATTGCGACCGTCGACGACGAAAATATTTTGTCGGAAGTTATCGACGACGAATTGATTTTGAATCTCGGCAAGGCGACGGAAATTGTTTTGACGGCGGAAGTTGTCGGCTCGGATATTTACGACAGAGTAATTATTCGGCGCGTCGGAGATTTGGCGCAAATTCAGTTGAAAATTTGGCAGTGGCTGGATAAGTTGAGAGTGCACAAGTTGAGGAACATATGAGCATTTTGACAATCAACGAGGAATTATTTATCGGGTCGGGCGGACATCAAGCGACTTACATTCACCCGATTGACCGAACGAAGTGCATAAAAATTCCGCACATGAAAGACGACGGCGACGTTAAAAAGGAAATGCGTTATCGTCGAATGTGCGCATCGAAGTTGGAGAAATCCCAACTCGTGACGGAGTTTTTCGGGACGATTGAAACCAATCTCGGACTCGGCTACGTTTTTGAGCGCGTTCTTGACTACGACGGCAAAACCAGCCTCGACATGAAAAAATTTCTGCCGAAGACCAAGCCCGATGAAAAAACTCTTCAAAGAATTTGGACAATCCTTTTGAATTTTAAATCGGACTTTCTGCGCGAGAACATTGCAATCGTCGACACGGACATAGAAAATTTTATGGTGCAGGAACACGCGCCGGGGGCTTATCGCGTGCGAATCGTCGACAATATCGGGACGCCCGTTTTGATTCCGCTCGTTTACTGGTTTGAATTCGCAGCGGCGTGGAAGGCAAAACGTTATTGGAATAAAATCGTCACGTGGTTGGCAGAAAATTATCCCGAAATAATTCCGCCCGAACTCGTCGCGCAACTAATGGAAACTTAACTTGAAAATTTTCGTCGAGTGAATTAAAATTTTTCGGAAAGGAAGTGGTCAGCTTGAAAAAATTTTCGATTATCGCGGCGTTTATCTTTGCAGTGATGATTTCTTCGACGGCAATGGCGACAACTTGGACGGAGATTGAGGTCGGCGATCAAATCACAAAACTTTACGTCGACAAAAGTTCAATTAAACGCGGTGTTCAATGTGCGGCTTTGAACGTAAACAGAGCGGACGGTTTCAGCGCGAACATTAAGATTGAATTTTTCATCTCCGATAAAGAAACTTTCGCGATGATTAATTCTATGGGTTTCTTTGAAGACAACGGGCTAAAGAAAAAATGCTACATAAACAAAATCGACGAGGACGGAAATATCGTGCAAGATGATTCGTTCAAGCCGGAGGTTTCAAATGCCGACGGGAGCGACGGAAACATTTGGCCGAAAGTTTACGAATATATTCAGAAAAATTTGCCGTGAAAAATTTTTGTGACGAAAAAAATTGCCCCTTCTTTTCGGGAGGGGGCTTTTTGTGTTAGAATTGCTCTCGAAATAATTCAAGGAGAAATGAATCATGCCGCTAAAATCTTTGCCGAAAATTTCACTCGACTCGGCGATGTATCCTGTCGTTTTGCTTATGGCATTCGCGGTGCCGTTATCGACAGCCGTCGCGAGTATCGCCGTCGGACTCGGAACGCTTTTTATAATCGTGTGGTCGGTGCGTCATAAAAAATTGCCGCCGTTCGACTCAAATCTTTTGGAAGTACTTGCGGTTTATTTGGTCTTCCAAATTTTTATCGCGGCGGCGTCTTGGGAGCCGTGGAACAGTTTCCGCGAAGTCGTCGGAGAATTTCACAGATTATTTCCGCTGGTCTTCGCCATGACGTTTATAAAAAAGCGCGAACAACTTTGCGGCGTATTAATCGCGACGCTGTTGGCATTCCTAATCAATGACGTGGCGGGCATTTATCAATACGTCGTGAAGGGCGAGCCGCGAGCATTCGGATTTAATCACACGCCGACTTTTTACGGTTCGTTCATGCTCATGCAAATTCCGCTGTTGATTTTTATATCGCAAGCAGAAATTTTGCCGACGTTGTGGAGAAGATTGGCGGCATTCGCGACGGCTTTAAGTTTAATTTGCCTGGTGCTGTCCATGACGCGGGGCGCGTGGCTTGCGTTCGTGATGGTCGTCGTGATTTTTGTTCTGCTTGAAAAAAAATATCGTCGCTTGACGGCAAAAATCTGCGCGGGCTTGGCGGCAATATTTTTAATCGTGACGTTGCTTTCTCCGCAAATTCAAGAAAGACTTTCGACAATGACCAGCACGAAATTTCAGAGCAATACCGAACGCCTTTTGATGTGGGAGGCGGCGGCGGAAATTTTCCGCGATTATCCGATTAGCGGCGTCGGGCAGAAAATGTACTTCAACGCTTACAATTATTATTACATTCCGCAAGAGGCGCGCGAACGTCCGGGAGTAATTGGCGACGGACACACCCACCCGCACAATAATATTTTGCACCGTGCCAGCGAGGGCGGCTTATTGGGACTTGCGGCGTTTATCGGGCTTTACGCTTACTTCTTCTGGAAATTTTATACTCAATACAAGCGCGAAAAAAATTTCCCGTTCGGCGCGGGCATGGCGGCAATTTTAATTTTGGCGGGCTTGCAATTTGAGGGCTTGACCGATACGAACATGAATCAAGTTCCGATAATGCGAGAATTTTGGCTGTTGGCAGGAACTTTGCTTGCGTCGGAAAAAGTGATTAGTGAAAAACCCTAACTCCTAAAACGAGGTGAATTTTTTGACTATAGACGAAAAAATTTTTGAGGCTCCCGAAGGTGAAGATTGGGTCGACGCTCCTTTGAGCAACGAACGACGGGCGGCATTGGAAAAATTTGCCGAGAAAAAACTCGCCGTGAAATTTAAACACATTGAAACGCTCGACGTAGCTTTGACCCATAAATCCTACGCGAACGAATTTGAGCCGCGCATAAAATACAACGAGCGACTTGAATTTTTGGGCGACGCGGTTTTGGGTTTGGCGTCGGCGACTTATCTCTTTAAACACTTCACGCATTTGAAGGAAGGCGAACTGACCAAAACTCGTTCGGGCATTGTTCGCCAGTCGACACTCACGCGCATTGCCAAAGAAATAAATTTGGGCGATTTGTTATTGCTCGGACCGAGTGAATTGATGTGGGGTCGCGAGCGCGATTCAAATTTGGAAGACGCCTTGGAAGCGGTTATCGGCGCGATTTACTTCGACCAAGGTTGGGAAGCCGCCCGCGATTATGTCTTCCGCCAATTTACTCCCGAATTTGAGCGCGTCAAAGTCACGGGCATTCCGAAGGATTATAAAAGCAAGTTGCAGGAAGTCATTCAGAGTAATCCGCCGATGAAATTGACTTATGCCGAATTGGGCGCGAGCGGTCCCGACCATAATCGAACGTTCGAGGCGGCGGCGTTGATTGACGGAAAAATTTTCGGACGCGGCGTCGGTCGCAGCAAAAAAGCCGCCGAACAAGAAGCGGCAAGAAAAGCTTTACAAAAGATGGGCGAACTTGATTAATAATTTTCCCACTCGTCGGCGACGTGCTTGCCGATGATTTTTTTTATCTTGTCAATCGGATAAGGTGCTTCGTATTCGTCGAAGTAACCGATTTCAACAATTCGCGCTTGATTAACGTCGTTGAACCGCCCGACGGGCACATCAACGACATCACCGACCGCCAAAGTTTCGTCGTCGGTTTGGTAAGTGTAGTGCTTGTAACTTCCTTTGAATTGAACTTTGCAGAAAATATATTTGCCTTGAGCGGGAACGATATTATCGGGCATGGGAGAAAAAATTTCCGCCGTCAAATCGTCCGCGAAGGTGTGAATTTCTTCCAACAAATTCGTCAGCCCCGGCAAAAAATTTTCGTTGCAAGTCATGTTGAAAGTTTTTGTCGAGTCGTCGTGGTGAACGAGTTCAAAAGTTATTCGCGAGCTTGAATTTATATCCGTGTCCTCAATTTCGAGACCGTCCAAAAATTTCTGCGCGGTGTCGAAAATTTTTTTAATCTCCTCGCCAAGGTCGTAAATATGCGTAGAATTTTTTTTATCCAGCGTCAAAGTTTTATCGGTGCGGTCGAGCGTCAAGCGTTCGATAAATTTTTCGTCGCGGTGATAAGTCAGCGTAACTTTTTCCAAACGCTTGCGATTGACGAATTCCAATTCCGGAATCAATTCGTCGAGCCAATCCAAAAATTTCTCCCAATTTTCCGGATAAGCATTTTCGCCTTGCCCGCGATAATTTTTTTTGCCGTCCTTGAAATTTAATTGCCACTGATAACCGTCGGGAAATTCGGACGAGTAATTTTCTTCCCAATCAAAAATATTCAGCGCGTCAAGTTCCTCAAGCCATTCCTCCGAAACTTTGACGACGGACGATTTATTTTTGTCGACGTTGAGCAAACCGCTGCGCAAAATTTTATAAGTTACCGTATCTTTGACGAAAGCAATTTCAATCGTCTTGTAACCTTCCAAGATGTTGCCGACCGTGAATTTAATGTATTTAGCCATTACTCAATCTCCCACAGAAAATCAACGGTATCACTCGCTTTAATCTCTTCGGGTTGAAAATCGAACGAACTTTTTTCAGACGGAGCCGCAAGAGCATCGACCAAAATATTTTCGCGCCGAATGTTAATTTCGTCCCAAGAGTAATTTATTTCGAGGAGTTTGCCGAGATTTACGCCCAAAGCCGCGCAGAGGATTTTAGCCTTGCGTCTGGCGTCGCGGGCGGCGGATTTTAAAATTTTGTCGCTGAAGGCGTCGGCGTCCTTGACTGTGAACGCGATTGAAATTTTCGGCTGAGAGAGGCTCGCGGCAATCGTGTCGACGGCGGTGTTGAGTTTATCGTTGTCAAAGTCGAAAGTCAGCCGCAAATCGTGACGACACTCGAAGCCGATAAAAATTTGGCGGTAGCGTTTGGAATTGCCTTCGCGATACTCTTCGTTCTCGTAGACAGCACGCACATCAAAATTAATCGTCTTGAGGTCGTCGGCTTTAAAGCCCGCCTCGACGATTGCCTCGCGGAGCATTTCGACTTGCTGGCTGCCGATTTTCATTGCGGCGGAGTATTCTTTGTTTTGCGCGGTCAAAGTCAGCGACAAAACGACTTGGTCGGGAATCTGCGCGGCGTGCCCCGTGCCTTTTATGTGAATCGTGCGTTTTTCTTCCGTCATGAAATTTTCCTCCCAAAATTTTATCGCCGTAAAAATTCTACAAAAAATTTTCTCGCCCTGCTTTGACATGACATAAAAATTATTCTAAACTTGCGGGAAATGCAGTGATTAGGAGTTAGGAGTTAGAAAAGCAAATCCCTAAATCCCAAATCCTAAATCCTAAATCCTAAACAAAGGTCGTGATAAAAAATGTTGCGCGCACTCGCAGCAATTTGGTTGATTTGGGGCTTGAACTGGGTCATCATGAAAACGGCGAACACATATTTTCCGCCGATACTTTTCGTGACGTGGCGATTTGGGACGGGCGCATTGATTTTGTTGGCGTTCGCGTATTGGAGAAAAATTCCGTTGCCCGACAAAAAATTTCTGCCGTGGATATTTTTAACGGGCTTGTTGATGATTGTGCTTAACAACATTGCCGCGCAGGTCGGCATGAAAACAATCAGCGCGGGCATGGCGGCAGTCTTGAATTACACCGCGCCGCTGTGGACGGCAATTTTGGCGCACTTCACGCTCAACGAACGATTAACGCGGCTGAAATGTTTCGGAATTTTTTTGGCGATACTCGGCTTGTATGTGCTAATGGGTTTGCAGGGTGTCGGCGACTTGCACGCGGCGTTTATAATAATCGTGGGCGCAATGATTATGGGCGTGTCAAACATCATCGTCAAATTGAAATTGAGCAAAAGTAACATGGTTCAGCTGACGACGTGGCAAATGGTCTTCGGCGCGATTGTTTTGGTGATTTATACTTCGCTGGTTCCGCAGGGCGAAATTAATTGGTGCGTGCCCGCCGTGCTCTGCGTGATTTATAACGGCGCACTTGCCTCGGCGTTGGCGTTCTTCTTGTGGAATTATGTCTTGACGCACATAGAAGCAAGTTCCGCGTCAATCGCAACGTTGGTCGCGCCGATTGTCGGAGTTTTGGGCGGCGTATTCATTTTGGGCGAGCCGTTCACCGTTTACATTGTCGTCGGCATAATTTTAATTTTCGCGGGCATTTTAATCGTTGTGAGGAAAAGGAAATGACAAATTCCTAATTGATAGAAGGGAGCAAAATAATTTGACATTGACTGAAGAAATAAATAAGCGTAGGACGTTTGCAATAATTTCACACCCCGACGCGGGCAAGACGACGCTCACCGAAAAACTTTTACTTTACGGCGGAGCAATTCATTTGGCAGGCTCGATTAAGTCGCGCAAAACTCAACGACACGCCGTCAGCGATTGGATGGAAATTGAAAAGCAACGCGGCATTTCCGTTACAAGTTCCGTGTTGCAATTCGATTACGCGGGCTGCCGAATAAATATTCTCGACACGCCCGGTCACCAGGATTTTTCCGAAGACACTTACCGCACGTTAATGGCAGTTGACAGCGCAGTTATGATTCTCGACGCGGCTAAGGGTGTTGAGGCGCAGACGAAAAAACTTTTTAAAGTTTGTCGTGAACGTCGCATTCCGATTTTTACTTTTATCAACAAGCTCGACCGCTACGGAAAAATTCCGTTGGACTTACTCGACGAGATAGAAAAAGTTTTGGGCATTCCGACTTATCCGATGAACTTTCCGATTGGCAAGGACGGAAAATATTTGGGTGTTTTCGACCGACAAAAAAATCGGATTGAACTTTTCGCCGAAGACACCACTCACGGGCAAAAAGAGCGTGCGTCGGAAATTTTCGCGGCAGATGACCCTGAAGTTGTTAAACGTATCGGGCAGGAAAATTTTGACGCGTTGCAGGAAGATTTAATGTTGCTTGACGAGGCGGGCGAAGTTTTCGACAAAGATAAAATCGACGCGGGCGAATTGACTCCGACCTTTTTCGGCTCGGCAATGACAAATTTCGGCGTACAAAATTTTTTGGAAGAGTATTTGAGACTTGCGCCGCCGCCCGCGCCGCGACTTTCCGACGACGGAATCATTGAGCCGGAAGACGAAAAATTTTCGGCGTTCGTGTTTAAAATTCAAGCCAACATGAATCCCGCGCACAGAGATCGCTTGGCGTTTATCAGAATTTGTTCGGGCAAGTTCGAACGCAATATGACGGTTTGGCACGCGGCAAGCGATAAATTAATCAAGCTCGCGCAACCTCAGCAATTTCTCGCGCAGGACAGACAAATTATCGACGAGGCATTTCCCGGCGACATTGTAGGCTTGTTCGACCCCGGAATTTTCGGCATAGGCGACACTTTGACCGACGCCGCGCATAAATTTAAATTTGAGGACTTCCCGACCTTCCCGCCCGAAAAATTTGCTCGCGTGCAAGCCAAGGATACCATGAAGCGCAAACAATTCGCAAAAGGTATCGACCAACTTACTCAGGAAGGCGCGATTCAACTTTTTAATCAAGTGGGCGCGGGTACCGAATCTTACGTCGTCGGAACCGTCGGCACTTTGCAATTTGAAGTTCTGCAATATCGTTTGAAGTCGGAATACGGCGTCGACGTTTTGTTGACGATGTTGCCGTTTGAAGTCGCTCGCTGGCTGAAATTTTCTGGCGGCGCGAAAGTTACTCCGACAAGTTTGCGCGGAGCAGATAGGGGAATGTTCGTGCTTGACCGCGAAGAAAATCCCGTGTTGCTCGTCGAAAACGAATGGGCTTTGGGTTGGATAAGCGACAACAATCCGAAACTTGAAATGAGCGCAACACCTTAATTCAATTCGTTATGACGATAAATTTGACAAAAAACCCTCCACGGTCGGAGGGAATTTTTTCAGCAATGTTTTACATCTTGCTACTGTTGTTGTATCATATTAAAATCCGATTTGGGAAAGTGCGTCGATAATTTAAATTGGGGAGGAGCAAACTTTGAGCAACATACCGAAGACTTACGAGCCGCAACAATTTGAAAAAGAAATTTATGCGGCTTGGGAGAAAGATAAAAATTTCCACACGACACCCGACGCGGCGGGCGAACCTTATTGCATAGTAATTCCGCCGCCGAATGTCACGGGACAACTGCACATGGGGCACGCGCTCGATGAAACGTTGCAAGATATTTTAATCCGTTATCATCGCATGAAAGGCGACAATACTCTTTGGATGCCCGGTACCGACCACGCGGGCATTGCCACTCAAGCCAAAGTCGAAGAACAACTGCGCGGCGAGGGCACCAATCGCTACGAACTCGGACGTGAAAAATTTTTGGAACGCGTTTGGCAATGGAAGGAAACTTACGGCAACCGAATCAGCTATCAACTTCGGACGCTCGGTTCAAGTTGCGATTGGGAGCGCGAACGCTTTACAATGGATAAAGGTTGCAGCGCGGCTGTCAGAAAAGTTTTCGTTCAGCTTTACAACGAAGGTTTGATTTATCGCGGCAAAAGGATAACCAACTGGTGCCCGAAATGCAACACCGCGCTCAGCGACATTGAAGTTGAGCACGAGACCGAGCAAGGTCATCTGTGGCATTTGCGTTATCCGTTCAAAGACGGCAGCGGTTATGTTGTGGTTGCGACGACGCGTCCCGAAACTATGTTGGGCGACACGGGCGTTGCTGTTCACCCCGACGACGAACGTTATAAGAATCTTGTCGGCAAAACTTTAATCTTGCCGCTCGTCAATCGTGAAATCCCTCTGTTCGCAGATTCTTACGTCGATAAAAATTTCGGCACGGGCGCAGTCAAAGTTACTCCCGCGCACGACCCGAACGATTTTGAAATGGGACTTCGCAACAATTTGGAGCAAGTCAAGGTTATAAACAATGATGGCATCATGACTGACGACGTTGGAAAATATTCGGGGCTTGACCGTTACGAATGCCGCAATCAGATTGTCAAAGATTTGGAGGCGGGCGGATTCCTCGTCAAGGTCGAAAATCACGAACACGCTGTCGGGCATTGTCACCGTTGCCACACGACGATTGAGCCGCTTATCAGCAAGCAGTGGTTTGTTAAAATGGAAACGCTTGCCAAGCCCGCGATTGAGGCGGTTAAGTCGGGCGAGTTAAAATTTGTTCCCGAACGCTTTACGAAAATTTATATTAACTGGCTGGAAAATATTCGCGATTGGTGCATAAGTCGGCAGCTGTGGTGGGGTCATCAAATTCCCGCGTGGTATTGTGACGACTGCGGCGAGATGATTGTTTCGGAAACGGACGTTGAGGAGTGCCCGCATTGTTACGGAAAAAATTTGCGTCGCGAAGAGGACGTTTTGGACACCTGGTTTTCAAGTGCGCTGTGGCCGTTCTCAACGCTCGGTTATCCCGAAGAAACTCCCGAACTTAAAAAATTTTATCCGACAAGCGTCCTCGTGACAGGTTACGATATAATTTTCTTCTGGGTCGTCCGCATGGTCATGATGGGCTTGAAATTCCGCGGCGAAATTCCGTTCAGGCATGTTTTTATTCACGGGCTTGTTCGCGACGAATTCGGGCGCAAAATGTCCAAGTCGCTGAATAACGGCGTTGACCCCGTCGAAGTCATTGAGAAATACGGCGCGGACTCTTTACGGTTTATGCTCGTCACAGGCAACACTCCCGGCAATGATTTGAGGTTTTACTGGTCGAAGGTCGAATCTGCGCGGAACTTCGCAAATAAAATTTGGAACGCGTCAAGATTTTTGCTGATGAATTTGGAAAGCTTCGACAAAGATTTCAAGCCGACGGGTGAAGATTTGGAAATCGCCGATAAGTGGATTATCAGCAGACTTGCCGACACGATTGACGACGTAACGAAGAATATTGAGCGATTTGAATTGGGCGAGGCGGCGCGGATCCTTTACGACTTTATTTGGTCTGAATTCTGCGATTATTACATTGAGCTGACGAAGGCAAGACTTTACGGCTCGGACGCCACAGCCAAGGCAACGGCATTGTTCGTGCTGTCGACGGTCTTGGAAAGCACGTTGAGATTATTGCATCCGTTCATGCCGTTCTTGACAGAAATTATCCGCCAAAAACTTCCGAACGCGCAAGGCTCAATCATGCTCGCGCCGTATCCGACACGCGACGAATTAAAAGATTTTATTTCCGCAGAAGACAACGTGGAAGAAGTCGCAGAAGTAATTTTGAACGTCGTCAAAACGATTCGCAATTTGAAATCGGAACTCGGAATTGATTCGCGCAAAAAATCTGCAGTCGTCTTGAAGGTGACTCGCTCTGAATACAAAAAAATTTTGCAGGATTGCGCAAGTTACATAATCGCATTGGCGTTCGCGGAGCCGATGACTTTTGCCGAAGAAAAACCCGCGCACGCAATGAGCAACGTTATTGAGGGCGTGGAAATTTATTTGCCGCTCGAAGGATTAATCGACACGGAAAAAGAAATTGCCCGCCTGACAAAAGAATTGGAAAAAGTTCGCAAGGGCGCGGCGTCGACGGCAGGCAAACTCAACAACGAAAGATTTTTGAGCAAAGCACCCGCCGAAGTCGTGAAATCGGAACGCGATAAACTTGCCGCCGCTGAAGAAAAAATTTCTTCGTTGGAACAGAGGATTAAACAGCTTGAAAACTTATAAGGACGCGCTGAAATATTTGGATTGGCTGTGCATTTTCGGGATAAAGGAAGGACTCGAACGGATTGAGGAACTTGCCGCCGCGCTTGGTCAGCCGCAAAATTTTTATCGGACTATTCATGTCGCCGGCACCAACGGCAAAGGTTCGGTCTGCGCCATGCTCGCCGAAATGCTCAAGGCTCAAGGATTAAAAGTCGGATTGTTCACGTCGCCGCATTTGGAAAGTTATTGCGAACGAATCAAAATCAACGGAGAAAATATTTTCGAAGAAGATTTCGCCGAAATGATTTTCCGCGTCAAAGATTGCAACGTCGTCGCTACGCACTTTGAAGTTTTGACTGCCGCCGCGTTTTTGTATTTTAAAATGCGTCAAGTCGACGTGGCAGTTATCGAAGTCGGTTTGGGCGGAACGTTTGATTCGACGAACATAATTACGCCCGAATTGTCGATTATCACGAACGTTGCACTTGACCACGAAAATATTTTGGGCGACTTGAAAAATATCGCGCTGAATAAGGCGGGAATCATCAAAGAAAAAATTCCGATTGTCACGGGCGCGACGGGTGAGCCGCTTGAAATTATCAGACGCGTTGCCGCCAAAAAAAATTCTCCGCTGTATGAAGTAGGAACTGGGAACTGGGAACCGGGAACTGGTTTATTGTCCCTTAAAGGCGAGTATCAAAAATTAAATGCGGCGGTGGCGATAAAGGCGGCTGAAGTTTTAAGCTTGGACAAGTCGGCGATTGAAACGGGTTTGGCTCGTGTGGAATGGGCAGGACGTTTTGAAGTCGTGGAAAATTCTTCGGGCGTCTTCGTAATTGACGGGGCGCATAATCCTCACGGCGCGACGGCTCTGCGCGAAAGTCTCGATAAAAATTTTCCGCAAGGCAAAAGAGTTTGGGTCTTCGGCGTGCTCAACGATAAAGACTTCGGCGCGATGATTGAAATTTTATTCCGCGCAGATGATTTTGTAATCGTGACAAAGCCGGACTCGAAACGCGCCGCCAAGCCCGAAACAATTTGCGAAATTTTACGCGGCCGCGGTGTTGAGTGCGTTGCAATAGAAAATAATTTTGAAGCGGTCGAACGTCTTAAAACTTCGGGCGGCGACGTGAAAATTATCGCAGGGTCTTTATATCTGATTGGCAAGGTCAGAAGTTTAATAAAACACAACGAAATCAAAATCAGAGGTCGTCACGGACTTCTATCAGTTAGGATTTAGGATTTAGGATTTAGGATT
>JAFSOQ010000084.1 GCA_017446845.1 Selenomonadaceae bacterium | reverse complement strand
GTCGACGAAGTTGTCCCCGAACTTTTGGGTATCGGCGAAATTCAAAAGGTCTTGGCGAATTTGCTTACCGAACGCGTTTCGATTCGCGACATGGCGACGATTATGGAAGTGCTCGCCGATTATGCCCGCGCCACGAAGGACCCCGAAATTTTGACAGAGTATGTGCGCCACGCTATGGCAAGACAAATTACTCATCAAGTCGTTCAAGGCGGAACAACGTTACCTTGCGTCACGCTCGACCCGGCTTTGGAAAATCGGATTGTCGGCGGCGTTCAGCGCACAGACCACGGCTCCTATGTCAGTCTCGACCCCGATTCAATGCGCCGCATGATTAATTCCCTTAACAAAGAAGTTGAGAAGCTCGCGAATCAGGGTTATCCCGCAATCATATTGACAAGCCCCGCCGTGCGTCTTTACTTCCGTAAACTCGTCGAACGTTCGGTTCAAGGTCTTACAATCGTTTCTCACGCCGAAATTGACCAGTCGGTTGAAATTCAAATTATCGGCGTCATCAAACTTTAAAGAAAAAAAATTAACCTCCGCAAGCGGGGGTTTTATTTTATCTTGCATTTAATTACAGCGGAGAAACTTTGCCATTAATCTCTTTTAACTCGTCACGATTCACTCAGTCCGGAGATTTTAATCCGAAACGACTTCATTATTTGTTACACGTTTTTGGTTAAGCGGATTTAGCAACCAAATTTAAGATAGTAAAGAAAGGAAGTGAAAAGCGCGACCGTAATTTAGGAGTTAGGAGTTAGGAGTTAGGAAAGACAAAAACCCTAAATCCCAAATCCTAAATCCTAAATCCTATATCCTAAATCCTCACTCCTAACTATTAAAGCCGGGGGTTTGCGTTGCGCAATTTTGATGAAAAAATTTTTAATTATGGTGTTGATGAATTTGATTTTTTTCGCGAGCGTCAATGCTGAAGTCAAAACTTATGAAGGCACTGACGAATACTACGTTTTGGGTGCGGTAGAAAATATAAATGTGGCGCGTGAACGTGCTCGTGAAAGAGCATTGCGAGATGCTCGCGAAAAAGCGGGTGTTTATATCCACGCCTTTTCCAGAGTAGCAAACATGAATTTGCTTGAGGACGAAATTATCTCCATGGCAAGTGGTGTTTTGCGCGTCCTTGAGACTGTTTATGAAATTATCCCGCTGACTGACATGGATGGTTATATTATTCGTGCGACGGTACGAGCGGACATCGATACGAGTGACGTGGAAACATTCTTGCAAAAGGATGCTGAGAAGCTTTCCAATATTATTTCCAATGAAAAAATTATTCGTCTGCAAGAAGATGAACAATCCCAAAGAATCGATACCCTAAAGCAAGAGTACCTTAAAGCCGAAACACTTTCAAAAAAAGAAGGTATCGCCAAACAAATCGTTGAAGAAGATAAGATTTTTCTTTCGAATTTGAAACTGCGCGAGGGCAATAAATTCCGCGACGAAGGCGAACATAAAAAAGCAGAGAAATTTTTTTCCGAGGCGATTGAATTAAATCCCGAAAACGCCTTGGCTTGGCACAATCGCGCTTGGACTTACATCGAACAAAAAAAATACCATCAGGCAATAACCGACTTCAACAAAGCGTCGGAACTAAGTCCAAATTCGGAGTTGCCCTACTTCGGGCGCGGCTGGGTATATAATCAGCTTAAAGAATACCAAGCGGCAATCAAGGAATACAGCAAAGCTATTGAACTGAATCCGAAATATGCAATCGCTTGGAACAATCGCGGGGCTGCAAAGTCGTGGCTGAATCAAATGAAAGAAGCTCTCGTCGATTATAACAAGGCTATCGAACTGAATCCCAGATACGCCAAAGCTTACGAAAATCGCGGCAAAGCTTTTGATTCTTTGGGCGACAGAGAAAAATCTTTGGCAGATTTCAGACGCTCCGAAAGAATAATTCGTTCGAACAGAGGTGCTGACAATATTATCGAAGAAGCTCTTGCGCTCTATGGACGTGGCGAATATAATGTTGCGCTGGAACGTTTGAATCGAGCCGCCGAACTTTATCCCGATAATCAATTCGTCTTCGTCAATCGCGGCAACATTTACAAAGACGGTTTTAAAGACTACGAGGCGGCGATTGCCGATTATAACAAAACGATTGAACTCAACGATAAATTTTCGTGGTCGTATCACAATCGCGCATTGGCTTACGGGCGGCTCAAGCGTTGGGACGACGCCATTGCCGATTACGGGCGCGCAATTGACATTGACCCGAATTATGCGAGTGCTTACAACGGGCGGGCTTGGTCTTATTGTCAAATCGGAAAATTTGAAGCGGCTCTCGTTGACGCAAACAGAGCTATCAAACTCAAGCCAAACGAAGCTAATTTTTTTGATACTCGCGCTCAAGCATACGCGGGCTTGGGTCGTTTTGAAGAAGCTATTGCCGATATGAACACTGCACTTAAACTTTCGCCCGAAGGTTGGCTTTTCTATAATCGCGGAGAAATTTATAAACTAATGGGCGATAAAGAAAAAGCCAATGCCGATTTCGCCAAAGCTGAAAAACTCGGCTACAGAAAATGAATAATAAAAAAAATTTTCCATGACAAAAAAAATTATCCCTGTTCAAATGAACGGGGATTTTTTTATCGGCTTTGAATTGCAAAACAAAGAAACAATTAATATAATGCATACATATTCCCCAAAAATTTTCAAAGGAGATGAAATTAAATGGCGAAAGTCCTTCACGGCAACGAGGGCGATAATCTGCTTAACGCCATCGAGAACAAAACTCAAGTTTACGGCTTGGAAGGCAACGACACACTCCTCAGCGACAACAAAAGTGATGTGTTGCTTGTGGGCGGTTCGGGTAACGACAGCTTG
>JAFSOQ010000083.1 GCA_017446845.1 Selenomonadaceae bacterium | reverse complement strand
CGGCATTGACAAATACGAACTCGACGGCGTGATTTATTACTTCGTGGACAACGAGGAATATTTTGCGCGTGAAGGTCTTTACGGCTACGACGACGACGCGGAACGCTACTCGTTCTTCTGCCGCGCAATCCTCAACTGTCTGCCGGCGATAGACTTTTTCCCCGACGTAATCAACGCCAACGACTGGCACGCGGGACTTGTCCCCGTCCTGCTCAAACTCGAACACCAGGGCGACGAACGCTACGAAAAAATCAAGACGATCTACACGATTCACAACCTCAAATATCAGGGCGTCTTTACCAAAGACATCATGGGCGACGTTCTCGGTCTCGATTGGAAATATTTCAACAACGGCGACCTCGAATTCTATGATGCGGTCAACTTCATGAAAGGCGGCATTATCTACGCCGATTACGTCTCGACCGTCAGCAAAACCTACGCGCAGGAAATTCAGTACGAATACTTCGGCGAACACCTCGACGGACTCCTCCGCAGCCGCAAAGATGATTTGTACGGCATTGTCAACGGCATTGACTACGATAAATTCAATCCCGCGACCGATAAAGATTTGTTTGTCAATTACGACGCCTCCGATGCTTATGCCGCGTTCGATAAGAAATGCGAAAACAAAATTAAGCT
The DNA here is from genome assembly GCA_017446845.1 of Selenomonadaceae bacterium. Classification (GTDB taxonomy): domain Bacteria; phylum Bacillota; class Negativicutes; order Selenomonadales; family Selenomonadaceae; genus Quinella. Next base: position 15,330 of record JAFSOQ010000083.1, on the reverse strand, counting down.
CCAAGAGTTGCTCGGACTTCCTCAAGGCAGAAAAATTCCGATTGTCTCAATGGTCACGCGTCTCGTTGCGGCGAAGGGTCTCGACCTCGTTGTCCGCATGATGGATGAACTTTTGCAGCATGAGGATTTCCAATTCGTCCTTTTGGGCACCGGCGACAAAGTTTATGAGGATTGGTTCAAAGGTTTGGCTTGGCGTTATCCGCAAAAAGTTTCCGCGAACATTTATTTCTCGAACGAACTTGCGCAGAGAATTTACGCTTCCAGCGATATTTTCCTTATGCCGTCGAATTACGAACCCTGCGGCATCGGTCAGCTTATCGCCATGCGTTACGGCGCGGCTCCGGTCGTTCGCGAGACGGGCGGCTTGAAAGATACCGTTCAGCAATACGACAAGTACACCAAACAGGGCAACGGCTTTGTCTTCTCGAACTACAACGCGCATGAAATGATGTATGCTCTCAAGCGTGCGCTGTCGACTTACGCTCAATTTGAAGTCTGGCTGCAAATTTCTTCCAACGCCATGAACAGCGACTACAGCTGGAAGAATTCGGCTCACGAGTATATTGAACTTTACAAGAAACTTATGAACAGCTAAATTTCAGCGATTGAAAACATAAATCCGACGGGCTAAAAACTCGTCGGATTTTTTGTTTGCGTATCAAATTTTCTTGCCGATTTTTTCCTCCAATCGATTGCGCAAAAGTTTTTTGAAGTCGTCCGCGCCTGTCCGAAATTTAACCTCGACGCAGATAACAAAAATCGGAATGCTCCAATTTTCTTTGGCGACTTCTTCGGGAATTTTGACGGCATCTTTTTCCGTGACGACAATCATTTCCGCCGCAAACGACTCCGCCCGCCGCAAAATGTCTTCCATTTCCATAATCGTATAATCGTGGTGGTCGGGGTAGCGAAGACTTGAAATAATTTCCGCGCCCAAATCGCGCAATGTTCTTTCAAACGACGCGGGATTTCCGATAGCCGAAACCGCCATGACTTTCCGTCCGGAAATTTTTTCGACGCTGACACCTTCGCCCGACAAATCAACCGACCAATCGGCAAGTGGAATCAGACAACGCGGCTCGTGAATGCTCTCGACAATCTGCGCGGACGAATTATATTTGCGGACGGTTTGACGAATCATTTCGCAGGAACCTTCGAGAGCCTGGTCAACCTTAGTCATGAGGCAAACATCTGCGCGGCTGATATGCGACAGGGATTCACGCAAAATCCCGCGCGGGAGCAAATGTCCGTTGCCGAAAACCGACACTGCATCAATCAGCAAAATATCCAAGTCGCGAATAACTTGCCAATGCTGATAGCCGTCGTCAAGAATTACAACTTCCGCGCCGAAATTTTCAATGGCATATTGTCCGCTGACTGCCCGCCGCGCTCCGATTAAAACCGGAACGTTCGGCAAATGTTTTGCGAGCATATAAGCTTCGTCGCCCGCCTCGGTGGCGTCCATGTTTAAATTTTTCCCGTCGCTGACGATTCCGACTTCGCCGTAGAATTTCGCCCGATAACCGCGATTCAAAATCACGACTCGATAGCCCATGTCACGAATTTCTTTTGCCAATCTTTGAGCCGTGGGAGTTTTGCCTGTCCCGCCGACCGTTATATTTCCCAGACTTATCACGAAACAATTTAATCGTTCCTTGCCCGAAAAGCCCAGCTGATAGCCGAGCAAACGCAAATTGACCAGCCCTTTGTAAATCAGCGAACCAAGGTACAAAACAAAAATTATCAGCGGCGTAAATGCCCCGCTAACTTCCTCGTCGTGAATCAGCTTTAAAAAATATGTTTGGACGTTTTCTATTTTTTCCGTCGTGCGAAGTCGCCTGGCATTTTCCTTTGCCTCGTATTCGTTGAGCATTTGCCGCAGGAGAATTGCCGACTTGCGAGATGCGCCGCGATTTTCGTGGACAATTTTAATCGTCTCTTCCTCAAGCCGCAATCTTTCTTCCGGCTCGTCGAAAAGTTTTTTGGCTTGCGTGGCAAGTTCGTTGTCGTTGTTGACGGTTATGCAGGCGTTGCGATTTTTAAACAGCGCGTGCAAGTCTTTAAAATTTTCCATGTGGTGCCCGACGATAATCGCCTTGCCGTGCGCCGCCGGTTCCAAGATATTGTGCCCGCCGTGAGAAATTAAACTGCCGCCGACGTAAATCACATCACCGACGCTGTAAACCTGTCCGAGTTCGCCGATTGTGTCCAAAATGATAATGTCTTCATTTGCGGGCGGACGCTTTTGCAATTCGGTGCGCGTGCCGACCGTAAAGCCCGCCGCCTTGCACAACGCAACAACTTCACGAGTGCGCAAAAGTTCGCGCGGAGCAATTACAAGCCGGGCTTTCGGATGATTTTTGCGAATTGCTTTGAACGCCTTGAGAACAAAATTTTCCTCGCCGCGATGAGTACTGCCCGCCAAAAAAATTTCTTTGGCGTCCGTCAAGCCCATGTCCGATAAAATTTTTTTTCGTTGAGCGTCCGTCACGTCGGTATAAGTCTGGTCAAATTTCGTGTTGCCCGTGATTGTTACGAGTTCTTCGGGCGCGCCAAGTTCTTTGACATAGCCCGCGTCGACCGGCGACGCCATTGCGAAAAGTTTCACCGTGCCAATCATGTCCCGCAAAATCGAGAACATGTATTTATAACGCTTGACGCTCTTTTCCGAAATGCGTCCGTTGACCATCATAACGGGTACGTGATTTTCTCGCGCCGCCTTTAAAAAATTCGGCCAAAGTTCCGTCTCGACGTTCAAGAAAACTCGCGGGAAAATTTTTTTGAAAACCGACGCCGACACGAACGGTAAATCCAACGGAAAATAAATTATGCTGTCCGCGTCTTTGATGATTCGATTTGCCATTTCGTAGCCCGAAGTCGTCACGACCGATACCAAAATCGGCGACTTTGGAAACTCGCGACGAAATTCTTTTATCAGCGGACTTGTCGCCACAATTTCTCCGACCGACGCCGCGTGTACCCATATGCAATTTTTTTTCGCCACGGGGTCAAGTGCGCCCTTGGGGAAGAATCCGAAACTTTGTTTGATTCTCTCGACGAAACCGCGCTCACGTATCGAACGAATCATGAACACGGGAATAATTAAAATCACGACGAGTATCGCCGCGAGGTTGTAAATTAATTGCAATTAACGCGCTCCTCTCTTTGTCAATTAGGAATGTGGAATTAGGAATTAGGAATTGAGATTTGCTTTTTCATTCCTCATTCCTAATTTCTAATTCCTAATTGAAGCGGCGCGCCCTGGCGAAGTCAGCTTGCGCCTTGTCATATTCGCCGAGAGCTTTATGAATAATTCCGCGATTGTAATAAGCCGTCGCAATGAGTTGATGTCCTGTCAAGCCGTATTTCCTGTCGAACGAAAAATTTTTCGCCATGTTAATAACTTTGCTCAAACTGGCAATAGCCATGCCGTAATCGTTCAAACCGTAGTAGGAATAGCCGATTAGCAAATGCATTTGAATCCAATTCGGGTCAAGCTCAACGGCGCGATTAAAGTCGGCGATTGCTCTTTTATAATCTTTAACGTTGTAATGCATGGTGCCGCGAATGCCGTAAGCAAGTGCGTTGTTCGGATTGAGTTCGATTGCCTGCGTGAAAAGATCTTCTGCGCGGCGATAATCACCTTTCTGCAAGGGTATTAAGCCTTCCTCGTATTTTTTATTCGATAAGAAGATTTTATCTTCGGCGGCAAAACGTTGGGTAATTCGCTCTCTGTCCTGTTGAGTTTTCACGTTGATGAGTTGCTTTTTGAGTTCGGCGATTTGTTTATCCTGCTCGGCATTTGCGCGGCGAAGTTGTTCATTTTGCTCAACCAGTGACGTCCGCTCCCCGAAACTTTTGGAAAGCCATTTATTTATATCGTCGCTGTCGATTTTGGCTTTGATAATTGCGCGGACTCGTGTCGTGTTGTCGTCGATAAATTCGCGCTTGAATTGCACGTCAACGATTTTTAAAATGCCGCTCGTCATGGTCAAGATTTCATCGCGCTCAACTTGTGCGTTGACAACTTCGGTGCGGCTCTCGACGTAAACGCCCGCCTGTTCGCAAGCACTTTGCTCGGCGCGTTGTTTGGCACGCTGTTGAGCTACATCGAAAGTTTCAAAGTCGCTCATGAGATATTCTCCGACGCCCTCATAAATTTTTATCTCGGCGTTGACTGTCGACGCAGAAAATAAATTCCCGACGATAAGCAGCGCGGTCAGAAATTTTTTCACGTGTCCGCACCTCCCACAGAAAAATTTTGCTGATTATATCACACAGCGCAAAAAAAATCTGCCGCGTTCGACGACAGATGAAAATTTTTTAACAACATTTAACAAAGATGACAAGTTGAAAACTTTAAATATATCCGGCAAGTTCTTTTGCTTTTCAGGCGGAATTTTAAGCAAGTTCATTACTTCTTCCGCTGTACCATGCAAACTGCTCATCAATGTGCGAATGTTTTCGAGCAAAGTTTTAAGTTCGCCTTTAACCAGACCTTCTTCCAAACCTTCTTCTCTGCCTTGTTCGATGTAAGATTTTTTCGCGTCCTCTTCATTCCACCAAAGATTAACCATATCAAAAACCTCCGTCAGATGAGCGGCGCAAGTTCTTTTTGCTTTTCGGGCGGAATTTTAAGCAAATTCATTACTTCTTCCGCTGTACCATGCAAACTGCTCATCAATGTGCGAATGTTTTCGAGCAAAGTTTTAAGTTCGCCTTTAACCAGACCTTCTTCCAAACCTTCTTCTCTGCCTTCTTCTCTGCCTTCTTCTCTGCCTTGTTCGATGTAAGATTTTTTCGCGTCCTCTTCATTCCACCAAAGACTAACCATATCAAAAACCTCCCACATGTGCGCGGTCAAAAAATCACTCATAATATCGTTATCGATACACCAACGCATTGCCTCGATAATTGCCTCTTTGAGAATCATGCCCGCAGCAAGATTTTCCTCAATATTCTTAATAAAAACGCTGTAATCGTGAACGGGTCGACAATCATTTAACAACCGAAAATTTTTGTTATAATTGATGTTGTAAACTTTGACGGTCAATTCAATATCGCCCGTCATGGAAAAGGCGTCCGATAATTTCAGCGTACTTTTTTCGGGACAAGGTTCCTTGCCGTTGTAGAAAACAAAAAATTTCGGCGCAGGCAATTTGATAACTTTTGCGCGGTAAATAAGATCTTTCGGCAACTCCGAGCGATAGAGTAACGACAAATATAAAAGCATTCGCAGCGGCATGTTAAAATTTCTCGTGCTTTGATGTTCGAAGAATATGAAACAATTTCCGTCCGCGCTGAACGAAACATCATTGCGCAAATTGTTGAACAAAACATACTCAACCGTATTTTCTTTAAGCTGAGAGGCTTTCAAATTCAAACCCGTTACCGCATTGCAAAGCTGCACAAAATTTTCCGTATCCCGAAAGTAAGTTCGGAACAGCGAATCTCTGTAAATTTTTTTTACGACTTCCATTGAATTCCTCCTATGATTTTGTTAATTATATCACGTCGCAGAAATTTTTCATACTTGCCAAAAATAATCTGTTGCAGTTAAATTTGTGTGGTATAATTAGAAAAATTTTTTCATAAGGAAGCGCATCGAATGTCTGACGGAAAACTCATTCTGATTTGTCTCGCCGGATTGATTTTAAATCTTGTCGGCTCTTTGGTCGCGGAAAGTTTAAACTTACCTGTTTACTTGGACACGAGCGGCACAATTTTTATCGCGGCACTCGGCGGCTATGCTCCCGGTATCGCCGTCGCTTTTTTTACGAATTTGATTAAATCTCTTGCCGAACCGTCGGAAATGTATTTTTGTTCCGTTAATATACTCGTCGCGATTTTGACGTCATTTTTTGCCCGAAAGGGTTACTTCGACAACTTCGGCAAATTGCTGATAATTATTCCCACGCTGACTTTTTTAACCGGAACTCTCGACTTGCTCATCACCGATTTTTTGAACTCGACCAATTTTACTCAATCCGTCAACGAATTTGAATCGGGTTATACGAAAAATCTTTTCATCGAATGCTTTGACAAAACTTTTTCGCTCTTTGTGGCATTCGCGTTGCTGAAATTGACTCCGCCGCAGATAAAAAAATTATTCGGCGAGTTGGGACAAAAGCAAGCTCCGCTGTCCGAAGAAATGAAAAGCGTCGTAAGTCAGCAAAGTTATTTTTCATTGTCCCTGCGCACCAAGACGCTCGTTGTTTTAATGCTCAGTTCGCTTTTCTTGTCGTTTTCAATCGCGCTGATAAGTTATCTGCTGTTCAAAGACGCCGCTGTCGAAGAACGGATTAAAACTGTCGACGGAATGGTTACTGTTGCCGTAAGCACCATAAATCCGAATCGCGTTGACGATTTTATAAAATTCGGGCGCACGGCGCCGGGTTACAAGGAAACCGAGGAAAAACTTTACTCAATCAAAAACAGTTCCTTTGACGCGAAATTTCTTTACGTCTACAGAATTTCGGAGGACGGTTGCCGCGTCGTCTTTGATTTGAGTACCGGAACTTTTGAGGGTGATAAGCCGGGGCAAGTCGTCGAATTGGAAGAAAATCTTTTGCCTTATCAAAATGATTTAATTGCGGGCAGACCTGTTCCGCCGATAATTACCGACGACGAATACGGCTACCTTCTCACGCTTTACAAACCTGTTTACGACGAGGCGGGCAAGTGTCAATGTTATGTCGCGGTCGATTTTTCCATGGAACCGCTCGTCGAGTACACGCACATTTTTGTTATAAAATTGCTGGCGTTGTTCGTCGGTTGTTTTATATTTATCTTTGCAATCGGTCTGGCGTTCGTCGAAAACAATATTATCTTGCCGGTCAACACGATTGCTTATTGCGCCCGAAATTTTTCTTATGACAGCGTTGCAGCTCGCGAAAAAAATATCGAGAGCATTAAAAGCTTGAAGATAAAAACGGGCGACGAGATAGAAAATTTGTATCGGTCATTGCTGCGGATGACGGAAAATGTTTTGAGATACTTGGAGCATTTGCAACGCGCCAAAACTCAAGTAGCCGATATGCGCGTTAAAGTTTTCGTCATGGACGAAATTGCTCACAAAGATGCTTTGACGGGCGTGAAGAATAAAACTGCCTACACCGAGGACATTGCCGAACTTAACAAAAAAATTTTAACGGGCGACGCGAAATTTTGTATCGTGATGGTCGACGTGAATTATCTCAAGCGCGTCAACGACACTTACGGGCACGAGCTGGGAAACACTTATCTGAAAAATGCTTGCCGATTAACCTGCGCGGTTTTCGGTACGGAAAATGTTTATCGAATCGGCGGAGATGAATTCGTCGTGATTTTGGAGGACGATAAAGTTTCGCTGAGTAAATATTTCGTAGCGCAATTCAAATCCGAGATGGAGCACAAACTTTCCAATGAATCGCTTGCGTTGTGGGAAAAAGTTTCGGCGGCAGTCGGTCTTGCGGTTTACGAGCCGGACAAAGATAAAAATGCGGACGAAGTTTTCAAGCGGGCTGATAAAGAAATGTACGAAAACAAATTGGCGATGAAAGCCGCACGGACGGATTAGAGTTAAATAATTCTCATATTGTGCTTTATTTTTGGTTAAACGGATAAAATATAATTTTATCCTGCGTTGCGCTCGCGAACCTTAAAATAGAGAATTTTAGTCGGTAAAAAAAAATTTTCCCTCTGCACAATTGCGGCGGGATTTTTTTCTTGACTTAGGGTTTACTACAGGTATTAACATAAATGCGAAAAATTTTTTCGGGTGAGATTATGACACGACGAGAATTTTTAAAACTCGGATTAACTCTGACTGTGGGAGGCTTTGCGATGAAAGTAAACGCGGCAGAAATTATCTCGGCAAGGAAAATCGACTTCCACGCGCACGCGATACTTCCGAGCTACATTGACGCGCTGAAAAGATTAAAAATCGACGCGGCAGCAGAAGAAGGTTTCCCGTTGCCGAAATGGTCGGCGGAAAGTCATTTGCAGTTCATGGACGCAGCGCAAATCGATTTTACGATACTTTCAATGGCGACACCGCACATTTCCGATAAATCGGCGGCACGAGAAATTAACGAGGAATTTTCCGAATTGTGTCGACGTTACCCGCAAAAGTTCGGATTCGTGGCGACACTGCCTTTGCCGAACGTCGAAGGCTCAATCGAAGAATTTCACTTCACGACAAAAAAATTAGGTGCACTCGGCGTGAAGGTTGCGAGCAATTCGGACGGCGTGTATTTGGGTGACGAACGGCTTGACCCGATTTTCGCCGCGCTCAACGAAAAAAAATCACTCGTGATAATTCATCCGAGTCCTGCAAGATTATTGCCGCGTGAAGGAGTCGTCACGGGAAAAGTTATGGCGTTGTTTGAATATCCCGCCGACACGACACGCGCGGTTTTGAACATGCTTGCAAATCGAACACTTGAGAAGTTCCCGAACTTGAAAATCATCGTGCCGCATTGCGGTTCGTTTTTGCCGTACATGAAACAGCGGGCGGGCGCAATGTTCCAAATGCTTGCGTCAATGAATTTGATGGAGCCGGTGAATTTTGAGTCGGGCATAAAAAAATTATTCTTCGACACGGCGGGCGACCCCATGCCCGAACAATTTGACATGCTCTTAAAAATCGCGAGCCTCGACAAAATAATTTTCGGCACGGATTATCCTTACGTGCCCGCGCAGGTCGTTCTCGGCAGGAAAAAAATTTTCGACGCTGAACTTTCACGACGCGGCTTGACGGAAAAAATTTACGTCGACAACGCAAAAGTTTTGCTTGGAGGTTGAGCAATGAAAAAATTTTTTGCAATCTTGGGAGTGATTTTGATGATAACAGCGACGGCGAACGCGAAATCAATCCGCACGCCCGAAGGAAACATGCCGCGAGTTCAGTGGGCGGTAGTCGAATCAACGGCGGGAACAATGTCGCAGATGATTGAAATGGGCGCGAGGATTTTGGCACCGACCACGGCAAAAGAGACGGGCACCTACGCACTTTACGGCGCGATTGAAAAAAATAATCCGAACTTGATGAGACTGCTTGAGATTTACGAAAGCAACGAGGCATATCGAATTCACAGCACAAGTCCCGCCTTTCAGCAGTATCGCGCCGAACGTCTTCCGATTCTTGCAGGCTTAAAAATTTTGCCCGTCAACGGCATTGTCCTTGAGCAAAAAGAACGCGGCGTCGGAAAGATTGCTCTGACGAATCGCTTTGAAATTTCTCCCGTCAACCTTGCCAAATTTCAGCAGATAATTTCCGACGAGGCAATCCGCGCCGTTCGCGAAGATTCGGGCGTTATGGGAGCGTTCGTCACTGCCGAGCAACCTAATCCGAACATTTTGCACACGATGATTATTTTCAGCGACGAGACGGCGGCTCGAAAATATTTCTCCTCGAACGCGTATAAAAATTATCGCAAGCAAGTCGAAACGCTGATTCAAGTCGAAAAAAAGATTGACTATCAACCGACCAAAATAATTTTGTCGGAGAAATTTTAACAAGAATTTTAGCAGGAGATGTTGCACATGAAAAAAATTTTGTGCGTCGTGACGAGTAACAACGTCAAGGGCGCAACCGGTATCCCGACGGGCTTTTGGCTCAGCGAATTGACTCACCCGCTGGAAAAATTTGTTGCGGCGGGTTTTGAATTTGATTTGGCGTCGATTAAGGGCGGCAAGCCTCCCATTGACGGCGACAGCCTCGACTTTACCGACCCGATTAACAAAAAATTTTGGGACGACAAAAATTTTCAACGCAAGCTCGAAAATTCTTTGAAACTCGACGACGTTAAGGCGGAAGACTTCGCCGCGATATTTTTTGCGGGCGGTCATGGCGTGATGTGGGATTTTGCGGACTGCGCGGCGATTGGTAAAGTTACTCGCGAAATTTACGAACACGGCGGAATTGTCTCGGCAGTTTGTCACGGACCTGCGGCTTTGGTCAACGTCAAGCTCAGCGACGGAAAATATCTCGTCGACGGAAAAAAATTAACGTCGTTCACCAACGGCGAAGAAGAGGCGGTTCAAGCAACTGACATCGTTCCGTTTCTTTTGGAGACCGAACTTAAAAATCACGGCGCGAATCACATTGCAGCGGCGAACTGGTCAAATCACGTCGAAATTGACGGCAGACTTGTCACGGGGCAAAATCCTGCGTCGGCTGCCGGTGTCGGCGCGGAAATAGTTAAACTTTTATCTTGAGGAGGAGAATTTTTATGCCGTTAATTTCAATCGACGCGGTTCACCCGACCAAAGAACAAAAAGAAAAACTCATCGCGGGACTGACAAAAACTGCCAGCGAAATTTTGGGCGTCGACGAAAAATTTTTCTACGTCCTGGTCAAAGAAAATGATTTGGATAATTGGGGCGTCGGCGGAAAAACTTTGGCGCAATTCCTTGCCGAACAAAAGAAGTAATCATAAAAATTTTTTCCCTTGCATAACGCAGGGGATTTTTTTTATGCGTTATGATATAATTCGCGGCGAAAAATTTTTTAGCGGAGGGGAAAAAGATGGCAAGGTTATTCGGTACGGACGGAGTGCGCGGCGAGGCGAATACGAAATTGCCGCCGGAATTGGCATATCGAATGGGACGCGCGGCGACGATTTATTTCGGACAACACTCGGAAGGCACGCTGCAAATTTTAATCGGGCGCGATACAAGAATTTCGGGCGAAATGTTGGAGGCGGCATTGGTCGCAGGAATTTGTTCGGCGGGCGGCAACGTGATTTTGGCGGGCGTGATTCCGACGCCTGCTGTTGCTTACTTGGCAAAAAAACTTCACGCGGCGGCAGGTATCGTAATCAGCGCGTCGCACAATCCTTTCCAAGACAACGGCATAAAATTTTTCGGCGGCGACGGTTACAAATTGCCCGATAAAGTTGAGGATGAGATAGAAGCAATCGTTCGCGACATTGAAGCCCAAAAATTTTTTGCGCGACCGATTGGCGAGGAAGTCGGGCGGATTGAGCGTCGCCAAAATCTTTTGGAAGATTATATAAGTTTCGTCATGAACACGACCAGCGAACGCTTCGACGGCATGAAAATTGTTTTGGATTGCGCGAACGGTGCGGCGTATAAGGCAATGCCGACGGTTTTGGAGCGACTCGGCGCGAATTTGATTCTTTTGGGCAACAGACCCAACGGAATTAATATCAACGATTATTGCGGCTCGACGCACATGGAAAATTTGCGGCTGGAAGTTTTGAAAAATCGTGCAGACTTAGGCATTGCGCACGACGGCGACGCAGACCGTTGCCTTTGCATTGACGAACGCGGCGAAATTATCGACGGCGATCACATTATGATTATCTGCGCCAAACTTATGCTTAAAGTCGGCGCGTTGCCGAAAAAAACCGTCGTCACGACCGTCATGAGCAATATCGGTTTTCGTCAGGCGTTAAAAGAAATGGATTTGTCCTGCGAGATAACGGCGGTCGGCGACAGATATGTTTTGGAAAATATGCGCGCGAACGGTCACAAACTCGGCGGCGAACAATCGGGGCATATAATTTTTTCCGATTACTCGACGACGGGCGACGGCTTGATAACCGCCTTGCAAGTTTTAACGGCTATGAAAAAATTTCGCGCGACGGCGAGCGAACTCAATGCTTTGATGACGACTTATCCTCAAGTTTTGCTCAACGTCAAAGTCAAGGACAAAGAGGCTTGTCAAAATTCTGAGGCGGTCAAGCTTGCGATAGCTGAAGGCGAAATCGAACTCGGCGCGACGGGCAGAATTTTGGTCAGAGCGTCGGGCACCGAACCTTTGATTCGTGTAATGGCTGAAGGTCCCGATAAAAATCAGCTCAATCGAATTTGCAACAAAATCGCGGCAGAGGTCGAAAAGTGCGATGCGTAGCGCGATAATCTTGGCAAGTTTCGGCTCGGCTGATGATTCAATTCGCGAAAAAATTTTCGACAAGTTGGCGGCGGAAATAAAAGAAAAATTTTCGGCGTATGAAGTTCGGCAAGCGTTCACGTCAAATTTCATGATAAAAAAATTGGCGGCACGAGGAATTTTAATCGCGACACCTGCCGAAGAAATTTCAAAACTCCGCGCCGAAGGATTCAAAAAAATTTTCCTGTTGTCGACGCATTTGACGGCAGGCGAAGAATTCGACAATAAAATAAAAATCTGCGCGGCTCCCGACGTCGAAATAACTCCGCCGCTGATTGGCGAACCGATTGACAAAAAAATTTTCGCGACGATTCTCGACTGCTTTAAAAAATCCGACGACGAAGATTTAATTTTAATCGGGCACGGCTCGCCGCACAGACACAATCCCGTTTATGAGAACTTGCAAAAATTGGCGGGCGAAAAAATTCACGTCGGCGTTATCGAAGAAAATGACACGCCGAATTTTTCCGATGTCGTCAAGCGTTTAAAAAATTCCGGCGCGAAAAAAATTTTACTGGCTCCGCTTTTGTTTAACGGCGGCGTCCACGTTGCAAAAGATATTGCGGGCGAAAAAAATTCTTGGAAGGCAAAACTTTCCGCGCTCGGCTATGAAGTTCGCGTTATTCGCGACGGACTCGGCTCGTTTGAAAATTTCCGTGAGCTTTACATAAAAAATTTGGAGGTGAGAATAAATGGAAAATAACGAAGGCAATGTCCGCGAGATGACGCGCACCGAAAAAAATTTTTTTAACGGCGTGACGATTGACGCGGACTCGACCGAAGGCGACGCGACCAAAGAAAATTTCCGCACCTACGATAAAAATTACGGCGGCTACAGGACGCGGACGACTTATGTAAACGTCGGCGGCTCGAATATTTTTACAAATTTGTTGGGAAAATTTCTTACCGCGCTGCTTAAAGGAAATCGCCTTGCGCAAGTCGCCGCGTTCTTAATCGGCTTGGCATTCGCCGCGCTGATGTTTTTCGTCGCGCTCCCGATTTTTTTCGTGATTTTGGCAATCGGACTCGCGCTTTTGTTCATGGCGAAAATTTCAAGGTGATTGGCGTGGAAAAATTTTTTATAAACGGTTCGACGCTTGAGGTTGAAATTGCCGACAGCTTTTTTAAACGTCTTCGCGGGCTGATGTTTCGTCGACGCTTGGAAGAAGGACGCGGCTTACTCCTTGCGCCGTGCGACGGCGTGCACATGTTCTTTATGCGCTTTTCAATCGACGTGATTTATCTCGACAAAGATTTTTGCATAAAAAAAATTGTCCGCGATTTAATGCCGTGGCTCGGTGTGAGTTTTTGTTTCGGAGCATGGGGCGCATTGGAACTTCCGAGCGGCGAGGCTGAACGCTTAAAACTTGTCGTCGGACAAAAAATCACTCGAAAATAAAGGATGATACCTTTGAACGAAGACACAATCAGCGCGATTGCGACGGCGGCGGGAAATGCGGGCGTCGGTATCGTTCGGCTGAGCGGCGCAGATTCGATTAAAATTGCCGAAAAAATCTTTGACAAGCCGTTGACGCAAGTTGAGGACAGAAAAATTATTTTCGGTCACGTGAAAAATTTTTCGGGCGAAATCGTCGACGAGGCTATTGTTTTGATTATGCGTGCGCCGAAATCCTACACGAAAGAAAATGTCGTCGAATTGCAATGCCACGGCGGGAGCGTCGTTTTGCGCGAAATTTTAAAGTTGACGTTTGAAGCGGGTGCACGACCTGCCGAGCGCGGCGAATTCACCAAGCGGGCATTTTTGAACGGGCGACTTGATTTAACGCAAGCTCAAGCGGTACTCGACGTGATTCAGGCAAAAACTTCCGCCGCGTTGACCGTCGCGCAAAATCAACTTGCGGGCAAGACTTCAAAGACGATTCACGAGATAAGACAGGCGATTTTAAATTCAGCCGCGCACATTGAGGCGACGATTGATTTTCCCGAAGACGACCTGGACGACGTGACTTTGACCGAAGTCGACAAAAATATTTCCGCGCAACTTGAAAAGCTGGACGCGCTTTTAAAAAATCAGACGGCGGGAAAAATTTTGCGCGAAGGTTTGGAGACAGCGATTATCGGCAAACCCAACGTCGGCAAGTCGAGTTTGCTGAATTTTTTCGCCAAGACCGAACGCGCAATCGTCACGGACATACCGGGCACTACTCGCGACAGCATTGAGGAATTCGTCAACGTCGGCGGCATTCCGCTGAAAATTATCGACACGGCGGGTATTCGCAATTCAAATGACGCGGTGGAAAAAATCGGCATTGCCCGCGCCAAAGATTGTGCGATGCGTGCCGAATTTATTCTCGCGCTCTTCGACAGCTCACGACCTTTGGACGACGAGGACGAAGAAATTTTTAAACTCTTGCCCGAACGCGACGCATTGATTTTGTTGACCAAGATTGATTTGCCTAAAGTTACGACCGCCGAAGAAATTGCAAAAAAAATTCCCGCCGCGCAGATTATCGAACTGTCATTAAAAAGCGGTGCGGGTACAGAAAATCTTTTGTCCGCGATAAAAAAACGCGTCGGAGTAATTGATTTTGAAATGAGTTTTGTCCGCGACGAACGCGAGGCAAATCTTTTGCGCCGAGCCGTCAAACATTTGCGCGAGGCTCAAGAAACGATTAGATTAAATTTCGGGATTGATTTTGTGTCGATTGACTTGCGAGCCGCCCTTGAGTGTTTGAGCGAATTGACGGGCGAACACGTCGGCGAAGATGTCATCAACGAAATTTTTTCCAAGTTTTGTATCGGCAAATAGAATTTTATTTTTAAAGTTGCAAGCATTATTTTTTCTTGCGCTTTTTCTTTTTCGGAGAGCGAGTCGCGTTGGCAAATTTGGCTTTCATTTTTTCGGCGTCTTCCTTCTGCTTGTCGGTAGATTTTTTATCGCGTTGCATTTTGGCATATTCCGCGCCCAAGCTCGCCAACTTATGCTTAACCGTCATAATCGGGTGACTGAGGAGCATTTTCTTTTGCCCGCCCTTCATGATTTCCAAAAAGTCATTGGTAAAGCGTTCGCCGAAACAAGGCGTCTCGCACTGTTCGCAAATGGGCTTGCCGATACCGTATGGGCAACGACCGATTTTTATAAAGACGGTTGACAAGACGGCGGTGCATTTTGCGCAAAGTTTATTGTCGGTGGTGCCGTGATTGGCGTTGCAATATTTGCCGAATGTCTTGCGAATATTTTCTTTCTCGTTGGGAACGTTATTTTTCAATTCCGGCTCCTTGCGCTTGGGCAGGAGGCTTTTTACTTTGTCGAGGATTCCCATAATAATTCTCCTTATATAATAAATTTAAAAGACAAAAACAAATTGATGTTAATGTATACGTAAGTATAATTGACATAGCGGAAAGAGAAAGGTCGTATTCTCCTTGAGTCCCTAACTCGTACTTGAAAGATTGACCCCTCTTACCTT
>JAFSOQ010000082.1 GCA_017446845.1 Selenomonadaceae bacterium | reverse complement strand
TGTTTAATCAAACCTTCGCGCTTTTTCTCAAAAACGAAGTCCCACATTTTGAAACGCTCAAAAAATTCCGTGCGCGTCTCGCCGAGATTGTGCAGGAGATAAAAATCGAAGTAGCCCGCGCCCGTCTTGCGCAGTGAAGTTTCAAATTGCGCGATTGCATCTTCACGAGTTTTGCAATTAATCCACGCGGCATTTTTCGTCGCCAAAGTGAATTTTTCACGCGGATAACGTTCGACCAAAGCTTTGCGGATTGCCTCTTCGGAATCGGGATAGACCCGCGCCGTATCAAAATACGTGAAACCCTTCGACAGGAATAAATCGACCATTTGTTTGACTTGCTCAAGGTCAATGGTCTCGTCTTCGAGTCTGGGCAACCGCATCAAGCCGAAACCCAACTTTTTAATTTCCTCACCGAGATAAGCCATGTCAAAACCTCCTCTTTTAGGATTTAGGATATAGGATTTGGGATTTAGGGTTTTTTCTCTAACTCCTAACTCAGGATTTAGGATTTGGGATTTAGATAAAAACCCTAACTCCTAACTCCTAAATCCTAACTCCTAACTATTTTCCAGGTCGGGACGCAAATTTTTCGCGCCGTCCAAATACACGTGATGAATTTTATTTTGCGCTTTGTCCGTATCCGCCAAAATTAAAACTCGAATGCAAAGCGGCAAAGAATTTTCTATCGCAGGTTCGCGCGTATCAAACAGCGGAATCAATCTCAAGGCGGGCAACTGTCTTACGGCGGAACTTGGGAAAGCGGCGGTTAAATCTTCCGTCGTGGAAAAGATTATCGCGCCAATGTTCTCTATGTGCAATTCGTTCAGCGATAAAATTTGCGTGACCAAAAGTCGTGCCGCTTGCCAAATTTTTTCCTTTGCGTTTTCGTCGACTGTAATTGCTCCGCGAATTCCGCGCATCATTATCGTTGCCCCCTTAGTGTTTGTATTTTTCTTTAATCTGGAGTTTGACAGTTTCGTTAGCCAAAAAGTCATCGTAATTTGAAATTCTGTCGACGGTGCCTTGAGGCGTGATGTCCATGATTCGATTTGCTATTGCTTGGATAAAAGCGCGGTCTTCGTCGACGAAAATAATCGTGCCGGGGAATTCAATCAAATTTCTTTCCAACTCTTCAATCGTCGGCAAATCCAAGCAAGCGGTCGGATTGTCCAGCAGTAAAAAATTCGCCGTGCCGAATGCCAATTTATCGAATTCAACTTTTGCGGAAGGTGCGGTATAAACTCGCGGCATGGAAAAAACTTTTACGCCTTGAGAAAATTTTATGTTCCCGCGCAGGCAACCGCCTGTTTCGTCGCCTGTCTGATAAGCCGTCGCCAAAGTTTTCAGCAGTTTGGATTTACCGCGCTCATTTTTTCCGACGAACGCGATTTTTTGTCCCTGCCGAATCGTAAAGCTGACGTCTTTGAAGAGCGGTTCGCCGTCACGATTTTTCAGCAAGCCGTTCACTTCCAGAACAATCGGAATCGCGCCCGAAGGTGTCGGCGGCAAAAGCGGTGCACAATCAATTCTTATCGGTTCGACTTGTTCATCGCCGAGGTGAATCGTCCGCGAGCAAGTCTCGTGCAAAAAATATCTGTCGCTGCTGACGATAATGCTTGTCAAATTTTTATGTTCGCGCAGGAAATTTATCAGCCATTCAATTCCGTCCGAGTCGAGATTTTTTGTCGGCTCGTCGAGAAGTAAAATTATTTTGTCGTCTTTGAGTTCGCATAGTGCCCGCTTGAGCTTTTCTATCGGCGACATTTCCGCCATACGCAATTCCGAAAAATCCGCGTAGACGCCGTTGACCGAATGAACTTCGCCCGAAATTTCCAAGTCGCCCGAAGTCGGCTTGAGTACTCCCGTAATTATGTCAAGCAATGTTGACTTGCCCGAACCTTCTCCGCCGATTAAGGCAACTTTTTCGCCGCGCTCAATCTCAAGATTCAGTCCCGAAAAAATTTCGCGCTTGCCCAGTTGCAATTCCAAATCTTTTATACGTATCAAATTTTCCACTCCTTTTTTACGCAGAATATAACAATGCCCGCTTTATGTCAAATCAATATAAAAAAATTGCCTTCCGAATTTGGAGGGCAAAATTTTTATTCCGCGAGTTTTATAAACGGCGCAGTGTAATTAAAATCGACGTATTCGACGGGGTGAGGATTCGTAGCCAAGTCGCGCAGAAAATCTTCCGTGAGCTTTGCTTTTTCGTCGAGCCGTTCCAACTTGCCGATACGAATTTGAACCGGACGCTCGGTCGCGCTGTACATGACGATATAATCTTGTTCGACGATTGCAACTTCCGACAAAAGATTAAGCGTGTCCTCGTTGAGAAGTTGCAGGAAAGCCAGAATTTGTTTAACAAGTTCGTCGTCAATCGTGTCGCCTATGTACAAGTCGCGAACTTGCGCACCGGTTATCATCGGAATTTGCATAGTTTTTATCGTCTTGTAGCTGTCGATAATCGTGCCGTTGTGGTCAAGGTCAAGGTAGCCGTAATCGCAAATAATCGTTGCGAGCGGTCGACGCTCCTTAATTTTTATTTCCAAGGTGTGCGGCAATTTTCTTCGGACGCTGACTTCTTCTATCCGCAAATCTTTCGACAGCCGACTTTGCACAACATTTGTCTCCAATTTGAAAAGCGGCTCGCCCATATAAATATTTCCGATTCGCAGAATATCTTCTTCCGTCAAATATTTTGCGCCTTCGAGTCTTATTTCGTTGAGTGTGAAGAACGGCACGTAGACAAAGAAAGCCAGCACCGCCGCGCTCACGACAAGAAAAATTATTCCTCTGAACAGTCGCCCGAAATTCCGCCGCCGCCGTCTTTTTTTTATTACCGCCATAACTTCACCGCCGTTCTATCAATTAGAAATTAAAATTACGTTGCAAAATCCGAAATCGTCATGGATGACGGACAGGTTTTCTTTGTCCGCTGCCGACAAATTTTTTCAGCATTATCATTTGCCGCGCCGAACCAATTTTTTTACGACCTTTGCACCCGCATTTTTTACACGCCTCAAAGGAGCGACGCGCACTTTTATTTTAGGTTTTATCTCGCGTTCAAGTCCGAAATCGCCGCGCTTGAGGAACGTGGATTTAATTTTATCGGGGCGGAAAAATTTGCGAATAACCTTGGCAAGCTCTTCGGGGTCGTCGGATTCGCTGCAAGTAAAAATATCAACTGCGACGTAGCGAAGTTCTTTATAAACGTGCAGGGCGATATGACCTTTGTCGAACGCGCCGATAATCGAGCAATGCCCCTCGTTGATAAATTCGGAGGTGATACGCGGCTCGCTGCCGACGACGCTTTTCAAAGTGTCCTTTATCTCGTCGAAACTGCCCAGACGATTCGTGTCGCAGTTATACAAATCCAAAGTTAATTGTCGTGCCAGAATCTTCATTTTGTCCTCCATAAAAGTTTTTTTCGCGCAGATTATAACAGGTATCATCAAACAGCGCAAAAAAAATCGCGGCTTGAAAAATTTTTTCTGCTGAATTAAAATCGGCAACATGAATAAAAAAATTTTTCTTATCGCGGGAACTCAAGACGGTCGCAAGCTCGCCGAATTTTTATCGGGAAAAAATTTTGACGTAACTGCCTCCGTCGTGAGCGATTACGGACGCAAACTCTTGGAAACCTGCGCGGACATCAAAATTAATGACAAGCCGCTTGACCGTGACGACTTGGAAAAAATTTTGCGCGAGGAGAATTTTAATTTCCTTGTCGACGCCAGCCACCCCTACGCAAAAAATATTTCCGCCAATGCCATCTCCGCCGCCAATGCCGCGCAGATTGTCTACATTCGCTACGAGCGGGCGGAAATTAATTTTGATTACGAAAAAATTTTCCACGTCGAAAGTTACGAGGCGGCAGCAGTCAAGGCGTCGGAACTCGGAAAAAATATTTATCTCACGACGGGCAGCAGAAACTTGAAAGTTTTCGTCGACCTGCTCAAAGATTGCAACTTGACCGTAAGAATTTTGCCGACCGCCGAAGTTTTAACTCAGTGCGAAACTTTTGGCTTGACGCCCAAACAAATTGTCGCCATGCAAGGACCTTTTTCGACCGAACTCAACGTCGAACTTTTCAAGCACGCAAAAGCAGAAGTTATCGTCACGAAGAACAGCGGACAAATCGGCGGCGCGGATACAAAATTGGAGGCGGCGAAAATTTTAAACTTGCCCGTCGTCATGATTGACCGCCCGAAAATTTTTTATCCGAACCTCGCGACAAACTTTGACGACATATTAAAATTCTTGGAGACTGACTATAAAGAGTCAAGCAAAATCTGAAAAAGATTCGCCGGTTCTTTGAAGATGAAAAATGACACGAACAAGTTTTTTAGCAACATGCGAAAGAGCGACAAAATAATGTTTACCTTCATCGCGCTTTTTCTG
>JAFSOQ010000012.1 GCA_017446845.1 Selenomonadaceae bacterium | reverse complement strand
TTCTCCGCTCCGTTGACGCCGTGCTCAAGAAGAAATTCAATCGGACGCTCGCCGATAAAGATATTCATATCATTGAACCTTTCGTCGGCACCGGAACTTTTATCGTGCGCCTTATTCAGCTCGGATTGATTCCTACTCGCGATTTGATTCGCAAATATAAAAACAAAGAGATTTGGGCTAACGAAATTATGTTGCTCGCTTATTACATTGCCGCCGTCAACATCGAAAACGCTTTTCACGACGCCGCGAAACTCGACGAATACATTCCTTTTCCCGGAATTTGTCTTACCGATACTTTTCAAGCTTACGAAGACGATAAACAGCAGACTTTGGAGATTTTCGGCTCGCTGAAGAAAAATTCTGAGCGCGTCGAAGAGCAAAAGAAATCTCCGATTAAAATTATTGTGTGCAACCCGCCATATTCCGTCGGACAAAAATCCGCCAACGACAACGCGCAAAATGAGTGGTATAAAAATCTTGAGGAGCGAATAAAATCAACCTACGCTGCTGCAAGTATCAACGGTTCCAAGAAACCTGCATTATATGACAGCTATATCAAAGCTTTTCGTTGGGCAAGCGATAGAATCACGGAAGGAATTATCGGTTTCGTAACTAATGCCGGCTGGCTTGATGCTGAAGCTATGGACGGTTTGAGGAAATGTTTTGCCGATGAGTTTGCCGAGATTTACGTTTTCAATCTTCGCGGCAATGCTCGCACTCAAGGTGAACAACGTCAGCGCGAAAAAGGAAACGTTTTCGGAAGCGGCTCGCGGGCTCCCATCGCCATTACGATTTTGGTTAAGGCTCCTCACGAAGGCACCGCCAAAATTTTTTATCGCGACATCGGCGATTATCTTTCCCGCGATGAAAAACTTTCTATCCTTAATTCGACACCTGATGTTTTGCACGGCGACTTTGAGACTATTACGCCAAATGAAAAATACGATTGGATAAACCAACGCAACAAAGAATTTGATAACTTAATCCTCCTCGGCGATAAAGATGACAAGGCTAACATTCAAACTTTTTTTTATACTTGCTACAGTAGCGGAGTAAAAACTAATCGCGACGCTTGGTGTTATAATTTTTCGCGCGACGCTCTGGAAAAAAATATCCGAACGACGGTTGATTATTACAATACACACGAGCCTACGGACATTGACCCGACAAAGATTGTTTGGACAGAAGTCACAATCTCAAATAAAAATCGCGGACGAGAAATAATTTTTGACGCCGCGCAGATTGTCGAGAGTATTTATCGTCCCTTCTGCAAACAAAATCTTTATTACGATAAGAATCTAAGCCATAGTTTTTACCAAATGCCGAAACTTTTTCCGACGGGCAATGAAGACAATCTTTTAATTTGTACAACAGGTGTAAGCAGTAAAAAAGATTTTTCAGTAATGATTACAGATAAGATTCCAGACTTTCATCTTAATGGAGATACGCAATGTTTTCCGCTGTATTGGTACGAGGAGGCGGCGCAGGGAAATTTATTCGACGAGAGTTTGGAGAGGCGGGACGGCATGACGGATTTTATTTGGAATCGGGCAAAACTTTTATACGGAATGGACGTTAGCAAGGAAGATATTTTCTATTACGTTTACGGCTTCTTGCACCTGCCGAGCTATCGGGAGAAATTTTCTGCGGAGCTGAAAAAATCTTTGCCGCGAATCATTTTGACACCCGACGCTAAAAAATTTTGGCAGTTAAGCCGCGCAGGTCGTGCGCTTGCCGAGATTCATTTGAATTACGAATCACAGCCGCCGCCCGAAGACGTGGAAGTTATCGGCGCGGAGAAAAATAATTTAATCGTAAAAAAATTACGGTTCGCGAGTAAAGACGACCGCACAACATTAATTTACAATGATTTCATCACGATAAAAAACATTCCGCCGCGTGCATTTGAATACGTCGTCAACGGGCGCAGTCCTCTTGAGTGGATAATCGAACGCTACCAAGTCAAAACCGATTCGGCGAGTGGCATTGTAAATAATCCAAACGATTGGGCGATTGAACATGATCACCCGCGATACATTTTGAATTTAATCTTGAGTTCAATCACCGTGAGTTTGAAAACGCTGGAGATTGTAGATAATCTTCCCATAATTGACTTTTGATAGGAGTGATTAATTATGCTTGAAAAAATAGTTTCTTTTGGCAAGGAAATAACTGACAACATCTCTGGAACTTTAATAGAAAATTTGTCGAAAGATGAGGCATTAAAAATTTTACAAATTTTTATA
>JAFSOQ010000081.1 GCA_017446845.1 Selenomonadaceae bacterium | reverse complement strand
TTGGACGACTGCGGGCACCAATCGCGTGTGCGGACGTTGCATGGCGTTGAAAGATACGGTGGTCGGACACACCGACGAAAGCGGAGTAACTCTGCCACCCTTGCACCCGCGTTGCCGTTGTGCCATAATGTACAGAGAAATCGGCACGCCGCGAGTTTTGAATCCGGCTAAACCACCGCCGCGTTCAGAGGCAAATGAAAGTTACAGGTTGATAACACCTGAATTGCCTTACAAGCCTGTTTCGGAGGAGCGTTATAACCGGCTGATAATTCCACTGAAAAAGATGGGCGTGACGATAATGCGCGGCGCAGATATTGACCGTTTATTGGATTTGAAGGGCGCGGAAGGAGACACCCTTGACGAATACACTGTGCTTTTTAAACAAAAGGTTTCGATTAGTGCAATACTCGAAGAAACACGCCACGTAAAGCAAAACCGGCAGGGACTTAACAACGATAAAGATGTGAGACTTCGGGGGGTCTTGAACGAAATTGATGCAAAGGAATACCTTTTAAGCGTGGCTGACAAGTATAAAATACCTCGTGAAGAAACCGAAGCAACTAAGATTCAACTTGAAATGTATAAGGATGTTTTAAAAGAATTGGAAGAAAAATTTGGTGAATAGGATGATACATAAAGTAATTGAGCAATGGAATTTTAACGGCATATGTGTTTTGCGGCTTGATAAAGGGAAAGTAGTTTCTTCGCCGAAAGATGATTATCGCAGTTATCGTATTGACGGAGTAATTTATAAACCCGTTTCAATGTCTCATCCAAGCGACAATTTCGTTGCGCTAAAAGGGACAGGTAATTTCGTTGGAAAAGAAGTTGAGTTTATCAAGGAGGACACACAATGAATAAAAGAAAAGAAACCGTCGAAAAGATTTTGGCTCTCTTGGACGGTTTCGGATATAGTGATTCAATTCAGATTTTGGATGACGTTACATATACATTGGCTAGAACTCCGATTAAACTTTCGTCCAATAAGACTGGCGTGTCGGGAAATTTGGAAAATTCGTCACAGATACAGCCGAATCCTTGGGTTGAAGTTGTTCGAGGACATTGCGATAACGTGTCCAGGTAGAGTTGCGCGATATTCGGGAATTGTTCAGGAGTTGCCAGCGCGATTCCGACGGCATATTGGACAGCAATATCATGAGCAATTTCTTTAAACACTTCTTTATAAATTTGCAAAACACCGCTACGGCGGTTATTTTTTTAGGAGGGATTATGGATAAAGAATTAGGCAAAACAGGATTAAATCGTT
This sequence comes from Selenomonadaceae bacterium, assembly GCA_017446845.1. GTDB lineage: Bacteria > Bacillota > Negativicutes > Selenomonadales > Selenomonadaceae > Quinella. Next base: position 26,127 of record JAFSOQ010000081.1, on the reverse strand, counting down.
GGGGCGGCAATGTCTCCGAAGAATTCTTAACCGAACTCCGCGGCGCCGAAGGCGTCAAAGTTTATCGTGAAATGGCGGACAATGATGATATAGTCGGCGCAGTACTCTTCGCGATAAAAATGTTGATTCGCCAGGCAGAATGGAGCGTGCATCCTGCGGGCACCACTCGCGGCGATAAAAAGGCGGCTGAATTCGTTGAGAGTTGCCTTGACGATATGAGTATGACTTGGACGGATACAATCAGCGAAATTTTATCTTTTCTCACCTACGGTTGGAGTGTGCACGAAATTGTTTACAAACGGCGCATGGGACGTAAGCGCGACCCGAAACTCGAATCCAAATTCGACGACGGCTTAATCGGCTGGCAGAAATTACCTGTCCGCGCACAAGAATCGCTTTACGAATGGGAGTTCGATGACCACGATAACTTGACGGCGTTCAAACAAATGCCCGCGCCCGATTATAAAATAATCAGAATCCCTGCCGAAAAAATTTTGCACTTCCGCACCGAGTCGCATAAAAATAATCCCGAAGGCAGGAGCATTCTTCGCAACGCTTATCGCTCATGGTTTTTCAAGAAAAAAATCCAAGAGATTGAAGGTATCGGCATTGAACGCGACCTTGCCGGCTTTCCTGTCTTGTGCGCGCCCGAAGGCATGAACATTTGGGAAGATACGGCGACGATGACGATGTGCAATGAATTCGTGAGCAATATTCGCCGCGACGCCATGGAAGGCTTTACGTTACCTGCGGGTTGGGACTTAAAATTGTTGAGCGCAGGCAACGGCGGCGGACGTCAATTCGATACCAACACAATCATTCAACGCTACGACCGCGGCATTGCTCAAACTGTGCTCGCCGATTAATCTCACTCTTGCACCCGCGTTGCCGTTGTGCCATAATGTACAGAAAAAAACATGCGCATTATTTATGACGACAAAGGAAATATATTGGGAGGTTTTAAAATGATTAAAGTTTTGGTAAACGGCGCGCTCGGTCGCATGGGTCGCACGGTTTGCGGCGCAGTCAAAGCTGATTCGGAATTGGAATTGGTCGGAGCGGTTGACGCTTTCGAGGGCGAAATTGACGGCATGAAAGTCGAAACCAATCTTGACGCCGCGTTGAAAAAATTTTTGCCCGATGTTATGGTTGACTTCACGCGCCCCGATGTCGTCTTCCAAAATGTGATGATTGCGTTGGAAAATAAAGTTTCGCCCGTAGTCGGCACTACCGGCTTGAGTGACGACGCTAAAGAAAAAATTCGTGAACTCGCCGAAAAGAATCAGACGCCCGCATTTATCGCGCCGAATTTTGCTTTGGGCGCAGTGCTCATGATGTTGACCGCGCAGAAAATTGCAAAGTATATGCCCGACGTTGAGATTATCGAACTTCATCACGATAAAAAACTTGACGCGCCGTCGGGTACCGCCGAACTCACTGCCAAAATGATTTCTGAAGTTCGTCCGCCGCATAAACAAGGTCATCCCGACGAGGAGGAAAGACTTGCTCACGTGCGCGGCGCGGATTTCGACGGCATAAGAATTCACAGCATAAGACTGCCCGGCTACGTCGCGCACCAAGAGGTTATTTTCGGCGGTCTCGGACAAACTTTGACGATCAGGCACGATTCGACGGGCAGAGATTCTTTTATGCCGGGCGTCGTGCTCGCCTGCAAAAAAGTTCGCAATCTGCGCGGACTGACTGTCGGTCTTGATAAAATTTTAGACTAAGAGGTTGTTTGTCATGAAAAAATTTTTAACCGTAATTCTCGCGGTGTTGACGATGATTACTTTTACGGCTTGCGGAGGTTCTGCCGAAAAAACTTCCGCGCCCGAAGAAAAGCCCGCAGATAAAATTTTGGTCGCGTATTTTTCTTGCACGGGTCACACGAAAACTGCCGCGCTTGAGGTCGCCGAACTCCTTAAAGCCGACACTTTTGAAATTGTTCCCGTCGACTCTTACACGCCCGACGATTTGAATTACCATATCGAAGATTGCCGCGCCAATATCGAGCAAAAAGATTCCGCCGCCCGTCCCGCAATTAAAAATAAAATCGAAAACCCCGCGCAGTACAAGACGATTGTCGTTGCGTTTCCGATTTGGTGGGGAGCCGAGCCGCGCATTATCGATACCTTCGTCGAGAGCTACGACCTTGCCGGAAAAATTATCGTTCCCGTGTGCACCAGCGGCGGTTCCGACATTCAAGCAAGCGTTGTAAATCTCAAGGAACTTTGCAAGGGCGCAACCGTCACCGAAGGTAAACGCCTCGGAATTATTTCCAAGGACGAAGTTAAAACTTGGCTTGACTCTCTGAAGTTATGAAAAATTTTTGGCTCGACGTGATTTTAATTGCGTTGTTCGTCGCGGAGCTGAGTTTTCATCACTTGCCGAAAATCTTGCACGAAATTTTAGGCGTGGCAATGGCAGCGGCAATAATCGTTCACGTCGCGATAAATTTTCGCCGATTCAAATCGCTGTTCAAAAAAATTACGCCGCGAAAATTTTTTATCATTGCGATAAACATTGCGTTGGCAATCGGCGCGGTGATAATTTTATTTACGAGCGTTCCAATGTCGAATTATCTTTTCCCGGACGTGGCGAGCTTTGAATTGCGACGCAACATGACAATCCACCAACTGCACGTCGCAACGCCTTATGTCATGATGATTTTAATCGGAATACATCTCGGATTTCATTGGCAAGAATTTCGACAGAGATTTTTAAAAATCGGAGAAAAATTTTTCCGCGCAGTAATTTTAATGTTGGCGGCGTTCGGAGCGTTCGGATTGTTTTTTAATCGTGTCCTCGACCGGATTTTAATGAAACATATCTTCGCGACGCCCGCCACCGATTTGCACGGAATAATTTTTGCATTGATGATTCTCGGCGGCGTGATATTTTTCGCGCTGATAACTTCCTTTACGGACAAAAACATTTCCCGACGTTGAAAAAGATGTCAGGGATTTTTTCTCCCTAACTCCTAACTGCTAACTCCTTAAAAATTTTTCAGCCCTTGTTGCAGGGCGATTTTTTTTGCTTATAATAATTACGGAGATGATTCAATGAAAAGCAACGTGACGTTGCATCCGGTTGACGCGCCGTACCGCTCAATATTTTTAAGGTAAACGCCGCACTGGAACGAAATGCTGCGGCAACGTGACGTTGCATCCTGTTGACGCGCCGTACCGCTCAATATTTTTAAGGTAAACGCCGCACCGGAACGAAATGCTGCGGCAACGTGACGTTGCATCCTGTTGACGCGCCGTGCCGCTCAATATTTTTAACGTTAATCGCCGCGCCGGAACGAAATGCTGCGCATTTCTAATGTAAAAATTTTTTGGAGATGATTCAATGAAAAATTTGATTATAATCGGCGTCGGAGGTTTTGCCCGTGAAGTTTATTGTCACGCGAAAAAATCTTTGGGCTTTGGCGTCGACTGGCAGATAAAAGGTTTCCTTGACGGCGATGTTAAACTTTCGGCGACGGATTATGAACTTTTACCCGATAAAGTCCTCGGCGACGTTGACACCTACGAAATCTGCGCGGACGACGTTTTTACTTGCGCAATCGGCACGCCGCACGCCAGAAAAATTCTTGTTGAAAAAATTTTGGCTCGCGGCGGAGAATTTATCAATATAATCAGCGCGCTGGCAGAAATTGTTCCGACGGCTGAAATTGGTCGCGGCGTGATTATTTCTCCGTTTGTCGGCATAAGCGACAGAGCAAAGCTCGGTGATTTTGTTGCCGTCAATGCGCAGACGATTATCGGGCACGACGCTCGGATTGGAAATTTTTCCTGCATCATGCCGCACGTCGCAGTTTCCGGCAAGTGTAAAATCGGCGCGGAAGTTTTCATCGGCAGCGGCGCGGTCATTTTGCCCAAAGCTAAAATCGGCGACGGTGCAACTGTCGGCGCAAGTTGTGTCGTCTTGAAAAAAGTCCGCGCAGGCTCAACTGTTTTCGGCAATCCCGCTATTGAAATTTAGGAGGAAAATTTTTATGACAGCTGAAGAATTCGTAAAAAAATTGGCAGACATAATGGACACCGACGTTAATTTAAATTTGTCGACGAAACTGACGGACGTGGAAGATTGGGACTCGCTCAGCATGGTATCATTTTTTTCGTTCTGCGATTCAAAATTGGGAATACGACTCGCGCCCGAACAAATTAAATCCGCGCTGACCGTCGATGATTTATTCAAGCTCGCCACCGATAAAAAATGAGTAAAGACGCCGCAAAAATTTTCGCTAACGATTGGTACGAACTCGGCGACGAAAAAAGCGATACGCAAATTTTTTGGCTGACTTTTCTGCGCGACGTCTTTGACATTGCCAAGCCCGAAAAAATTATCGACTTTGAAATTTCCGTGCCGAACGGTTTCATCGACGCTTACATTGCCAAGACCAAAGTTTTAATCGAACAAAAATCTTTCGGTGTCGATTTGTCAAAAAAAATTCCGCAGTCCGACGGAAAACTTTTGACGCCTTACGAACAGGCAAAACGTTATGCACAAGCTCTCGACGAGCCGCCCCGTTGGATTGTCACCTGCAACTTTTCCGAGTTCAGAATTTATAATCTGTCCAAAAATCTTTTCGACATTGACCCGACCGTCATCAAGCTCCGTGACCTGCGCTATCAATATCTGCGCTTGAAATTTTTAATCGACCCCAATGCCGACGATTCTCCGCCCGAAGAAAAAATTTCTAAAGACGCTCTCGACATCATCAGCAAAATTTACGACGCCTTCGCAAAAAATTATCAGCGCAATAAAATTGCCGACTACGAAGACGCCCTTAACAAAATTTGTACGCGGCTGGTCTTCTGCCTTTACGCCGGCGACGCAAATATTTTCGACGCCAATCAATTTTTCGACTACCTGCAGAGTTTCAACGACGCCGAACGCAATGCCGCGCTCCAAAATCTTTTCAACGTCCTCAACACTCCCGAAGACCAACGCGAAAACTTCGACGACGCCTTGAAAAATTTTCCTTACGTCAACGGCGGCTTATTCGATGAAAAAATTCCTCTGCCCGAATTCAATAAAAATATCGGCAACCCGACCGCCGCTATCGGTACTTTCAACGCGCGCAAAAAATTTTCCTGGCACGAAATCAGTCCGCCAATTTTCGGCGCAATGTTTGAATCAACTTTCAGCAAGGAAAATCGTCAACGCGCAAGCGGCATGTTTTATACCAGCGTCGAAAATATTCATAAGGTTATCGACCCGCTGTTCCTCGACGACCTTCGTGATGAATTTGAACTTGCCAAACGCAAGCAGATTAAAAATCGTGCTGCCGCTCTCCTCGACTTGCAAGATAAAATTTCCAAGCTCCGATTCTTAGACCCCGCCTGCGGTTCCGGTAATTTTTTGACCGAAACTTATTTGAGTTTGCGCCGCCTCGAAAATGAAATCCTTGAAGAACTTCGACCGCTCGTCAAGCTTCCCGATAATCCCATTAAAGTTTCTATCAATCAGTTTTACGGAATCGAAATTAATTCGTTCGCTGTAGCCGTCGCGCAGACTGCTCTTTGGATTGCTGAAAATCAAATGCTCCAAGAGACTGAAGGCGCACTCGGTAAAAATCTTCAAGCTCTGCCGCTTAAAAATTTTTCCACCATCATCAAAGCCAATGCCTTGCGCGTCGACTGGAAAAAGATTTTTACAATTCCTCATTCCTCATTCCTAATTCCTAATTACATTATCGGCAATCCGCCCTTTGTCGGGGCACGCATGAAATCCGACGCTCAAGCAAAAGATATTCAACGCGTCTTTGACGGCTGGAAAAATCTCGGCAACCTCGATTATGTTTCCGCCTGGTATAAATTGGCGACCGACTTCATGGCGAACAATTCCGCACGCGCCGCGCTCGTCTCAACCAATTCCGTCTGCCAAGGCGACAGCGTCGGCACTCTCTGGAAAAATCTTTTCAACGCGGGCATTCATATAGACTTTGCTCACAGAACTTTCAAATGGCTCAGCGACTCCGAAAATATGGCGCACGTTCATTGCGTCGTTGTAGGGTTCAGTTCCGCGCCCAATGATAAGCCAAAAAAAATTTTCGACGGCGGCAAAGTTTTTATCGCTAAAAATATCAACGCTTACCTTGTCGACGGCGAAGATATTTTTGTCGAGAGCAGACCCAATCATCTTCAAGCAGGCGTCCCCGAAATCGGTATCGGCAACAAACCGATTGACGGCGGCAATTATCTTTTCACGCCCGAAGAAATGGACGACTTCATAAAACGCGAGCCGGCTTCCGAAAAATATTTTAAGCCATGGTTCGGCGCAGAAGAATTTATCAAGGGCAAACGTCGTTATTGTCTGCTGCTGAAAGATTTGCCGCTTGACGAAATAAAAAAAATGCCGCTCTGTTGGGAACGCGTCGAGGCTGTCAGAAATTATCGGCTGGCAAGCAAAAGCGCGGGCACTCGGAAAATCGCCGATAAACCCACAAGATTTCACGTCGAAAATTTTCCGCGCGGAAATTATATTTTAGTGCCGCGTCATTCAGCAGGCAATCGAAGATATATTCCATTAGGATTTTTACCGTCAAAAGTTATTGCAGGCGATTCAACATTAATAATTCGTGGCGCGGAACTTTATCATTTTGGAGTTTTAACGAGTTTAATTCATAATTTGTGGGCACAAACCGTTTGCGGATATTTAGGAACAAGTTATCGTTATTCAAAAGACGTTGTGTACAATAATTTTATCTGGTCGTCGGTTACGGCTCGGCAGCGACGGCAGATAGAAAAATCGGCGCAAGAAATTTTAGACGTGCGAGCAGAATTTTCTGATTGGACATTTGCGAAACTTTACGACGAAAACACGATGCCCGACGAATTACGAGCGGCGCACAAGTGGAATGATTTTAACGTAGCGTTGGCTTACGGCTTTGAAGATTTTTGGGAGGACGAGTCAAAAGTTGTGGCGGAGCTTATGAAGCTGTACAAGTCATTGACAAAAGCTTGAGCATGTGGTAAATTTCGATTGACGATAAAATAGTACCTATCAATAGTATCGAGCTAACTAACACAAACGAAAACCCCGCGTAGCGTGACGAACTGCGCGGGGTTTCGTTGTGCCATAACCGGTTGACGAATCCGATTAGCGGGCTGATAGAGAATTAACGACACCTGCTACTTTTTTTTCTTGAAGAACTTGTCGTAGAGATAACTGCCTAAAACCTTAGACAGCACGTCCCAGACCAACGATAAAATAATATCGAGCAAAACTAACACCTCCTCTCGCAGGTGTTCTGCCATGGTGTTAGAGGAGTGTAGCATCGGCGGAATTATATCAGAAAGAATTCAGGCGTTCAATAATTGACAAAAGGTTGAGCGTGTGATAAATTATTTTTGCCAAAGTAAAAACCGTAACGAGTACTGCAGTTCGGACATATTTCTACCGAAAACGAAAACCCCCAAAGCAGGGTGCTAAACTGCAAGGGGGTTTCGTTTTACCATAACCGAGTGCTAATCAGTTAGAGGGCGATTGAGTGGACGCTCTGCCGATTAAAAGAATCGTTTAATGATGTAGCAGGTAATGACGCCGCCGACAACAGTTCCAATGACGTTTCCAACTACATTCACGCCCAAAGTAACGAGTACTTCGAACATACTTCCCACCTCCCTCCTCAAGCATTTACCGCCTGCAGAGGTACGGCATTGGCGAAATTATATCAGAAAGAATTCAGGCGTTCAATAATTGACAAAAGGTTAAGCGTGTGGTAAATTATTTTTGCCGAATAAGAAGACTGCAATCAGCACTGCAGTATCAAACATAGTTTACACCGAAACGAAAACCCCCGTCGGAGTGATGAACCGTGCGGGGGTTTCGTTTGCCATAATCGGTTGATGAGACCGATTAGCGGGCGGTTAAGAGTGGACGATCTGCCAATTAGAAGAACTTCTTAATGATGCAGTAGGCTGCGACACCGCCAATGGCACTGCCGACAGCACTGACGAACAAATCAATCAGCACTTCAAACATAGTTTTCACCTCCCTCCTCAAGCATTTACCGCCTGCAGAGGTACGGCATTGGCGAAATTATATCAGAAAGAATTCAGGCGTTCAATAATTGACAAAAGGTTGAGCGTGTGATAAATTGTCATTGCGACAAGATAAGAAGTATGAACATTGGCTATCACGAACGAACCCCCACGTAGCGTGAGGAACTGCGTGGGGATTCGTTTTGCCATAACCGGTTGACGAATCCGATTAGCGGGCTGATAGAGAATTAACGACGCTTGCTACTTTTTGTTCTTGAAGAACTTGTCGTAGAGATAACTGCCTAAAACCTTAGACAGCACATCCCAAAATTATCGACAAAAACGGCAATGTCGTTGTCAAGCGAATTCGCTTTGCCAATTCTCACACAGGTTTTATCAAACTTATGGAAGCGACACCTTCGGCAGTGGTTAGCGATTAGCGAAGGTACTTACATGACGAAGCAAGAAATCTGTTAGTACAAGCCTTTGAGATTAACAATCAAGAAATTGCTGATATTTTTTCTGTAAGTAAGTTCAGGAAGAAATTCAAGCCCGTAATGACATTACGATAGAATAATTACGCCAAGTCTTAAATCTTCAAGCAAATTTAAAAGAAACTTCGGCATTGTCAAGCAGATTGTGTAAGTAGGGCAAGTTAGCGATAGACAGCGAGGCGCTCGTTCAAAAGTAACTGATTGCTCCCGAGCGACCGGGCAGGGTGCTCTGCCCACTCTTGCTCAACGTAGGCGAAACAAGGTTTCCGGACACCAACCGCGCCGAGATATTTCGCCTAAACTTGGCAGAAACGCTCAAACTCAACGCGGCAAGCTTTGAGTCTCGTTGCATCATAGATTTTTTTCTATTGCGCCGTGAAATTAATTAGGAATAAGCAACAGCAGACTAAAACATTGACAAAATCATAAATACGTCCTAAACTGTACCTGCCGGTGAAAACCAAACCGGAACAAAAAAATTTCATACCGGTGGCTCGACGGGAATTTACGACTGTGGAGTGTTACACAAACGTTGGTAGCTTTGGCGAAAACGGACACAGTGAAGCAGTAAGACAGAATCGCGAGGTCTGTCCAATTCATCTTGGCATGGTTATTGACCATATTTTAAGGAGCAGGTGCTAAGGATGAGTGTCGCTGGTAATATCATAACATTACGGGAACGTCAGGGCTTAAACCAAAAGGAGCTCGCGGAAAGTTTGAACATGAACAGAAGTGTCCTTAATCGAATTGAAAATGGCACGCGTCCTGTTCGTGATGATGAGCTGAAAATCATAGCTGATTATTTCAACGTGTCGGCAGATTACCTGCTCGGTCGCGAAACCCCAAAAGCTCCTACTCTTTCAGACGAACAAACGACGGTGCTTAGTGGCTTTGACGCGCTTAACTCTGCAGGGAGAAAATTGTTGGTCGCCATATTAAATTCTTTGCGTATATCTCGTGCGGCAACAGTGTGATTCGGAGATGATAGCGTGAAAAAAGTTTTGACGGTCTCAGTGAGGTTGGCGACGTTAATTTTCTTCGGTTGCGGCAGCGAAAAAACTGCCGAGCAACCTGCGTCCGAGACCGAAAAAGCTATCGCTAAGGTCATTACAGAAAAAAAAGACTTCACCTGTTGAAACATTAGTAAAAAAAATTTCTCGTAGCGAGGCAGACGCAAAATTGAACGAATTGTCTTTAATGTTCGTGTCGACGATATTAAAGAATTAACTTTCTATCATTGTCCGACAGATTATGATGTACATCCGCCAATTTATATAATCCCTTATGTCGTCATTGGTAAAAGTTATGATGACTCATTGAAACAAGATATTCTTTACGTTGGGCGAGAATCACCATACTTTGATAAAATGTATATTAAGACTTCGAGTGGTGTTGAGGTCTTCCGCTATGAAGAAACTGTGAAAAGTTTTAATCATGGCTATGTCGGTGAAGAATACGTTGGCTCAATGACAGATAGCCTTTATCAGAAATTGCGAGCAGCGATAAATGAAGACGGCGCAAAATTCCGATTTGAAGGTAGGTCGTTTGCCGAGAGGGAACTCACAAAGAAAGAATTGTCAGATATATCGAAAATTTTTGCTATATGTTAATTCCTAAAAAGTGTTAAGGTTGAATATTGACAAAAAGCCCTCCAAAGGCGGAGGGAATTTTTTTAAGCGGTGGTAAAATGGCGCAGGTCAGAACTCATGGTAAATGTCAAGCCAAACACCATGCAAACTTACTTCCGAAAAACGCGCCGAGGAATATCATTAAGCATCACATTATTACGTCGAAGAGATTTAAAACTCTGCTTGAGAAATATCCTTTCGAGACACCGTATTATACCTCACTGTTGCTATTGTATCATACAGGAATGCGGCTTAAGGAGGAAACGGCAGAAATTTTTAATCAAAATTGGCAGATAATAAATCTTATAAAGCTAAGTAATTTAACGATTAGGAGTTTGATTCAAATGGTCGTAGAAATTATCAGCGTCGGCACCGAAATTTTGATGGGCAACATCGTCAACACGAACGCGCAATATCTGGCGAAACGACTGGCGCATTTGGGGCTTGACTGTCATTTTCAAACGGTGGTCGGCGACAATCCTGCAAGGATAAAATCTGCGTTGGACGTTGCCTACTCGCGGTCTGATGCCGTGATTATGACGGGCGGGCTTGGTCCCACGAAAGACGACTTGACTAAAGAAATGCTCATGGAATATTTTGGCAAGCGTCTTGTCGTCGACGGTAAAGTTTTAAATTTTTTGGAGGAACATTTGAAAGCTCGCGGCTTTAAAAAATTTTCCGATGGCTTAAAAAAGCAGGCGATTGTTCCTGCCGATTCGTTGATTCTTTACAATCATCACGGCACGGCTCCCGGCTGCGTCATGGAACGCGACGGCAAAATTTGTATTCTTTTGCCCGGACCGCCGCACGAAATGCAACCGATGTTCGAGGAATGTTGCGAACTTTATCTCAACGCCAAGAGCGATAAAATTTTGGTGTCGATTATAATTAAATGCTTGAGTAAATTTGTCGCGCCGATTTCAATAGTCGGAGAATCTCCCGTTGCCGACCGCTTGGCTGAACTGCTTGACGGCGTTAATCCGACCGTCGCGACCTACGCCAAAGAGGACGGCTGTATTGTTCGAGTGACGGCGGCGGGCAAAACTCACGACGAGGCTTTGGAAATTTTAAATCCCGTCGTGGAAAAATGTTGCGAGCGTATCGGCAAGGAATACATTAATTACGTCAAAGAAGACACAGACTGAGGAGTTGAAAATATGATTATTGTTACGGGCGGCGCAGGTTTTATCGGCAGCAATATCGTTCGAGCACTCAACGAACGCGGGCGCACGGATATTTTAATCACCGACGATTTGGGCGGCGGCGACAAGTATAAAAATTTAATCGGCTTGCGATTCATCGACTATCAACATAAAGATGACTTCGCAAAAAATTTTCAGTGCGCAGACTTCGGACAAAATGTCGAGGCAATTTTTCACGAAGGCGCATGTTCGGATACCATGGAATACGACGTCAACTTCATGATGCGCAGTAATTACGAATACTCCAAAGAACTTTTCAAACTCTGTATCAGGAAAAAAATTCCGTTTATCTACGCGTCGAGTGCGTCGGTTTACGGCATGGGCAAGAAAGGTTTTCGCGAGGAAGAAATTTGCGAGGCTCCGATAAATCCCTACGCTTTTTCCAAGTTGATGTTCGACCGCTACGTCAGACAATTTATCGCCAAGCTTGACAGCAAAATTATCGGCTTGAGATATTTTAACGTTTACGGTCCGCAAGAAGGTCACAAAGGAAAAATGGCGTCGATTTTTTATCAGATTTATAAGCGCATGAAACTCGGCGGCGGTCCCAGACTTTTCAAAGGCACGGACGGTTACAAGGACGGCGAACAGAAACGCGACTTCATTTACGTTAAGGACGTCGCCAAAATTAATCTGTGGTGCTTGGACAATCCGATTGCCAACGGAATTTACAACTGCGGCACGGGTCACGCGCACACCTTCAACGACGTGGCTAAAGCGATGATTGAATCAATGCATTCCAAAATGAGAACGACCTATTGCGAATTCCCCGACGAACTGCGCGGCAAATATCAGAGCTACACCGAAGCCGACATGAAAAAAATTCAGGCGGCAGGTTACAAGGAAGGTTTCACGAATTTTGTCATTGCCGTCGAAGAGTATTGCAAATTCCTTGAGGCAGGAGGCTATTATTCAGTTAGGAGTTAGGAGTTAGGAGTTAGAGAAAAACCCGTGCACAAATCCCTAAATCCTAAATCCTATATCCTAAATCCTAATTAGGAAGTAGGAGTTAAAATTTATGGATTTATTGCATGAACGCGATCTCGAAATAAAAAATATCCGAGCGCAACAGACAAAGCAAACCGTTATCAAAAAATCTTTCGCGAATTTACTTTTTGTCAGCATTGCGGAAAAGCTCGCGTATTTTTTTAATCCCTTCATTGACAGCGCGATAGTCGGAATTTTTTTGGACAGTTCGATTCAAGCCGCCATGGGATTTTTCGTGCCGATAATCACGATAATCAGCTTGGTTTGGATTATTATCATTGGCGTGCAAATACTTTGCGCACAATATCGCGGACGCGGCGACAATGAAAGTTTGCGTGCTATTTTCGACAGCGCGATACTTTTTCTCGGCGCGATTGCCATAATAATTTCTGTAGGATTTTTCTTCGGACGAGCACTTTTGGCAGAAATTCTCGGTGCGCAAGGTCATACGGCGATTGTTTTGCAAGATTACATTGCCGGCTACTTGTTCAGCATAATCGCGCAAGCACTTTATCCGCTGTTGCTGTGGTTCCTCAACTTCAACGGCAACGAAAAAATTTCCAAAACCAGCATTGCGCTAATGTGCGTCCTTAATGTGTGTTTCGATATGCTGTTGGCTGTTTGGTCAGACATGGGCGCATTTGGTTTGGGCTTGGCGACGTCGCTGAGTTATCTTATAACTTGCGCTTACGTCCTCAGAAAATTTCTTGTCGAATACGGTTGGGGTAAAACGACTTTTTCCAATATTCGTTGGGGCGAATTGGTGGAGTGTGCAAAAATCGGCAAGCCGTCGCTCACGTTCAATCTCGGCATAACGCTCAAGGCTTACATCATGAACTTAACGCTTATGAGCAGCGTCGGCGATTCCGCGATTATGGTTATGAGTGTGCAAGGAACTTTCTGCGGCATGTTGGGCGCGATACCTGCCGGTCATGCGGACGCATTCGGCTCGTTGGGCAGCGTACACTATGCCGCCAAAGACAGAGGTGCCTTTATAAAATCCGCCCGATTGGCTCTGAAGAGTTGCATTTTACTTTCCGGCTTGGCAATGTTGTCGTTGATGTTTGCCGCTGACGACATAACCGAAATTTATTTTTCCCCGACGGAAGAAGCTTGGTCTATCTCGAAACGCATGCTTTGGCTTTTCCCAAGTTTCTTGGTACTCAACGGCATTTGCGGAATTTTTATGCGCGCTTACAATCTTAAAGAAGAATATCGCACCCAACATAAAGACGCTTGGCTTGTCGACGGAATGCCGCTCTTTGAAAATGTAATGATGGCTGTCTTGTCGGTAATGTTCGTGCCCTTTATCGGCTCCGACGCGGTGTGGCTTGCCTTCCCCGCAACAGAAATTGTTTGCTTGACGATTATTGCCGGTTCCGTCTTCTACAATGCCGGCAAAGTGACTTTCAAGCTTGACGATTGGTTAAAGGTCGACAAAAAATTTGGCGAAGTTCCGACCCTTGAACGCGCGTTCTTTTTTTTGGAAGATGTCTCAAATATTTTGCAAGAGGTCATGAACTTCTGCAAGGCTAACAATGTAACTGTCAAGTGCTCAACTTTTGCGAGTATCATTACGGAAGAACTTTTGAACAACATCATAACTTACGGCACCAAGTCAGAGGAGTTGTGTAACTCGTACGTTCGAGTTACGCTCAAAAAAGATTTGAACATCAGAATTTACGACGATAATGATTCTTTCGACCCGCGTAAGGAAATGGAAAAAATTATTTCGGAACCCGTGCAACCGGATAAAGAAGTATTCGGGCTTCGGCTCGTCAAAAACATAACCGATAAAAACGGCGCGTTCGATTATCAAAACACGGCGGGAATAAATACTTCGATTATAAATTTGCGTAATGAGGATTAGAAATGGGGAGTTGTTATGAAAAAATTTTTAGTGGCGTTGACGGTAATGCTTATGTCAACGACTGCTTGCACCGCGTCGGGCGATATGATTTTGCCGCCGCCGAATTTGAATGCCAAACTTACTGTCATGGACGCGCTCAATCAACGGCAGTCCGCCAGAAATTTCGTCGACAAAGCTTTGACGCCCGCGCAGATGTCGAAAATTCTTTGGGCGGCGAACGGAATCAATCGCGATAACGGCAAGCGCACAGTTCCCGTCGCCAATGGTGTTTATTCCGTCGAAGTCTACGCCGTGACCAAGGAAGGAATTTATCTTTACGACGTTGAAAATCACAAACTCAATTTGATTGCCGAAGGTGATTATCGTTCCGCGACGACGACGGGTCAATCTTTCGTGAGCAAGGCGGCTCTCAATCTGGTTTACGTCGAGACGCCCGAAGCTTGGAAAAGTGCAAACAGAACGCCGCCGCGTGAATCCCAAATTTATTCCGCTAACGTGACAATCGGCGCAATGGTTCAAAACGTCGCGCTTGTTGCACAGACCGAAGGCTTGGGAAATTGCGTGCGCGGCTCAATCAATCGCGAAGAATTTAGAATAGTCGCCAAACTTTCTGCCGATAAAATTATTTTACTCGCGCAGAGTGTCGGCTTTACAAAATAATTTTTTGGAGGTGATTTTATGTTCTTAAAAAAATTTTTCGGCGTGATTCTTTTGCTGGCGATTATGAGTGTGTCGCAAAATGTTTCCGCCGAAAAAACCGACTGGTTCGACAGGAATTTTTATTTCCGAAATATCCGAACCGTTATCGTTTTTGATGTGACGGCAAGTCGCGGCGCAGATTACGGCGGGTCGATTTCAATGCGCAATATGCAGGATACTTTTGTCCAGAACGCCCGCAAAAATCTCAGATGCAACATCATAACGGAGGCGGAGGCGCGTCGTGCGCTCGGCTATCAACTCGGCATGGATTTGGAAAGCATGGCTTATTCCAATCCGCAACGCGCTCGCAAAATCATTGAGGACAATGCTTATCGAATTGCCGACGCGGGAGTTTTCGCCAACGTTGACACTTGGGCAAATAATTCTTACGTCAGACCGGCGCGCACAGTTTGGGAACAGAAAAAAGAAACTTACACCTATTACGACAGATACGGCAATCGTCTCGAAGAAACTCGTTATATTCAAGTTCCCGTGACTTATCCGCCGGAACGCGTTGACGTGTCGACTGTTCAAGTTTCCATGCAAGTTTATGAAGCTCGTAACAATCGGATGATTTTTGCTCGCAAGGACGTTCGCGACCGCGAAGATTTTCAGGCGCAAAAGGGCATGTTCGGCAGAATTTGCAATTCGTTCTTTGAAGACTTCGGCAAAAAAATCAGATGATAGGGACAAGGAGTAAGGGACAAGTTTTTTCCCTAAATCCTAAAAGGAGGGTTCTTTGATGAAAAAATTTTTTAACTTCTGCATGGCGATATTCGTGCTGTGCGCGGTAATTTTCCCTGCGAAGACATTCGCGGCGGACGACCCGAACTCGGAGGGCATTAAAGCTTTTCGCGAGGCATTGACCGCTGATGCGACCGAATCCAAAGATAATATTTTCAGACAGGATATTTTCTTCGCGTCGCCGTTAGTTCAAGGTGCTCTGGAAGTTTTGGGCATGATTGAAAACGATGCCTTTAAATCGACGGGAGAATTTTCGCTTTGGATTAACAATGACGACGGCACCGTCACGGATAAAACCATTCCCTTTTATATGACGCAGATCGGCAAAGACATGACGATTTATTTCAAAGCGGATAAGAAATGGGAAAAATTCACTACGCCGACTCTCGCCGCCGGAATAATGGACATGGTTGCCACGCCGACCGACGCCGAAATTGAAGAGATAATCGCCGACACCAAAGAAGTTACAATCTTGCAGGAAAACGAAAACCGCCGCATTATGCTTATCAAAATTGACGGCGACCGCATGGCAGATTCTTTCAAGGCAAAGGTTGAGGAAAATCCCGACCCGAATTCCAATCCGGTTCAAGAAGCTGCCATAAATTATTTTGACACCGCGTTCCGCAATGCCGATATGTGGTACATGTGGACGATTGATAAGCGCGATTGGCACACTATCGCAATGCAATATCAATTTTCGGGATTTATTCAAGAGTTGGCACGCGCCATACTCAATGACCCGAATCAACAGTTGCCCGACGAAATAAATCAACTTCTTGAAACGGTTGCCTATTACAGTGAAATTCGCGCCTATACGACTTATCTCACCGACCCCGCCGCCAAAAAAGTTTTTGAGATTCCCAAAAATGTTCTCAAGGCAAAAGAGGTTGACAGTCTGGTTCCCGCGGCAACCAAATAAAATCCGCAAACTCAATAAAAAAAGTCGGAGGCTTGCGAAGGTCTCCGACTTAATTTTTTAGAAAGGTCGTATCGATTATGGAAATGCTGGAAGTCATGCGTTCGCGCAGAAGTATCCGACGCTACACCGAGGAAAAAATTTCCGACGAGAATTTAAAAAAAATTGTCAGCGCGGCATTGCTTGCTCCGAGCGGTCACTCGAAATATCCCTGCGAATTTATCGTCGTCAAAAATCGTGAGCTGTTGGAAAAAATGTCACACTGTCGTAAAGGCGTCGCAAAAATGTTGGAAGGCGCGGCGGCTGCTGTCGTCGTTATTGCCGACAAAGATAAATCCGACACGTTCGTTGAAGATTCTTGCGTCGCGATGATGAACATGGAACTTTTGGCGACTTCGTTGGGAATAGGAAATTGCTGGATTCAAGTCCGCAACCGCGAGGCTGAAGACGATTCGACGAGCGAAAATTATCTGCGCGGGATTTTAAATTTCCCGGAAAATTTTGCGTGTCAATCGATTTTATCTTTGGGCTATCCCGCCAAACCTCCGAAAGCTCGCGAACTCGACAAATTAAATTTCGACAAAGTTTCTTTTAGAGATTAATAAATCGAAGACAATCAACGAACGAAATCAGAGACCATCATGGACTTCTATCAGTTAGGAGTTAGGAGTTAGGGTTTTTTCCAGTTCCCAGTTCCTAATTCCTAACTCCTAACTGAAAAAAGGTGCCCTTTCTTTTGATTAGCCGAATCAGCTTAAGTGGTTCTGCGTAGTCCACACTTTGACAAAGAGGGGATTATTTAGCCGCAACGCCCGCAAGTTCTGCCTCAGCCTCGTCGGACGCGTCAACAATTTCGTTGAGAGCCTCGACAAGTTTATCGGGGTCAATGCCGTGAACCAGCGCGCCTTCCTCAATACTTTCAAATTGCGCCGCGTGGCAACCGAAACAACCCATGCCCGCATACATGAAAACCATCATGGTATCCGGATAGCGTTGCACGACTTCGACTATGTTCATTTCTTTTGTAATCTTCATAAAAAATTCCTCCTTTGAGTTGCCGAAAATTATATCATCTAAAAGTTTAAGGTCAATGAATTTATACTGAAAAATTTTTTTGCAAAGCTTAAAGGAAATTTTCCGTTCAGGGCGAAGTAAAACTAAAATATTTTTGAGGAGCGATGGGACGTTGAACTTTGTGCACAAGAGTGTTATGCTCAACGAAGTTTTAAACGCACTCGTCGTAAAACCGAACGGAATTTATCTTGATTGCACATTGGGAGGCGCAGGACATTCGCTGGCGATTGGTAAGTTGCTCGACAAAAACGGATTGATTATCGGGCTTGACCAAGATGAGGACGCAATCTCGACCGCGACGAAAAATTTATCGGGCTTGGCTTGCGGAATAAAAATTGTGCGCGATAATTTCAGTAACCTCGACAAAGTTCTCGACAACCTCAGAATAGAAAAAATCGACGGCGCACTTTTCGACCTCGGCATTTCTTCTTATCAAATCGACACGGCGGAGCGCGGCTTCTCTTACATGAAAAATTCTCCACTCGATATGCGCATGGACAGACGAAAAACTTTGACCGCGCACGATGTGATTAACACTTACGACGAAGACCGCTTGATAAAAATTTTCCGCGAATACGGCGAAGAAAGATTTTCTAAACGAATTGCCGTCGCCATATGCCGTGCAAGAAAAATTTCCCCGATTGAATCAACTGCGGAACTTGTCAAGCTGGTTGAACAGACCGTCCCGCGAACCAAAAACGGCGGTCATCCCGCAAAAAGAATTTTTCAAGCAATCCGAATCGAAGTCAACGGCGAACTTGAAATTTTAGGAAACTCAATAAAGAACACCGTCGACCGACTAAAAATCGGCGGACGACTCGCAGTAATAACTTTCCACTCGCTCGAAGACAGAATCGTTAAAGAAACCTTCAGAACGCTTGCTCAAGGTTGCATTTGCCCGAAAAATTTCCCCGTATGTGTTTGCAACCACAAGGCTCAAATAAAAATCCTCGGTAAAGCAAAAACTCCGACGCCGCAGGAAATTGAATTGAACAGCCGCGCAAAATCAGCAAAACTGCGCGTCGCCGAAAAAATTGGCGAGCGTGAGATCGATAGAAACTTTCAACGCAACTCGAAGGAGGAGTACTATGCCGATAAAACATAAAGCAAGACCGTCAGCTCAACAAGAAATTTCCGCGAACGAAGCCGAATTAACTTTGATTAAAAAACGTCCGCGCCTCAATCACCTGCTCAGGTCGCGTTGCCGAGTTTTCTTCGTAGTCTTCACGATTTTGGCAATGGCAGTTGTAATTCGCAGCGGAATCAGCGCGAGCCGCGGTTATGCATTGGTCGCCACGCAAACTCAAGCGCAACAACTCGAATTGGAAAACGAACGCCTGCGCGTGGAAATCGCTCAGCTTAAATCGCCGCAAAGAATAAAACAAATCGCGGAAGACGAACTCGGTATGATCGTCCCGCGAAAAATGTATTTCTCTCATGATCGATGACCAATAAAAAAAACTCCTTCAAACCGAAAGGCGCGAGGGAGTTTTTTTTATTGGGAATTGGGAATGTGGAATGATTTGCGGTTAGAGTTTTTCAACAGCTCTTAACTTTGCCGATAATCTCGCGAATATTGCTCAAGCCGCAACTTTTAATGTATTTTTCCAAGTCGTCGGCAATTTTCATTGTGATTGAAGGTTCCGCAAAATTTGCCGTGCCGATTGCCACTGCCGAAGCTCCCGCCAAGAAAAATTCAATCGCGTCGGAAGCCGAACGAATTCCGCCCATGCCGATTATCGGAACTTTCACGGCGTTGGCAACTTGCCAGACCATGCGCAGTGCCACAGGTTTAATCGCGCCGCCCGAAAGTCCGCCCGTAATATTTCCGAGCGTCGGTCGCCAGGTTTGAATATTTATTTCCATGCCCATGAGTGTATTTATCAGCGACAGACAATCCGCGCCCGCCGATTCGCATGCCCGCGCAATTTTCGTGATGTCCGTGACGTTCGGGCTGAGTTTGACGATAACGGGCTTGCGCGTAGATTTTTTTGCCGCATTCGTGACTTTAGCCGCCTGCCGCTCATCGGTGCCGAAAATAATTCCGCCGTCTTTTACGTTCGGGCAGGAAATATTCAATTCAATCGCCGCCACGCCGTCCGCGTCAAGAAGTTCTGCAAGCTTGGCATAATCTTCGACGCTTGAGCCGCTGACATTTACGACGACGTTCATTTTATCTTTAATGCGCGGCAAAATCTTCGACAAAAAATTTTCGACGCCGGGATTTTCCAAGCCGATACAATTTAACATTCCCGACGGAGTTTCGGTAATTCGCACGCCGTCATTTCCTCTGCGCGGCTTTGGCGTGATACATTTAACCATAACGCCGCCGAGCCTTTTAAGGTCGACGAAGTTTTCAAACTCCTCGCCAAAACCGAAAGTTCCCGACGCGGCAAAAATCGGCGTGTTGAGTTTGATTCCGCAAATTTCCGTTTGCAAAATATTTTTATCGTCGTTAAAAGTTCGCGGCTTGAAATTTTTTCCGTAGCGATTGTCGAGCCACTGCACGAAGTCAAAAAGATTTTTCAAGCATTGCCGAGCCTCGTCCGCCGAAAATTCTTTTTCGTTGTGAATCGCCGCATTGCCCGCCTTGCGACAGTTGTGGAGTTTATCCGCCAAATCTTTGCCGATTGCCCGTTCAAAAGTTTTATTGGAAATCAAATCGTACAAGTTATCATTCGCGGGAGAAAAATTTTTGTCGGTCGAGTAAACCCATTTAATCGCTGCGTCCAAAGCCGTCCGAACCAATTTGACGCAAGAATCATACGAACTTTTAAAAGCCTTCTCCGCGTCGATACAATCCTTGGAAAAATTTCGATATTCGGGCTTGTCGTTGAGGAAAGAAAAATTATTCACGCGGCTCACCTACCTAAAAATTTTTTAACGCCAAACTTTACAATTGGGAATAGTGGAAACAATATGTTCAAGCCAGCTTCGCCGATACCTTCGAGAGCTTTTTTCCAAGTCGGGTCTTTTACAGGAATTTTACCCGCATTAAAAATTCGCGGCGTGAAATTTTCTCCGTAGCGACTGTCGAGCCATTGAACAAAGTCGAAAAGATTTTTCAAGCAAGTAATAGCTTCTTGCGCTGAAAATTCTTTTTCGTTATGGATTGCCGCATTGCCCGCCTTGCGGCAGTAATGGAGCTTATCCGCCAAATTTTTCCCGACCGCCAATTCAAAGGAAGGATTTGAAATCAAATTGAACAAGTTATTATTCGCGGAGGAAAATTTATCATCGGTCGAGTAAACCCACTTGACAGCCGCCTCAAGAGCCGAGCGTACGAGTTTAACGCAGGAGTTGAAAGAATTTTCAAAGGCGTTCTCCGCGTCAATGCAATCTTTGGAAAAATTTCGATATTCGGGCTTGTCATTAAGAAAGGAAAAATTATTCAAACGCCTCACCTCCTGAAATTATTGATGCTTTTTAATCTGCTCATGGAAAAAGAAATTTACTATGACGGGCGGCGCGTCAAAATCTCTTTGCAGGTCGTCACGATTGCGAACGTATTCCAAATTATTTTTTTCGGCGTAGTCGGCGACAATTTCGTTAAGCTCAAACCAATAGCGCATATTTTTCCGCCGATAAATTTCGTCATAGAGCGGCATAAGTTCCGGAAATTTTTCTTTAACGTATTGCAAAATCTTCGGCTTGAAATTCCCGCGCAAGTTCAAATTCTCCAGCCAAACGAGATTACAAAAATTTTTTGTCGCGTCGATTATCGCAACGACATCGGTTATGCCTGGGAAAATCGGCGAGATAAAACACGTTGTCCTAATTCCAGCCTCGTGTAAAATTTTCATCGCCTCAAGTCGGCGTGCAATCGAAACGGCATTGTCCATATCGTCTTTAAAATTTTCGTCCAAAGTGTTTATGCTGAAACCGACGCGAACATTTTTAAAAGTTTTAATCAAATCGAGGTCGCGCAGGATTAAATCTGATTTCGTCTGCAAACTCAAATTTATGTCGACGCCCTGAAAAGTTTCGAGGAATTCGCGAGTTCGTTTGTAAATTTCTTCCTGCGGATTGTAAGGGTCGGTGACGGAACTCATAAAAAAACTTTTGCCCGCGTAACGTTGAGGATTTTTTATTTTGTCCCAAAACTTCACGTCGAGAAAATTGCCCCATTCTTCGTCGTGCCCGGTGAATTTTTTCATGAAACTTGCGTAACAATATTTGCAGGCGTGCGAGCAACCGACGTAAGGATTTATGGAATAATCGCTCACGGGCAAATTTGATTTAGTCACGACAGTTTTTACGTCAATTTTTCTGATTATCATATGCATAATCGAAAACCTTCCTTGCGTCGAAGATGGGACCGTCCTTGCAAACTTTTCTGCGCCCGTCGGAAGTGTCAATCGAACAACTTAAACACGCGCCCAGCCCGCAAGCCATGCGCTTTTCAAATGAGACTTCGCAGGGCAAATTTTTTTCCGCAGCGAATTTTGCAACGCCGCGCATCATAATTTCGGGACCGCAAGTGTAAATTGCCGAATAATTTCTCGTCGACAAAATTTCGGGCAGCAAATCAATCACGAAACCTTTTTTGGCATAGGAGCCGTCGTCGGTCGTGACAGAAATTTTTTCGACGTGCGGACGAAATTCCTCTTGCCAAAAGATAACTTCGTCTTTGGTTCTGCCGCCGATTAAAATATCAGCAGAAAATTGTTCTGCCGCGCAAAGCAGAGGAGCCAAACCCATGCCGCCGCCGACCAATAAAATTTTCCCGTCGCGCGGTGTGTAGCCGTTGCCGAGTGCGCCCAAAATGTTTAAATTTTCTCCCGCACGCCGCGCAGATAATTTTTCGGTGCCGCGTCCGACTGAACGATAAAAAATTTTTATTTTACCGTTTGCAGTCGAGGCAATACCGAGCGGACGTCGCAAAGTGAATTCGTCCGAAATTTTTACTTGAACGAATTGCCCTGCCCGTGAAATTTCTGCGAGTTCGGGCGCGTCGACCGTCAAGCGGAAAATTTTTTCGGCAACTTCCTCGTTCGATAAAATTTCCGCGTTAAAAGTTTTTGCCATACAATCACCCCTCAAAAAAATTTCTTCGTTCTCAAAAGAATTTTAAATTATTTGTTCGTGAATGGCAAATTTCAGCTTGAAAGTTTTAGCGACGCGCGCAATGATTTGTTTGATTGAAAAAGCGACTTTCAGAGCAAAGCAAACGTTAAATGACGCGGCTTTTTTTGCGGTAAAACATTTGACATATCCCTTGACAATCTATAAAATATCTTGGTATTCAAGAAAAAGTTTTGGGGGGGTGAGTGTTATCGCTATTACAATCGCAGCAGTCATCATTGCAATAATTCTCGGCGCAGTCGGCGGCTACACGGCGCGGAAAAGAACTGCCGAAGCTCAAATCGGCTCGGCGGAAGAAGAAGCGCGGCGAATCGTCGACGAGGCGCGAGAAAAATCCAACGCAGAAAAAAAAGAAGCCATTCTTGAAGCTAAGGAAGAAATTCATAGAATGCGGCAGGATCTCGACCGCGATACAAAAGAACGGCGCAACGAACTTTCCCGACAAGAAAGACGTGTTGTGCAAAAGGAAGAGAACCTTGACAAGAAGCTGGATTCACTGGAAAAAAAGGAAGTTCTTCTGAGTAAAAAAGAGGCGCGGCTAAATGAATCACAGGCGCAACTCGACGCAATGCAGGAAAAGGAGGATGCAGAACTTGAACGCATTGCCGAGATGAGCAGAGACGAAGCGCGAAATATTCTTATGGACGAGGTCGAAGAAAGTTTAAAGCATGACAAAGCACTCAAAATTAAAGAATATGAGGCGCAAATCAGAGACGAGGCAGACAAAAAAGCACGTGACATTTTAAGCTCGGCAATTCAACGTTGCGCGGCAGATCACGTGACGGAAACAACAGTATCGGTCGTTGCACTCCCAAGCGACGACATGAAAGGAAGGATTATCGGACGCGAAGGCAGGAATATTCGTACACTGGAAACTTTGACAGGCATTGATTTAATAATCGACGACACGCCCGAAGCCGTCATCTTGTCGGGCTTTGATCCTGTCAAAAGGGAAATCGCCCGCGTCGCGCTGGAAAAATTAATTTCAGACGGAAGAATACATCCCGCGCGAATTGAAGAGATGGTCGAGAAAGCAACCCGCGAAGTCGATAGCCGCATGAAGGAAGCCGGCGAACAAGCGACATTTAAAGTCGGAGTGCACGGAATTCATCCCGAACTTATAAAACTTTTGGGGCGGTTGAAATATCGCACGAGCTACGGACAAAATGTTTTGAATCACTCAATCGAAGTGGCGGCTTTGGCAGGAATCATGGCGAGTGAACTCGGCGTCGACGTGAATTTGGCTAAACGCGCGGGACTTCTTCACGACATAGGCAAAGCGGTTGACCACGAGATTGAAGGACCGCACGTGACAATCGGCGCGGATTTGGCTAAACGTTATCGCGAAAATAAATTCGTCATAAACGCCATAGCCTCACACCACGGAGACATTGAAGCGACTTCGGTCGAGGCAGTCTTGGTTGCGGCGGCAGATGCAGTTTCGGCAGCGAGACCCGGCGCACGTCGCGAAAGTTTGGAAATGTATCTCAAGCGACTGAAAATGCTTGAAGAAATTGCCGAATCCTTCGAGGGCGTCGAACGTTGCTTTGCGATTCAAGCCGGGCGCGAAATTCGAGTTATGGTTAAGCCCGATAAAATTGACGATGCGGCGGCAATCACGCTTGCTCACGATATTGTTAAAAAGATTGAAAAAGATTTGGATTATCCCGGACAAATTCGGGCGACAATTATTCGCGAAGTTCGCGTAGTCGATTACGCAAAATAATTTAAAGCAAGATTGGGGATTGGGGATAAATCTGCTCCTCAATCCCTTTTCCCTTACAAAGGAGGTTGGAGCGGTGTTTGATTTTCTGAAGAGGACAAAAAAACCCAATCCCGATGCCAGTCAGTTATTGGCGTCGATTTTGGTGGTTTTTCCTGCAGTTCAATCAGTGACTTACGAATCGAAAGGCGAGACGCTTGAATTCTCCTTTGCATTAAACGGGAAATTTTCCAAAGAAGATTTCGAGCAGTTTTTGGCTTATGTGGCAGAGTCGTTGGAGACTTTTCATCATTTGGAAGGTTTGGGCGGCGCGAAGATTAAACTTAACGTCGAAGGAGTTTACGGCACGTGCTTTTTGAATGTGCGGCGCGATGTGGCAACTTTGACTTGCCGAGAACTGTCTTTGTTGACGGAATTGGCGGCGAATTATTTCGGCGACCGTTTGATTGAAGAATACGACGAAAACTTTTTCCACGACGAAGAATATCTGATAGCGCAGGAAAATTATTTGGAGCAATGTTTAAATAACATGCGTCAACTGCGAGTGGAAGGACGATTGGTCGGTGTGCGCGAGCATGAACGCGTTGTAGTGTATGCCCGCTAGGAGAGAGGCGATTTTTTTTGAAAATTTTAATGGTTGGCGATGTTGTCGGGAGACCCGGCAGATATTTTTTTATGGAGCAAACGCCCGAACTCAAGCATACACGTAAAATAGATATTGTAGTCGTCAACGGGGAAAATGCTGCTCACGGCAAAGGCTTGACGCCGAGTATTTTTAACGAGCTGATAAAAGGCGGCGCAGATGTCGTGACAACGGGGAATCACATTTGGGATAATCCGAAAGTCATGGAAATTATCGACACCGAACCTTTTCTGCTCCGTCCCGCAAATTACCCTGAAGATACGCCCGGCAAAGGTTTTTGCATTTATCCCGTCGGCAAGAAAAAAGTCGGCGTGATTAATATGGCGGGCAGAACTTTCATGCAACCGCCTATGGATGACCCGTTCCGCCTGACCGAAAGGATTTTAAAATTTATCGAAAAGGATTGCGACATAATCTTGGCAGATTTTCATGCCGAGGCGACCAGCGAAAAGCTTGCCTTTGCGCATTATTTCGACGGACGAATCACAGCGGTTGTCGGGACTCATACACACGTTCAAACCGCTGACGAAAAAATTTTGCCGAAAGGTACCGCTTACATAACCGATTTGGGAATGGTCGGCGCAGAAAATTCAATATTGGGCATGATGATTGAACCCGTGATAAAAAGATTCATGACGGGCAGACCGAGCAGATTTGAAGTAGCCGAGGGAGCCGCCGTCTATTGTGCCGTGCTGATTGAAACGAACGACAAAACAAATAAGCCAACCAAAATCGAAAGAATAAGTATCAAAGAAACTTCACGTCGCTAAATTAACGTATTCAGAGGCCGTCACGGATGACGGCCTCACGCCGACGCATTTGCGTGATGCAAATACCGTCGGCAACACCAACTCAAAAATATTTGTGAGCGCGGGCAACGAACCTTACGCCCCTGCGAGGTGCCCTTTCTTTGCATACTTTCTTTGGGCACTTGAATAGTCAAGCTAAGTGCAACATAGTGGAAAAGTATACTTCTGCCGGTGTTCTATAACCCAAACATTTTCTCGGTCGCCGATTCAGTTGCTCGACTACCCTTTGTAACTCCTCTTCGCTGACATTGTTAAAGTC